>JAJXWU010000081.1 GCA_021781425.1 Pseudomonadota bacterium
GGCGTGCAGGGCCTGGCGCCGTACTGGTTCGAAGTCGATGCGGCGTTCTATATCGGTCAGGCCGGGCGTACCGCGCTGCGCTTCGAGTCCACCTACGAATTGCGCTGGACGCAGCGCGTGATCCTGGAACCGCGCTTCGAGACCAATCTCTACGGCCGCAGCGATCCGCGGCGTCGCATCGGTTCCGGCCTGTCCGACGCCGCGTTGGGGTTGCGCCTGCGTTACGAGTTCACGCGCCAGTTCGCCCCGTACGTCGGCGTGGAATGGGAACGCCGCTTCGGCAGGACCGCGGACCTTGCCCGCCGTGCGGGCGAAGCCGCATTCGATCCGCGCCTGGTCGCGGGGTTGCGCATCTGGTTCTGAAAGAGGAAGCCAACATGAAAAAACGCAATGAATACCTTGCAGTCGTCGTCGCTGTTCTCGTCGCGATCGGCGCGGGGTCGGTCGTCTTCGCCTGGTCCGGCCTGTACAACATCGGTGCGGACTCGCCGCACTGGCCGACCGTCTACCGGTTCATGCAGATGGTGCGGGCGCGTTCGATCCATGCCCACGCGCGCTCGCTCGTCGTGCCGAACCTGAACGATCCGCAATTGATCCTCAAGGGCGCTGGCCAGTACGCCGCGATGTGCACCGGCTGCCACCTTGCGCCGGGCATGGCGACTTCCGAAATCCGCCCCGGACTGTATCCGCCGCCGCCGATCCTGTGGCAGACGCACGTCGATCCGCGCGACGCATTCTGGACGATCAAGCACGGCATCAAGATGAGCGCGATGCCGGCCTGGGGCTTCAGCCATGACGATCCCACGATCTGGAGCATGGTGGCCTTCCTTGAAAAGCTGCCCGGCATGACGCCTGCCGAATACAAGGCCACCGTCGCCAAGGCGCCGCCGGACGAGGACATGAAGATGGAGATGGATCATGCAGCGCATGCGCACGAATGATCGCGGCGGCAGGCGTCGGTGCGCGTCCTGGTCGCTGACCCTCGCGTTATGCTTCGCCGCGGCGCACGCGCAAGCCTTGAGCGAGACGGACAGGGCGCCACCGTTGAGTCTGGATGCGGCAGCACAGCTTGCCGCCGCGCAGGCGCCGCAGGTACAGGCACAACAGCTGCGCGCGCAGGCGGCTCAGGATGACGCCGTGCGCGCCGGGCAACTGCCCGATCCCAAGCTCGTCGTCGGCATCGACAATCTCACCGCGACCGGTGCGCAGGCTTTCGATGCTGCGGCCGATGACATGACCATGCGCACGGTCGGAGTGATGCAGGAGATCCCGGCGCGCGCCAAGCGCAAGGCCGAGCGCGCGGTGGCCGGTGCCGATATGCGCATCGCCGATGCCGATGCGATCGCCATGCGTCTGGCGACCCGGCGCGCTGCGGCCGGTGCCTGGGTGGCGGTGTGGGCCGCGCTGCGCGAACGCGAATTGCTGGCCGATCTGCGTGCGCAATCCGCACTCGCGGCGGCGGCCGGCAAGGCGAAGCTGCGAGGCGGTACCGGCGACGCGACCGATGCGTTGGCGACGCGCGCGGCGGCGGTCGAACTTGACAACCGGATCGACGCCGCCGAAGCCGACATGGCGATGGCGCGCGCCGCGCTCGCGCGCTGGGTCGGCGACCGCGCCGCCGGCGAACTCGCGCCGGCGCCGGATTTCTCGGCGTTGCCGGTGTCGCCGGCGCAACTGCTGGGCAGCCCGGATCGGCAGGGGCCTTTGCTCGGCTGGAGCGCGCGTGAGGATCGCGCCCAGGCGCGTATCGATCTCGCCAAGGCGGGCAAGCGCCCGGACTGGAGCATCAGCCTGAATTACGGCGAGCGCATCCATCGTCCCGACATGGTCAGTGTGATGGTCGGTTTCAGCCTGCCGCTGTTTCCCGGCGATCGCCAGGATCGCGACATCGGCGCGCGCTACGCCGAACGCGATGCCGTGCTCGCCGAACACGAGGACGCGCGCCGCGCCCAGCACGAGGCCGTCGCCAGCGCGCTGGCTGCCTGGCAGGGCGACGGCAGGCAGGTACGGCGCTATCGCGATGAACTGCTGCCGCTTGCCGAGGACCGCTCGCGCACCGCACTGGCCGCCTACCGCGGCGGCGCATCGCTGCAACCCTGGCTCGACGCGCGCCGTGACGAGATCGACATCCGCGTCGCCTATGCGCGGGCACTTGCCGCCTGGGGCAGGACATGGGTTTCGCTTGCCTATCTGGTGCCCGATTCCGGTTCCGCTGCGGAGATGCCGCGATGAAACACGTTCTTGTGGTTGCAGGTGCGGCCGCTGCGCTGATCGCAGCCGGACTCGTCGGCTATTTCGTCGCGTGGCAGTCCGCGCCCACCGTTGCCACGCACGACACAGCCGCTACTTCGCAATCTTCGAGCCCGAAGATTTTGTACTGGTACGACCCGATGTTGCCGCAGCAGCATTTCGATCACCCGGGCACCTCGCCGACGGGCATGCAAATGGTGCCCAAGTTTGCCGATGCAGGCGGCAGTGCGAATCAGGACGTGGTGCGCATCGATCCCGCGGTCGAGCAGAACCTGGGCGTGCGCAGCGAAGTGATCAAAGTCGGAACGTTGCCCGCTACGTTGCACGTGCCCGGCACCGTCGCTTGGGATCAGCGTCTCGCGGTAACGGTGAGCGCGCGTACCGACAGCACGCTTGAAAAACTCTACGTGCGTGCGCCCTACGCCGCGGTGAAAGCCGGTCAGCCGCTGGCGGAAATCCTCGCGCCGCAATGGAACGCGGCGGCGGCGGAATATTTTGCGCTGGACGACGCGACGTCGGCCGATGCGCGCGCCTTGCGTGGCGCCGCGCACGCGCGCCTGCTTGCGCTGGGCATGGACGACGCGACTATTCGCGGGCTGCGCGCCGGCAGTGAAAGGATCACCTTGCGCGCACCGATTGCTGGCGTGGTCAGCGAGTTGAATGCGCGCGAAGGCCAGCAGATCAGTGCCGGCATGCCGATCATGAGCTTGAACGGACTCGACAGCGTTTGGGTCGACCCCGCGATCCCGCAGGCGCAAAGCGGCGGCGTCGGTGCCGGGACGCCGATCGTGGCAACGCTCAGTGCGCTGCCGGGCGCGACCTTTCGGAGCCGCGTGGAAGAATTGTTGCCGGACGTGGACCCCATAACGCGCACACGGCGCGCGCGCATCGTGCTGCCGAATCCGAAACACGAACTGGCGCCGGGCATGTTCGTCGACGTGCGCATCGACGGTGCGGCGGATGCGCCGCGTCCGTTGGTTCCGGATGAAGCCGTCATCGCCGATGGCACCGATACGCGCGTCATCCAGATGCTGTCCGATGGCGGTTTCAAACCGGTACGCGTGAAAACCGGGCGCGCGTCCGGCGGCATGACCGAAATCCTCGCCGGCTTGCACGGCGGCGAGCGCATCGTCACCTCGGGCCAATTCCTGATCGATTCGGAAGCGAGTCTTGCGGGTGCGCTGGAGCGTTTGAACACCGGCCCGAAACCCGTGCCCGCCGCAAGCAACGGCGCAATGCCCGGCATGAAGATGCCGCCGGCTTCGTCTTCATCTTCATCTTCACCAAGTAGCGGCGCGCATCCATGATCGCGAAGCTGATCCGCTGGTCCATTGTCAATCGCGGCATGGTGCTGCTCGCCGCAGCGGTGCTGGCCATTGCCGGTGTCGTCGCGCTGCTGCGGACACCGCTCGACGCGCTGCCCGACCTGTCGGACACGCAAGTCATCGTGCACACCTCCTGGCCGGGCCAGGCGCCGCAACTGGTCGAGGATCAGGTCACTTATCCGCTGGAGACGACGATGATGTCGGTGCCGGGTGCCACGACGGTGCGCGGTTTTTCCTTCTTTGGCGACTCCTACGTCTACATTCTCTTCGCGGACGGCACCGATCCGTACTGGGCGCGGTCACGCGTTCTCGAATACCTGAGTCAGGCTCGCGACAGGCTCCCGGCCGATGTCAGTCCGGCGCTCGGTCCCGACGCAACCGGCGCCGGCTGGATCTACGAATATGCGCTCGTTGATCGCAGCGGCCGCCATGATCTGGGCCAGTTGACCGCACTGCAGGACTGGTTCTTGCGCTATCGGTTGAAGACCGTTCCGAACGTGGCCGAGGTCGCCACGGTGGGCGGCATGGTACAGGCATGGCAGGTCGTGCTCGATCCGCAGGCGCTGGCCGCTCGGGGATTGACCGTGCCGCAAGTCGAGAACGCGATCAAGCAGGCCAATGGCGCCAGCGGCGGCTCGGTGATCGAACAGGGCGAGGCCGATCTGATGGTCTCAAGCGTTGGTTATCTGCAGTCGCGCGAGGACTTCGCGCGCATTCCGGTCGCGACCAACAAGAACGGCGCGCTGGTGCTGCTGGACGAGGTGGCGACGATCCGGCGCGGCCCGACCGTACGCCAAGGCATTGCCGAACTCGACGGACGGGGCGAGGTGGTCGGCGGGGTCGTGATCCTGCGCTACGGCAAGAACGCGCTGACCACCATCAACGCGGTCAAGGCGCGCCTGGCCGAGTTGCAGAAGAGCCTGCCGCCGGGCGTGCAGATCGTGCCGACTTACGACCGCTCGAAGCTGATCCGCGCCGCGGTGAACAACCTCGGCGAGAAACTGCTGGAGGAATTCATCATCGTCGCGCTGGTGTGCGCACTGTTCCTGTGGCACCTGCGTTCATCGCTGGTCGCGGTCATCACGCTGCCGTTGGGCGTGCTGGCCGCCTTCGTCGTGATGGATTGGCAGGGCGTGTCGGCCAATCTGATGTCGCTCGGCGGCATCGCGATCGCGATCGGCGCGATGGTGGATGCCGCCGTGGTGATGATCGAGAACGCACACAAGCACATCGAAGTCTGGCGCCTTGCGCATCCGGACCGCGATGCGCCCGGTGCCAGCGAGCGCTGGAATCTCATCGCGGAGGCGGTGGGCGAAGTCGGCCCGGCCTTGTTCTTCAGCCTGCTCGTAATCACGCTTTCGTTCGTGCCGGTGTTCGCGCTGCAGGCGCAGGAAGGCCGGCTGTTCAAGCCGCTCGCATTCACCAAGACCTATTCCATGGCCGCGGCTGCGGGCCTGTCGGTCACGCTGGTTCCCGTGCTGATGGGATATCTGATACGCGGACATATCCGCCCCGAGCACGCCAATCCGCTCAACCGCGCGATGATGGCCGCCTATCGTCCGCTGCTCGACCGGGTGCTGCGCGCTCCGCGCGCGACACTGCTGCTCGCAACGCTGGTGCTGTTGTCCGCGCTGATTCCCCTGTCGCGGCTGGGCAGCGAGTTCATGCCGCCATTGAACGAGGGCACGTTGCTGTACATGCCGACGGCGCTGCCGGGGTTGTCCGCCGGCAAGGCCGCGCAGCTGTTGCAGCAGACCGATCGCATGTTGAAGACGGTGCCGGAGGTAGCGCACGTGTTCGGTCAGACCGGCCGCGCGCAGACCGCGACCGACAACGCGCCGCTGGAGATGTTCGACACCACGATCACCTTCAGGCCGCAGGATCAATGGCGCTCCGGCATGACCATGGACAAGCTGCGCGCCGAACTCGATCGGGCGGTGAAAGTACCGGGGCTCACCAACCTGTTCGTTTATCCCATCCGTACCCGCACCGAAATGCTGACCACCGGCATCAAGACGCCGATCGGCATCAAGGTGCTGGGCCCCGACGTTGGCGAGCTGCAACGCATCGCCCGGCAGATCGAAAATGTGGCGCGCACGGTACCGGGTGTCAGTTCCGCCATCGCCGAGCGCAGTGCCGGCGGGCGCTACGTGCAGGTGCGCATCCACCGCGATGCCGCCGCGCGTTACGGTTTGAGCCAGCAGGATGTGCAGACGTTGATCAGCACTGTGGTCGGCGGCGAGCCGATCGGCCGGACCGTGCAGGGGCTGGAGCGCTTCCCGATCGTGCTGCGCTATCCGCGCCCGCAGCGCGATTCGCTGGCGGCTTTGCGGGCCTTGCCGCTTGTCGCCCCCGGCGGTGCGCAGGTAACCCTGGGTCAAGTCGCGGATCTGACCGTGACCAGCGGCCCGCCGATGCTGAAGAGCGAGGACGGCGTACCGACCACCTACGTCTACGTGGACACGTCGAGTAGCGATCTCGGCGGCGTGGTGGCATCGCTGCGGCGGGCGGTCGCGCAGCAGGTGAGATTGCCGCCCGGCTACACGCTGGGCTGGGCCGGGCAATTTGAATATCTGCAGCACGCGAAAGAGCGCATGAAACTGGTGGTGCCGGCAACGATTGCGATCGTGTTCTTGTTGATCTATCTGATCTTCCGCGATGCGGCGCAGGCCGGAATCATCCTGCTGACCGTACCACTCGGGCTGGTTGGCGGCTTCTGGCTGACGTGGTTGCTCGGTTACGAGATCTCGGTAGCGAATGTGATCGGTTTCATCGCGCTGGCGGGCCTCACGGCGGAGTTCGGCGTCGTGATGATGCTGTATCTGCGCCATGCCTGGCAGCGGCGATTGGCAGCAGACGCAGCGAACCACGACGCTCTGGATGAAGCGATCCGCGAAGGCGCGCTGATGCGCGTGCGCCCGATCGCGATGACGGTGGCGGTGATCTTTGCGGGCCTGTTGCCGATCATGCTCGGCGGCGGCGTGGGTTCAGAGCTCACGCGCCAGATCGCCGCGCCGATGGTCGGCGGCATGATCACCGCACCGATCCTGTCCATGCTGGTGATCCCGGCAGCGTTTCGGCTGTTCGAACGCCGGCGGATGCGACTGCGCGCCAAGGGCAACGAGGAGAACGACGCATGACCACGCACGCGCACCACGACGCAGCGGCGCACGCCACGCCCGGTGCTCACGCCTGCTGCACGCAGGCGTCCAATGCGGATACGGCCGCCGCGGTGGTTCCATCCGGCACGGTCTACACCTGCCCGATGCACCCGCAGATCCGCCAGATCGGTCCGGGCCATTGCCCGATCTGCGGCATGGCCCTGGAGCCTGTGCTGCCGAGCGCGGATGTTGACGACAGCGACTTGCACGCATTGGCGCGGCGTTTCTGGATCAGTGCGACGCTGACGTTACCGGTGTTCCTTGGCGCGATGGGACCGCACGTGCTGGGCTGGCATCTGCCTGCGCCATGGGCTCGCTTCGCCGCGTGGACGGAGGCGCTGCTGGGCAGCGTCGTCGTGCTGTGGGGAGGTGCGGCGTTCTTCGCGCGCGGCTGGCGCTCGCTCAAACCCTGGTCGCCGAACATGTATACGCTGATCGCGCTCGGTACTGGCGTGGCCTGGTTGTACAGCGCGGTCGCGTTCGCAGCGCCGGGCTTTTTCCCGCCGACGTTCCGCGACACGCACGGTAGCGTCGCGGTGTATTTCGAATCGGCCGCGGTGATCGTCGTCCTGGTGCTGCTCGGCGATTTTCTCGAATTGCGCGCGCGCCGCCGTACCGGTGCGGCCTTGCGCGCGTTGTTGGGACTGGCGCCGAAGACCGCGCGCCGTATCGCGCCCGACGGCAACGAGCATGACGTGCCTCTGACCGACGTGCGCGTCGGCGACGTGTTGCGCGTGCGGCCCGGTGAAAAGGTGCCGACCGATGGTGTGGTGCTGGATGGCACGAGCCACATCGACGAATCCATGCTCACCGGCGAGCCGATGCCGGTGGAGAAGAGCACTGGCGATACGCTGGCCGGCGGCACCGTCAATCGGGACGGCGCGCTGACGATGCGTGCGCTGAAGGTCGGCGGCGCGACACTGTTGGCGCAGATCGTCGCGCTGGTCGCACAGGCGCAGCGCACGAAGGCGCCGCTGCAGCGCGTCGCCGACAAGGTCGCCGCGTGGTTCGTGCCGGCTGTCGTATTGGTCGCGGTAGTCGCGTTCGTCGCCTGGGCGGCATTCGGTCCGGATCCCAAATTCACGCATGCGCTGATTGCGGCGGTGTCGGTGCTGATCATCGCCTGTCCGTGCGCGCTGGGTCTCGCCACGCCGATTTCGATCATGGTCGCGAGCGGGCGCGGTGCGCAAGCCGGTGTGCTGTTCCGCGATGCCGCTGCGATCGAGGCGCTGCGCGATATCGACACGCTCGTCGTCGACAAGACCGGCACGTTGACCGAAGGGCGGCCGGCCTTGCGCACGCTACACGCGCTCGGCGGATTCGACGAAGCGCGCGCGCTGGCGCTGGCTGCCGCACTGGAGCGCCCGAGCGAACACCCGCTGGCACGCGCCATCGTCGCGGGCGCGGAAGAGCGCGGCGTCGCCATTCCGAAAGCCGAGGATTTCGCTGCGCCAACCGGCCGTGGCGTGCGCGGCCGCATCGACGGTCGCGCTGTCGCGCTCGGCAATGCGAAGCTGATGGACGAGGTCGGTGCGCGCCTCGATGCCACCGCGCGCGAACGCGCGGACACGCTGCGTGGCGAAGGCGCGACAGTGATGTTTCTTGCCATCGACGGCGTGCCCGCCGCGTTGATTGCGGTGGCCGATCGAATCAAGCCGAGCACGCCGGAGGCGATCCGGCGCCTGCACGCAGCGGGTCTGCGCATCGTCATGTTGACCGGCGACAACGCCACCACCGCGCAGGCGGTGGCGCGCGCGCTCGGCATCGACGAAGTGCACGCCGACGTTTCGCCGGTCGACAAGGCCAATGCGGTGGCGCGACTCAAGAGCGAAGGCCGGCGCGTCGCGATGGCGGGCGATGGCATCAACGATGCGCCGGCGCTGGCCGCTGCGGACGTCGGCATCGCCATGGGCAGCGGCACCGATGTGGCGATGGAAAGCGCACGGGTGACGCTGGTCAAGGGCGATCTGACGGCCATCCTGCGCGCGCGTGCGCTGTCGCGCTCGACCGTGCGCAATATCCACCAGAACCTTTTTTTCGCCTTCGTCTACAACGTCATCGGCGTGCCGATCGCCGCCGGCGCGCTGTATCCGGCATTCGGCATCGTGCTCAGCCCGATGATCGCCGCGCTGGCGATGAGCCTGTCATCGCTGTCAGTGGTGACGAACGCGTTGCGCCTGCGGCGCGTGCGGCTGTGAGCGCTCAGCCGATTTGCGCGCAGGTCATCGATAACGCGCTGATCACGCGCTGGTTGAAGAAGTTTATGGGTTCGCCGTCGCTGCGCAACGCCATCACGTACAGCAGCGGCAGGTAGTGCTCCGGCGTGGGGATGCCGAGCGCGACTTCCGAACCGAGCCCGGCCCAGTCGATCAGGCTGGCGTGATCGCCGGATTCGATGCGCGCGCGCAGCGTCGCATCGGCGCGCGCCGCCCAGTCTGCCGGTGCGCTGGCGTGGAAATCGAACAGGCGCAGGTTGTGCACGATGTTGCCGCTGCCCATGATCAGTACGCCGTCGTCGCGTAGCGGCGCGAGTTCGCGGCCAAGGGCGTGGTGGAAGTCGCCGGACTGCGCGCTGTCCAGGCTCAGTTGCAACACCGGGACATCCGCCTGTGGGTACATGATGCGCAGCACGCTCCAGACGCCGTGGTCGATGCCGCGGCCGGGATCGATGCGCACTTTTGCGCCTTTTACCGTTTGCGCGATCTGCTGCGCCAATGCCGGATTGCCCGGCGCCGGATAGCGCACGTCGAACAGCGCCTTGGGAAAACCGTAAAAATCGTGAATGGTCTCCGGCGTGGCCGTGCCGCCGACGTAGACGCCTCGCGTTTCCCAGTGCGCCGAAACGCACAAGATCGAGCGCGGTCGCGGCATGCGCCGCGCCGCATCCTGCCAGCCGCGGGTAAAGGCGTTGTCCTCCAGCGCGTTCATCGGCGAGCCGTGACCGAGGAACAATGCAGGCATCCGGTTGGCCATAAGCAGCGGCGTGTACCGGCTAGGCTCCGCCGCCGAACGGATTCTTCAGCCTGGACAGTATCGCGCCACGGCCGGTCTCGCGCGTCGCGGCGGGTTCGGCCGCGGCGGC
>JAJXWU010000206.1 GCA_021781425.1 Pseudomonadota bacterium
GGGCAACAGGTCGCGCGTGCGCAATTGCCCGAACAGCGTTTCGACGGATTGCCCATTGCCGATATGCGCGGCGATCGCGACGGCCTTCCCGCCACCGGCCTCTATCTGCGCCGCGACGGCTTCGCAAGCTTCCTGCCGGCGGCTGGAAACGACCACCTGCGCGCCGCGCTGCGCGAGCAACTGTGCCGTCGCCAGGCCGATGCCGCGACTGGCGCCGGTCACGAGCGCGATCTTGCCGGTCAGATCGAAAAGACGGTCGGGTTGCATCGCAGCGATCCTCGCGCTTGGCATACAATCCGAGCATAACAAACGCGGAGGCGGCACCGTGCAGGAGAAGCGCGTAGTGATTACCGGCGCCGGCAGTGGCTTGGGTCGTGCGCTCGCGTTCTGTTTCGCCGAGAACGGCTGGCGCGTGGCCTGCGCGGACATCCGTCTCGACCGTGCCCAGGATACCGTGCGCCTGATGCGCGAGTTCGGCGTCGGCGCAATGGCACTCAAGATCGACGTCGGCAGCGACGCTTCGGTGGAAGCCATGCGCGACGAAATCCTTGCTGCCTGGGACGGCGTGGATTGTGTCGTCAACAACGCCGGCGTCGCCTGCGCGGGCAGCGTCGCGCAGACCTCGCTCGATGACTGGCGCTGGACGCTCAACATCGACCTGATGGGCGTGGTGCGCGGCTGCCATGCGTTCCTGCCGGTGCTGCTCGAACAGGGCAGCGGCCACCTCGTCAACATCGCCTCGTTCGCCGGCTTCGCCAACGCGCCGCGCATGGGCGCGTATTCGGCGGCCAAGGCCGGCGTGATTTCGCTATCGGAAACCTTGCGCGCCGAACTCGCCGGCAGCAAGGTCAAAGTGTCGGTCGTGTGCCCGGCCTTTTTCCCGACCAATCTGATGGACACGGCGCGTGCGCCGGAGGGCGACAAGGCGACCGCGAAAAAATTCATGGCCAGGGCCACACAAAGCGCCGACGATGTCGCGGCGATCATCTACCGCGAAATCCAGCGCGGTACGTTTCTGGTCTTGCCGACCAAGGGAGAACGTGGACGCTGGCGCATCAAGCGCTTCGCGCCCGAACTGTTTTTCCGCAAACTCGTGGCCCTGGCCGGCAAGGCCGGAGGCGGTACATGAGCCGCCTGCTGATCTACGGCGCGAACGGCTACACCGGCCGGCTGATCGCGCGCGAAGCCGCGCGACGCGGTCTGAAGCCGCTGCTGGCCGGGCGCAATCGCGACGAACTCGAGACGCTGGCAAAGGAACTGGGGCTGCTCAGACGTGTGTTCGAACTTTCCCATCCTGCCGAGATCGCGCGCAATCTGGATGGAGTGGATGTCGTGTTGCATTGCGCCGGGCCGTTTTCGCGCACCGCATCGCCGATGCTCAACGCGTGTCTGGACGCGAACGTGCATTACCTCGATATCACCGGCGAAATCGACGTCTTCGAGCTGTGTCATCGCGCGCATCTGCGCGCGCAACGGCAGGGCACGGTGGTGCTGCCAGGTTCCGGTTTCGACGTGGTGCCCACCGATTGCCTCGCTGCGCTGCTCAAGCACAGGCTGCCGGATGCGGTGTCGCTCGTGCTCGCCTTCGAAGCCGGCGGGGGTCCGAGTCCCGGTACCGCGGCGACCAGTGTCGAAGGTCTGGCGCACGGGGGCCGTGCGCGCATCGACGGCGAGGTCCGTAGCGTTCCGCTGGCGTGGAAAACACGCGAATTCCTGCGCGACGGCAAACCGCGCACGGCGATGACGATTCCCTGGGGCGACGTCTACACGGCCTTCGTTTCGACCGGCATCCCGAACATCGAAACCTATATGGCGGTGCCGCCGCAAACGGTCAAACGCCTGCGCTGGATGCGGCACATCCAGCCATTGCTCGCACTCGGCCCGGTGCAGAATTTCATGAAGCGGCGCGTGCTGGCCGCGACGCCCGGACCGAGCGAACAGCGCCGTCGCGACACGGGCTGCCATGTCTGGGGCGAGGCGCGCAACGCCGCCGGCAGGCTGGTCGGACTGGAACTGGAAACCCCGAACGGCTATGAGCTGACTGTCACCGCCTCGCTCGGCATCGCCGAACACCTGCTTTCCCGCACCAGCCCGCCAGCCGGCGGCTATTTCACGCCATCACAGCTGATGGGCGCCGATTACGTTCTCAGACTGCCCGGCGTCCGCCTCGTGGAACCGTGCGCTGTTGCGGCAAGCGCCTGATTCTGCTGTAATGCCCGGCTCGCCGCAGTGTCTGCGGCGATCTCCGGCATCCGCCGGGCCGATTCCACCCTGGCCAAGGGTGTCTACAATCTTCGAGGAGGGTTCCGATGGCCAAAGTCTGCCAAGTCACCGGCAAGCGTGCGCAGTCCGGCAACAGCGTGTCGCATGCCAACAACAAAACCCGGCGCCGCTGGCTGCCGAACCTGCACGAGCGCCGCTTCTGGGTGCCGAGCGAAAAACGCTGGGTGAAACTGCGCGTTTCGTCCCAGGCCCTGCGCACGATCGACAAGAACGGCATCGAAACTGTTCTGGCCGAGCTGCGCGGCCGCGGCGAGCGAGTTTGATTGAATCGGGTCTGAGGAGATAACCCATGGCATCCAAGCGCGACAAGATCCGCCTCGTGTCCTCGGCCGATACCGGCCACTTCTACACGACGGACAAGAACAAGAAGACCACCACCGACAAGATCGAGATGAAGAAATACGATCCGGTCGTGCGCAAGCACGTGATATACAAGGAAGCGAAGATCAAGTGATTCACGCTTGCAACAGAAACGAAAAAGCCCGCCGATCGGCGGGCTTTTTGTTGCGCGACGATATTCGTCTCAGGACTTCACGGGTACCAAGGCATAACCGCGCAGACGCACGGCGAATTCCTGCAAGGCGCGGATGCCGCTGGCCTCGGCTTCCCGGCACCACTGCTGCAGGTTCGCGAGCATGGCTTCGCCGCTGCCGTTGCCGCGTTCGAGCACGGCGGCCAGGCGCGAACGAAAATCGCAGACCTGCGCCAGCAACGGACGCTGTTTGACGGCTTCGAGCATGCGCGTTTGTGCGGCGCCATCGAGCCAGCGCCCGCCATTCGCCAACGCGCGGCGCAGCGCGCGCGGCAGCGCTTTCACCCTGGCCCCGGCATGTGCGGCTTCTTCGCGCAAGGTCGGCGCGATCACGCCGCGGAAGTAATCCGTCATCACCTGGAAGCGGTGGCTGAGCAGGGCCTTGATCGTTTCGGCGTCAGGCAGCGGGACGTTGGCGCGCACATCCAGCGATGGCGCCACGCGCAGCACTTTAGCCAGACCAATGGCCTGGAAGCCGCGGATAAGCGCCCAGCCAATGTCGAACTCCCACCGGCGCAGGGCGAACTTGGACGAACTCGGGAAGGCGTGATGGTTGTTGTGCAGTTCCTCGCCGCCGATGAAAAAGCCCCACGGCGTGAGGTTGGTCGCCATGTCGGCGGTTTCGAAATTGCGATAGCCCCACCAGTGGCCGAGGCCATTGACCACGCCCGCGGCCCAGAACGGAATCCAGATCATCTGCAGCGCGGAAATCACCACACCCCAGACGCCGAACAGGGCGATATTGATGACGAACATCAGGGTCGGGCCCCAATATTCGTGCTTGCCGTACAAATTCCTTTCAAGCCAGTCGTCGGGTGTGCCGCGCCCGTATTTATCCATGTCTTCGGGCTTGCCCGCGGCGACACGGTACAAGTCCACGCCCTGCCACAACACGGTGTTGATGCCGAAAATTTTCGGGCTGTGCGGATCTTCCTCGGTCTCGCACTTGGCGTGGTGCTTGCGGTGCACCGCCACCCATTCGCGCGTTACCATGCCGGTGGACAGCCACGACCAGAAGCGAAAGAAATGCGCCAGAACGGGATGGAAATCCACGCCGCGATGCGCCTGGCTGCGATGCAGGTACAAGGTAACGGCGAAAATCGTCAACTGGGTGACGATCAGGAAATACACGAGCTTGGCCGCCCATGAGGCGTGCGTGAGGCCGTGGATCAGGAAATTCAGGACGAAATCGAACATGTGGATTCCCGCAGCAGGATCGCTCACTATACGCGAGCGTGCCGGCACCGGCCAGTGAGCCGCGGGCACACGGGAGACTCGCGGATTAAACTTTCGTTATGAGCGACGAATCGGCGGACATCGCCCGGCAACTGGTGGAATTGCGTATCGAGCACCGCGATCTCGACGCCGCGATCGCGCGCCTGGCTGCCGACGCGAACTGCGACGAGCTGCAACTCAAACGCATGAAGAAACGCAAACTGCTGCTCAAGGACGCGATCACCAAGCTCGAGAGCAAGCTTATTCCGGACCTTGACGCCTAGGCAGACTCCGGCTTTTCCGGCACGGCCAGCGCATCGCGCCGTTCGGGCGTGAGCTTGAGAATTCCGTGGCGGATCTCGCGCGAGAGGATCACTTTCGCGTCGCGCACGATGTCCTCCAGCGCGGCGTCGAATTCGAGCCGACCGTTCGCGTCCGGCCAGATCACGCGGCGTTCGCGCAGCTTCTGGATGAAGCCGCGGAACAACGATTTGTCGAAGAACTCCGGCGCGTTGAGTTCGTGCAGCAGCGAGAGGCGCTGCGCGGTCAGCGTACACAGGTTTTCCAGCTCCGACCCGGTCAGCGTGTTCGGCCCGTTGCGCACCAGCGCGGCGATCGCGATGTAGTAGCGCTCGAACGCCTGCAGCATGCTGTGCGCGATCGTACGCAACTGGAAGGCGCTGTCGCTCTGACCCGGTTCACGGGCGAGGATGCGGCCATCGTCCACATGCGCGAGCAGGCCGCGGCCGGCGAAGAATTGGATGATCGCGTCCATGCGCTGGGCGAAGCCGTCCTCGTCCCACGGCAAAAACAATTCGGCCTGGATGAACGGATAGATCATGCGGCCCAGGCGCAGGATCGTTTCGCGAGCGACGCGCCGGTTGTTGAGGAAACAGCACGCCACCCACGCCGCCGCCGCAATCAGGTGCAATACATTGTTGCGGAAGTAGGAAAGCAGCACCGCGTTCTGGCCGTCGCAGGTCAGCACGTCGCCAAGCGGATGCGCGACGCGTCCGATCCAGCCCATGCGCTCGCCGTAGGCGACGATCTCGGCGGGCGAAAGCGGCGTGATCGTCACGCGATCCGAATACGGCATCGCCGTGAGCAGCGACTTGACCAGGTCGAGTTGGGCGAGCAGGTCCGTCTCGGCCATCGCGTGCTTGGGCGTGGACAGGATGGCGAGCGCGAGTAGATTGACCGGATTGACGTCGGTGGCGCGGTTGATGTTGACCAGGATCTTGTCGCCAAGCTGGTCGAGCAGGCGATTCAGCCATTCGGGTTTGACATCCACCTCGCCGCTGGATTCGCGCCAGCCGGGACTGGCCGCGTCAAGCAGCGGCGCTAGTTCGATCGGCTCGCCGAAGCTCAGCGCGACATGCCCGTAGCGCTGACGCAGCACACCGCGCACACCGCGGATCAGGCCGAACCAGGATTCCTTCTCCTTCGGCCTGCCGGACAGCTCGCCGATATAGGACTTGCCTTCCATCAGCTTTTCGTAGCCGATGTAGACCGGCTGGAACAGCACCGGCCGGCGCGGCGCGCGCAGGAACGCGCGCACGGTCATCGACAAGAGACCAAAGCGCGGCGCGAGCGTGCGTCCGGTGCGTGAGCGCGTACCCTCGATGAAGTATTCCATCGGCGCACCCTGATCGATGAGCTGGGCCATGTATTCCTTGAACACCAGCGCATACAGCGCATTGCCCTTGAAACTGCGGCGCATGAAGAACGCACCGCCACGGCGCAGCAACGGCCCGAGCACCGGCAGGTTCAGATTCACGCCGGCGGCGATATGCGGCACGACCAGGCCCGATTGGTAGAGCTGGTAGGACAGCAGCAGGTAATCGGCATGGCTGCGGTGGCACGGCACATACACCACTTCATGACCGGCCGCCGCCGCGCGCGCCTTGTCGAAATGGTGCACGGCGATGCCGTCGTAAAGCTTGTTCCAGAAGCTGGTCAGCAGGAACGACACCGACCGCACTACCGGATGCGAATAGTCGGCGGCGATTTCCCATGCCGCATCGCGTGCGCGCTTGCGCGCCTGATCGATGGACACGCTGTCCTTGTTCGCGGTGGCTTCAATGGCGGCGCGCACCGGTTCGGAGTTGAGCAAGGCATCGACGACCATGCGCCGGTGCGACAAATCCGGGCCGATGACCTGGGCGCGGATACGGCGGAAATGCGCGCGCAGCACGCGCGAAATCTTGCGCAGCGTGCGCTCGGCGGGAACCTCGCGTTCGGCATCCAATGTTTCGCGCAAGCGCACAGGCGGCGCAAACTGCACGATCGTGGTACGGCCGTTCAGCAGCAGCGCGAGCAGACGGCGGAAGCGGCCGACCACCACCCAGTTTTCCGAGAACAGGACGCGGAACCAGCCCGTCTGGCGATCCGGCGCGCGACCGACGAAGATCGACACTGGAACGAGCTGCGCATCCAGATCCGTATGCACGCGCAGCGTTTCGAGCAATTGCGCCAGCGTCTGCGAATGCGTGCGCGGTCGCGCGCGTCGGTACAGCCAGCCTTCGCGCCGCGCCAACGCGAACATCGAACGCGCGCGGCGCAGCGGTCCGAGCTGCAAGGGTTGCAGCGGCTCGGGCAGTCCGGCTTCGCGGCAGGCCTGTTCCAGGATCAGCGTGTCGGAAAGACCGTAGCGCTCGGTGACGTAGATCACCGGCCGCGAGGCGTCGATCTGGGCGCGGACGTCCTGCGGCTCGCGACGGATCGACAACCACGGCTCGACCACGCGGCCGAGCGCGCGCAGCCACCAGGCGGCACGGGGGGGCAATGGCTGACCAGTCGTCGGCGCGGGCGAATCCATGCCAACTATTGTACGGGACGACACAATTCGGAAAATGTTCGGCCCGCACTGGGCGGGCCGCAAGCAAAGCATTCTGCGAACAAGATTATTTGCCGGTCTCGGCCGGCGCCGGCTCAGCGGGCGTCGCGGGTTTCGCGGCGGCACTGGCGATTTCCGCCTCATGCTTGTGCCACTGATCGATGGCATGTTTGCCATACCAACGGCCATCGACCCTGACCATCTGCGCCTCGGTGGTGAACGGCTTGCCGAACGCGGTGTAGGTGAGCTTGACCGTGGCGGCGTCGCCGTTGGCGGCGACCGGATCGAGCTTGACCGAATCCAGCGCCTGATCGACGTTCAGGCCGTACACGGCGAGCACCGCCTTGACCCCGGCGAGCACGACACCTGCCTTCTGCATGGCCTGCTCGTAGCTGAGCGCGCGCGCCTCGTCGGCGGACTTGAGATTCAGCGCCCGCGCGGTCTTGCAGATTTCAGCGATCGCCGCCTTGATCAGGACGGGATCCGTGAATTTGGTCGTCTGGGCCCACTGCGCGGTGGCATCAAGCAGGTCTTCGGCCTGCTTCTTCTGCGCGTCGGACAGGTCCTTGTTCTGCGCGATCGCGCTCTTGGCGAAGCCCTGGCCCATCGCGATCATCATCGGCATCTGCTGCGCCGACTGCTTGTCGAATTCGGCCAGTTTCGGCTGGATCTGCGTATACAATTTCGTCTCGGCGTCCGGCGCAGTCAGCGTCGCCATCCGCTCGACGAATTCCTTGCGGTCTTCGTCGGTGATGGGTTCCGCACTCATGTCTTTGTTCCAGTCGGTCTTGAGCTTGGCCACTTCCGGTACAGGCAGAGCATTGTCGACCAGCGCGGCGACGTTGTTGTCGCGCAGCGCCTTGATCGAGGCCGCGATGGCGGCGTCAGGCGTCGCCGGCACGACGGCGGCGGCCGGAGCGGTCGGATTGGCGGCATTTTGCTGCTGGTTGCAGCCGAAGCCGGCAGCCGCGAGCACGGCGACAAGGGCAAAACGGACGAGCTTGGACATGGCAAATCCCCAGACTTATGGAGCGGGATGGCGACTGTAGTGAGCGCGTGGCGCCAAGGCAAGCGCGCGGGTACCACCAGTCAGCGCGTGTTCAATTCGAGCGCAGCGCGGCGTGCTTGGCCGCACGCGGATCGGCGCGCATGTTCTTGTCCGGATTGTGTTTGGTCAGCGCCGATTCCCACGAACCATATGCCGGATTCGGCAGGGCGAACCAGCGCGCGCCGAACCAGTCGCGGTAGGGCGCGATGCGCTCGGCACGGGTGGCATTGTCCGCGTCCGCGCCATCGATGAAATCGCCGAGCTGGTCGCCGAACATCGCCAACACGCGATAGCGCTGTGCGACGAGCCGGCGCCGACAGCCCTTGTCGCCGGAATCGCGATCCACGCAGCCGGGCGTGGCCACGCCGCGGTTGAGCACGGCGGCGTCGGTCAACGGGAATCCGTCCGCGGCGAGATTGGCGCGGGTGGAATCAGCCTGCAACGCATCGCGATTACTGATGTAGATCATGGTTACGCCGTGCGCGGCGGCGAACGTGGCGTATTCCAGCGCCCCCGGCAGCGCCCGCGCCGATGCCTGCCGCACCCAGGCATTCCACGCCTGCGCATTGAATGTCGCATTGTCGCGAAGCATGCGCGCCTCGAACGGCGAGTTATCGAGCACTGTCTCGTCGATGTCGACGATCACCGCCGGCGGCAGCTTGGCAGCATCATGGGTGCGCTCGCCTCGCGGCAGCGCATCCCATTGCGGATCGGCCAGCGCCGCAAGCAGTTTGCCTTCGGCCATACGGTAGATTTCGGCGTAGACGAGATCGTGCTCGACGCTGGTTTGCATCCAGACCGCGGCATTCAGCAAATCGTTGCCGGTGTACTCCGACGATGACGATGCACCCGCGTACATGGCGGGTTTTTGCGGTGCGCCGGCGCAGCCGGCGAGCAGGGCGGTGGCGATGAACGGGAATAGGGGGCGCAAAGTCATCACGGACTCTCCGGGTTCGTTTCAATGATAGCCCGCATCTGCGGCCACCTTGCCGCGGAAGACGCGATAGGAATAGGCGGTATAGGCGAGCACGGCGGGAATCATGATGCAGGCGCCGACCAACACGAAACCTTGCGAAGATGGCGGCGAAGCCGCCTGCCAGATGGTGAGTGTTGGTGGCACGATATTCGGCCAGATGCCGACGACGAGACCGGTGAAGCCGAGCGCGAAGAAGCACAGCGACAACACGAACGGGGCGGTTTCGCGGTTGGCCAGCACCGCGCGCCACAAGGCAACGGCATTGACGATGGCAAGAATCGGCACGGGCGACAGATACAGCAGATTCGGCCACGCGAACCAGCGCGCCATCAATCCCGGATCGAGGAACGGCAGCCACGCGCTGACCAGCAGCATGAACGCGATTACCGCGAGCATCAGCGGCCGGGTCAGGTCGAAGGCGATGCGCTGCACGCGGCCGTCGGTTTTCAGGACCAGCCAGGTCGCGCCGAGCAGGGCGTAGCCGAAGACCACCGCCACGCCGGTCAGCATCGAGAACGGACTGAACCAGGCGAACGCCGCCTCGTGCACGTACTTGCCGCCCTTGAGCGGCATGCCTTCGACCAATGCGCCGAGGATCAGGCCTTGCGCGAACGCGGCGAGCAACGATCCGACGTTGAACGCAATGCCCCAGATCCAGCGCGAGCGCTGCGCCTTGAAGCGGAACTCGAATGCGACGCCGCGGAAGATCAGCGCAATCAGCAGCGCGAGGATCGGCAGGTACAACGCCGACAACACAATGGAATACGCCGGCGGGAAAGCCGCCATCAGTCCCGCACCGCCCATCACCAGCCAGGTTTCGTTGCCGTCCCAGATCGGCGCGGCAGTGTTCATCATGAGATCGCGCTGCGCATCGTCGTCGGCGAATGGCGCCAGGATGCCGATACCCAACACGAAACCGTCGAGCAGCACGTACATCAGCACCGCGAAGCCGATGATGAAATACCAGACGACGGGAAGGGATTCGGCAAGCGTCATGGTGTTCTCCCGTTGCCAGGCTCGATCGTCCGGTTTTCACCCGGCACCCTCGCCATTGGCATCCCGCCAATGGCCGTCGCCGTCGCGCGCGATGCATTATTTTGCATCGCGCAGCACTCCGGCTCCGGCTTCATCGCCCAGCGACAAGGGTCGCGCGGCGGTTTGCGCCGTGCGTGGGCGCGGTGGCACAGCGACCGGTCCCGTGCGCAGCATGCGGATGAGATACCACGTCGCAAATCCGAACAGGACGAGGTAAACGACGACATAGACGACGAGCGAGACGAGCACGCTGCCCGCCGGAACCGGGCTCACGGCATCGGCCGTGCGCAGCACGCCGTAGACAACCCAGGGCTGGCGCCCTACTTCGGTCACCCACCAGCCGAGCACGAGCGCAACAAATCCGCTCGGCGTCATCGCCATCCACGCGCGCAGATACCAGCGCGAGGAAAACGCGTTGCCGCGCCAGAGCTTCCACAAACCGATCCAGGCGACGAAAAGCATCAGCAAACCCAGCCCGACCATGATGCGGAAGGCATAGAACGGAATCAGTACCGGCGGGCGATCCTGCGGCGCAAAGTCCTTCAGACCCTGCACTTCGCCGCTCCAGGAATGGGTCAGGATCAAACTGCCCAGATGCGGCACGTCGAGCGCGTAATTGTTACGTTCGGCCTGCTCGTCGGGAATTGCGAACAGCGTCAGCGCCACATTCGATTCGGTATTCCAGCGCGCCTCGATGGCCGCCAGTTTGGCCGGCTGGTGCTCGCGCACTTCCTGCCCGGACAGATCGCCGACGATGATCTGCAACGGCGCGACGATGGCGACGAAGACCAGCGCGCATTTCAGGCACAAGCGCGCCTTGTCGGCGAATTGCCCGCGCGCCAGGTAGAACGCCGACACACCGCCGATCACGAACGCCGTGGTCAGAAAAGCCGCCAGCACCATATGCGGCAGGCGGTAGAAAAACGAGGGATTGAAAATCACCGCCCACCAGTCGGCCGGATAGAACACGCCGTCGTGCAGCGCATAACCGGCCGGTGTCTGCATCCAGCTGTTTGCACTGATGATCCAGAAGCTAGAAAACAGCGTACCCAGCGCGACCATGCAGGTGGCGAAGAAGTGCGCGCGGTGGCTCACGCGCTGCCAGCCGAACAGCATCACGCCGAAGAACGTGGCTTCCATGAAGAACGCGGTCAGCACTTCGTAATCAAGCAGCGGTCCGACCACATTGCCGGCGGCGGTGGAGAATCCGGCCCAGTTTGTGCCGAACTGGAAGCTCATCACGATGCCGGTGACAACGCCGACGCCGAACGAAACGGCGAATATCTTCATCCAGAAGAAGTACAGATCGCGCAGCACATCCGCACGCGTGCGCAGCCACCACGCTTCGAGGAAGGCGAGCCAGCTCGCCAGACCGATGGTGAAGGCCGGAAACAGGATGTGGAACGAAATCACGAAGCCGAATTGCAGACGCGACAACAGCACGGTTTCGGTCATCGGGACATCTCCGCCACAACAGGCGGATTATGGCACCGCCATACCTGTCACGCGCTTTCTTGACAGCCAACAATGGCCAGTATCACACTGCGCGCCGCAGAAAAATTCCGAATAAGGGGAGCCAATGAGAGTTCAACCGGCACGGGTAGTCGGCGCGGCCTTGCTGCTGGGTGCGTGCATGCAGGCAAATGCCTTTACCGTAGGCAACTCCACGCCCACCTCGGTGTATTTCGTACAAGGGCAAAGTTTCACACCAGCGGTCAGCGGTAATGCCGGCAGCGGCACGCCCAAACCCGACAGCTCGGGAAACGCCCAGTTGTCGTCGGTTCATATCGCGTTCGCGACGGGTCAAACGCCGTCATCGACGCTCTACATTTATTCGACTTTGCCGACGAACGGCGACGCGGCTACCGGCATCGGCAGCATCGCTTCCGCACCCGACAGTGGCGGCGGCAACTATGTTTTCAATCCGCCCGTTCCCGTGCCCTATTCGACGCAGACCTACGCAGTCCTGCCAGGTTGTGCCAGCATTTACGATGCGCCCGACAGCTATGCAGGTGGCACGGATCTTTATCCCGTAGGCTGCCCGGCGCCGGGAGCAAACCCGATCATCCAGGGCACATACGACATCGGCTTCACCGCCACCTTTGTCGACCCGCCGCAGCCGGCTCCTATGATGAATTGGACTGGCGTCGGATTGCTCGTTTTTCTGCTTGCCGGCCTGGCGCTGGTTACGCGCAGGCGAGCAGCATAGAACTACCGCGCCAGCCGCATCGAATCCGCCCGCCGCTCAATCCGCGAACATCTGCGCCAGCCGCGCGATGTGCGCGGCGGCGGTTTCGCGCTTGACTTGCGAATCCTGCTCCGCGTCGCGGCCGTCCCAATGCAGGTCTGCCTGCGGCAGTTCGGCGAGAAAGCGGCTCGGCTCGTTGGCGAGGATTTCGCCGTAGCGGCGCGAACGCTGCGCATAGGCCAGGCACAGACGTTCCTTGGCGCGCGTGATGCCGACGTAGAACAGGCGGCGCTCCTCGTCGAGGCGGCCTTCGGCGATGCTGGATTCGTGTGGCAGGGTGCCCTGCTCGACGCCGATGAGATACACGAAACTAAATTCCAGGCCCTTGGCCGAATGCAGGGTCATCAGGCGCACTGCATTTCCTGATTCGTCGCGATCCGCATTCGTGAGCAAGGCAAGTTGCGCGGCAAGATCGCCAGCACGACCGCCGTTCCTGCCCATCGCACGAAACCAGCCGGCGAGTTCGTCGATGTTCTCCAGCCGCCGCGCGCGCAGGGATTCGTCCTTGGTTTCGGCGCGGATATGTGCTTCATAACCGGCGCGGCGCACGATTTCCGCGACGAGGTCGGCCGCGGACATCGCGCGCATCGCCGACGTCAGATCGCCGATCACGTTCGCGAAACCGGCGAGCGCGGCGGCCGGCCGCGGCGCAAGCAGTTTCAGCGCCGCATCGCTGTGCGCCGCGTGCAACATCGAGACATGCCGTGACTGCGCCAACTCTCCGAGTCTTTCCAGCGTAGTCGCGCCGATCTCGCGGCGCGGCACGTTGGCCACGCGCAGGAACGCGGCATCGTCGTCGGGATTGACCAGCAGGCGCAGGTAGCCGAGTACGTCCTTGACCTCGGTACGCTCGAAGAACGCCGTGCCGCCGGTCAACTGGTATGGCACACGCAGCGCACGCAGCGCCTTCTCGACCGGCCGCGATTGATGGTTCCCGCGATACAGCACGGCGAATTCGTTCCACGGCGTCTTGGTCAGTTGCTGCTGATGTGCGATGTCGGCGGCAACGCGCTCGGCCTCGTGTTCATCGTCGCGGCAGGCCAGCACGCGGATCGGCACGCCTTCGCGGTGCTCGCTCCACAACCGTTTTTCGTGGACATGCGGATTGTGCGCGATCAGCGCGTTGGCCGCGCGCAGGATGCGCCCGCTGCACCGGTAATTCTGTTCGAGCTTGATCACTTTCAGTGCGGGATAGTCGCGCGCCAACTCGTCGAGGTTGCCGGGATTGGCGCCGCGCCAGGCGTAGATCGACTGGTCGTCGTCGCCCACGCAGGTGAACGCGCCGCGGCCGCCGGCCAGCGCCTTCAACAGACGATATTGGGCAAGGTTCGTATCCTGGCATTCGTCCACCAACAGATAGCGCAGGCGCTCCTGCCACACGCTGCGCACATCCGCGTCGGTTTCGAGCAAGGCCAGCGGCAGCCGGATCAGATCGTCGAAATCCACTGCATTGAACGCGGCCAGGCGCTTCTGGTAACGCGCATAAATATCCGCTGCTTCGCGTTCGCGCGCACTGCGTGCGGCATCCGCCGCCTGCTCGGATGTGAGGCCGCTGCCCTTGGCATTCGAGATCAGGCTGCGCAGCGCGAACAAGGCATCCGGCCTGGCCGCTGCCGGCGCCAGATCCTTGACGATCGCCGCGCTGTCGTCGGCATCGAATACGGAAAATCCGCGCTTGAGTCCCAGCTTGCCGTGCTCGGACTGCGCGATCTTCAGGCCCAGCGCATGAAACGTTGCGATGGTGAGTTGCTCCGCTACTGCACTCTTGAGCAGCCGGCCGACGCGCTCGCGCATCTCGCGCGCGGCCTTGTTGGTGAACGTGATTGCGCCGATCTTGTCCGGCGCCATGTTCTTGCGCGCGATCAGATGTGCGATTTTCTCGGCGATCACGCGCGTCTTGCCGGAGCCGGCGCCGGCCAGCACGAGCAAGGGTCCGTCCGTGTATTCGACGGCGGCGCGTTGCGGCGGATTCAATCTCATCGGCGCGAGCGGCAAAATCGGTCGCGCATTGTAACCGCCGGCGCAATTCAGGCGACGCGGACGATATCGCCGTCGCAGGAACCATCGTCGCGGATGGTCAGATGCGGCAAACCCAGCCCGCGCAGATAGGCGCCTCCACCCTCGACACCCATCAGCATCGCCAGCGTCGCCGCCGCGCCGGCGATGAGGCAGCTTTCGGCCACGACGCTGACGCTGGCGAAACCCTGCGCCGGTTCGCCGCGGCGCGGGTCGACGATATGCGAATAGCGGCGCCCATCGACGATCAGCGCGCGTTCGTAGTCGCCGCTCGTCGCCAGTCCGCCGCGCGGCAATTCGATGCGCGCCGCCGCGCGTCCGGACGCTCGCGGCGCCTTGATGCCGACGATCCAGGGCGAGCCGTCGCGATGCGGGCCGATCAGAGCCAGATCGCCGCCGAGATCGATGACGCCCGAAACCGCGCCGACATCGCGACACGCCTGCGCGCAGCGGTCGGCGGCGTATTCCTTGACGATTCCGCCCAGATCCAGATGCATGCCGGACACCGCCAAGCGCAAAAACGGGCGCCGCCACTGCACCCGATGCCAGCCGGTGAGCGTGAGCGCCGCAGCGATTTCGGTCTTGTGCGGCAAACGCGTGCCCTGTGCATCCCACAACCGCGTCAGCGCTCCGGCGGTGATGTCAAACAGGCCGCCGCTTTGGGCGTGCAGCGCGGCGGCGAAGTCGATCAGGTTGGCCGTCTCCGCATCGACTTCGATGCCCGCGATAGCGCTCGCCGCGATGCGCGCAACGAGGCTGTCGTCGCGGTAATGCGAATATTTGCGGTCCAGCCGCGTACATTCGGCAACGACCGCCGCCCGCGCGGCCTGCGCGATGGGTTCGGCGTCCGTCTCCAGATGCAGAGTGCACGGGCAACCCATGCTGGAGAAGTCGAATTTGTATACTTCGCCACTCAATCGAAATGGTAGTCCAGACCGGCAAACACGCGGGTGTAACTGACCACCGCCGGATCGGCCGAATCCGCACCGCCGATCGCGTAGCCCGTGCTGGCATGATAGCGCTCGGCGCCGGCGGACAATTCCCAATGCCCGATGCGCTTGCGCAGGTTCAGGTTTGCCGCGGCCGCGCCGAACGCACCGAGGCGGTAGTCGCTGGAAAAATCCGGTCCGCTGCCGGCGGCGAAGAACGGTGCGTAGAAGCGCGCGCGGCTCTGGCTGTAATAGCGCACGCCGGGTACCAGTTGCCAGCCATCGCGCAGGTTCCGGTACCAGCTCGCTTCCAGGGTCAGTGAATGCTGGCCCCAACTGTTCGCGACCAGGCGCGAGTCCAGATGCAGCGCCGCGTCAGCGCCGAACGCGCGGCGATAGCGCACCAACCACGCGACTTCGCCGCGCCGATGCGGACGCGTATCGGGGTCCAGCGTGTCGCCCACCAAGACCAGCTTGTACGGATCCGACAGATACCCGCTTTGATAATCGATCTGGATGCCGCTCTCGACCACGGATACGCGATCCAGCACCAGGCTCAGGCTGGCGAACGCCGACGTCGTGTTTTTCTCGGCGCGCTGGATGCGGCCGTAAAGCAAGGCGGCGAAGGGTTCGATGCGATCATGCGAAAAACTGCCGCCGAAACCCAGGGTCAGTGCGCTCGACAATGGCAACGTGCGTTCGGCGCCGAGTGCGGTGGAGTGGTAGTCGCGCTCCTGCGAATACGACGCGCTGAACGTGCGCGTGTCGTTGCCGCCCGCATCGTGGGTCAGCGCCACCGTGGCCGCGCTGCGGTGATCGCGGATGGTCGCACCGCTCAAGACCTGGATCGGCCTGTTGTCCGGTCCGGGAATCACGTACCACGGCGACGATCCGCTCATCACTTCGTGGGTCGCGTTCACGCTCAGCGTGTTGCGATCGCCGACCGGCGTGTTCAGCAGGAACTGTTGCGAATACACCTCGTAGCGGCGCGGATCGCCGAGCGACGGCGCCGACAGCGCATCCTCGCCGTAGATGTTGAAGCGATAACCGGCGTATTGCTCCGAAGCGGTTTCATCGGCCCGCACGGCGTTGTGCCCGGTCAACGCGGCCGAGGCGGCGAGCAGCAGCGACAGCGAGGGCGAAGGCCGCATCAATTGCATCCGCACCCGCCTCCCGCTGCGCCGATCTCGCCGGAGGTGCCTTCCTTGCTGAAGTAGGCGTGTTGATTCATCGCCGCCTGCAGCGGGTCCGGATCCCAGCGCATGTCCCAGCGCGCCAGCCGACCGCGCTGCCACGGCTGCACCGCTTGCATCGCACAGCCGCCGAGACAGACCAGCGCAATCAGCGCCAGCAGCCAGCGCAGGGCGCGTTCAGTGTGCCGGCGCTGGCCTGGCGATGAGTTCCGTGATTTCGCGTTTGAGCACATCGATGTCCTTCGGCTCGAAGCCGACATGGCGGTCGCGCACGATCCCCGAGCGGTCGATCAGGTAGGACGAAGGCATGCCCTTCAATCCGAACGCCTGCGCAACGTCGCCGCGTGGATCTTGCAAAGCAGTGTACTTGACCGGGTGTTCGCGCAGAAATGCCCTGGCGTCGTCGCTGTTCTCATCGAGGCCGACCGCGAGTATGGCGAATTCGGATACGGGAAAATCTGCCTGCAGGCCGTTGTACAGCGGCAACGATTGCCGGCATGGACTGCACCAGGACGCCCAGAAATCCACCAGCACAACCTTGCCGCGGTAATCGGTCAAGGACACGGTATGCGTACCAGCGAACGGCGTCAGGGAAAAATCCGGCGCCGTGGCGCCGGGTTCCACTGCGCTCGCCGCACCGGCCGCGGCGAGCAACGCAGCGGCCAGTGCGATGCGCAGGCTCATTGCGCGGGGCACGTCGTGCCCGCAATTTGAGTCAGGCGCTGGATCGGCAGCGGCGTGTCGTTGGCATTGTTGTAACCGGGCACGTCCGAATGCCAGCTCACCGTGCCGTTGTTGCAGTCGGTGAAGGTGAAGGTGAGCGTGCCCCACAGGTCCGGCGGATTCGGTCCGGTTCCGACGCGGCGCACATCGCTCGGAGTGAAGTTCGGCGGGAAGCGCGCGCCGGTTTGCAGGATCGCGGGCAGGGTGACGGTATTGGTGGTGGTGTCGTAGCTGCCTTGTGCATAGATCCAGTTCTGGCCGCTGCCGTCGTTGGCGGTGCTGGCGACGGGTGTGTAGACGAACCAGATGGCGAGCATGTTGAAAGTGGTGCCGCCGGTGGCGAAGTTGGTGAATTCGAGCTGGAAGCCGTGGCCACCCTGGCTTGGGTTGTACCAGTTGCCGCTCAGATAGCCGCCCAGCGTGATCGGCGGCGGCGCTGCCGCGTTGACGACGATGCTGCCGACCATGCCCATGCTGGCGTGCTGGTCGCAATGATAATTGATCGTGCCGGGCGTAGTGAAAGTGAGGGTGAACGACCAGTTGGCTGCCGACGGATTGCCGTCGCCGCCTTGACCGTCGCAACCGTTTGCGCAACGGAACGAGTTATCGTCGGCATGTACGTTGTGCGCCGCGCCGCCCAGATTCTGGAACGTGACACTGTCGCCAGCCGTTATCGTCAGCGGCGTCGGCGAGAAGGCGAGGACCGGGCTATTGCCATATCCGCCATAACCGCCGCCGGAGGATGTGCCGCCGACCTGCACGACCCAGGTATTGGCGTTAGCGCCGAGAGACAGGAAAAGCAGACACATTGCCAGCAAGCCGATGTGGAACGCACGCATGGGCAACCTCCTTATCCACGCAATAGCGGGTCGCGAGAAAACTAGCACCCGACCCGGGTCGTGCCTACCGACCGCCGTCAGGTATCTTTCGTTGGCGCACTTGGGTAGGCTCGGCAACGCATGAGCTTGCCGAACGAACCAATGCGCTTCGTCGTCGCCATTCCGGCGCGTTACGCCGCCACCCGCCTGCCGGGCAAGCCGCTGCGGCCGGTTGCCGGAGAGCCGATGGTGCTGCACGTGGCGCGGCGCGCGCTGGCGGCTGGTGCTTCCGAAGTGGTGATCGCGACCGATGACACGCGCATAGCCGATGCTTTGCGCGCCGCTCCGGTGCGCGTGATAATGACGCGTGCCGATCACGCTTCGGGCAGCGATCGTCTCGCCGAATGCGCCGAACGGCTGCGTTGGTCCGACGATGCCGTCGTGGTGAATTTGCAGGGCGACGAGCCGTTGGCACCGCCCGCCGGTATTCGTGCGGTCGCCGAATACCTGGTCGCGAGCGGCGCACCGGTGGCGACGCTGGCGGCACCCATCACCAGAGCGCAGGAGCTGTTCGATCCGAATTGCGTCAAAGTCGTGACCGGTCTCGATGGCCATGCCCTGTATTTCTCGCGCGCGCCGTTGCCGTGGGCGCGCGACGCGTTTGCACGCACGCGCGATGTTCTGCCGGCAGCGCCGAATTTTCTGCGCCATATCGGCATCTATGCCTATCGCGCCGGGTTTCTGCGTGCATTCGCCCGGCTTGCCCCGACTTCGGCCGAGCGCGCCGAATCCCTGGAGCAACTGCGTGTGCTGGAACACGGTTATCGCATCGCCGTGCGTCTGGCGCCGGAGCCGTTTCCGGGCGGCGTCGATACGCCGGAGGACCTGGCGCGGGTCGATGCAGTCTTGCGCCTGGCGCATAATGCGCACTGATCCCGGAAACACGCACCACGCATGAACGCCAGAATCGCCGCTCCGGCATTGCCGCCTTCGCTGGATTGGGTGAATACCGACATTGCGCCCAATCTCGCCGCCCTGCACGGGCGCGTGACGCTGATTCATTTCTGGACGTTCGACTGCGTCAATTGCCGCAACGTGCTGCCGGATCTGCGCTACCTGGAAAACAAGTACCACGATGGACTGAGCGTGATCGGCGTGCACACGCCGAAATTCGAATATCAGCGGCATACCGAGCCGGTGCTCAAGGCCGTCAACCGCAACCATATCCGCCATCCGGTCGCGAACGACCCGGAATACCTATTGTGGCAGGCTTACGGCGTCGAATCGTGGCCGACACTGGCGGTGATCGACGCCCAGGGCCAGCTCGCCGCGCTGCTGCCCGGCGAAGGCCGCCGCCAGGAAGCCGACACGCTGATCGCGCATCTGCTCGATGAAGCTGCAGTGCAGGATCTGCGCGTGTACGAATCCGACGTCGCGACCGTACGTCCGGAAGCGCGCGCGCCATTGCGCTTCCCGTCGCGCCTGGCGGTGGGGGAATCCAGCCTGTGGATTTCCGACAGCGGCCACAACCGCATCCTGGAATGCACTCACGACGGCCGCATCCTGCGCCAATACGGCTCGGGCAATCCGGGCTACTGGGATGGCCGTGGCCGCGACGCCGGTTTCACCGATCCGCAGGGTCTGGCCCTGGGCAAGGATGTGTTGTTCGTCGCGGACGTCGGCAACCATGCGCTACGCCGCGTGCGTCTGCTCAGCGGCGACGTGGACACGCTCGCCGGTACCGGTACGCCGGGCCACGATCTGCCGAACGAAAATCTGGAGCCGGCCAAAGTGGCGATGTCCGCACCATCCGATGTCGCCGTGCTCGGCGACAACGTCTACATCGCCGTGTCCGGCCAGAACCAGATCTGGCAGCTCGACATGGTGCGCAACAAACTCGTGGTCCTGGCCGGCAGCGGACAACTGGGTCTGACCGACGGTGTCGGCGTGACCGCAAGCTTCGCCCAGCCATCCAGCCTGAGCCTGATCGGCCAGCAGCTCGTGATCGCCGATGCGGGCGCTTCGGCGATACGCCTGCTGCGTCTGCTCGACAATCGTGTCAGCACGCTGGTCGGTACGGGCCTGTACGATTTCGGCGACGCTGCCGGCAAGCGTGAGGACGCGCGTCTGCAGCATCCGCTCGCCGTGTGCGCGGATGCGCGTGGCCTGATTTTCGTCGCCGACAGCTACAACGGCAAGATCAAGGCGATCAACATGCGCAGCGGGGACGTGCGCACGTTGAATCTGCCGCATCGGCTGCAGGAGCCGGCAGGACTTGCGCTCGGCGCCGGGGCGCTGTGGGTCGCCAACACCAATGCGCACGAGATCCTGCGCGTGGATCTTGGCAGTGGACAGATCCGGCGCCTGACGATTTCCGAGTGAGCGGTGAGCGGGCCTGACGTCACCGCGGCGACCTTCGACGGCAAGCAGTTCGTCCGTACTCTGACCACTTCGCCCGGCGTATACCGCATGCTCGATGCGCGCGCCGAGCCGTTGTACGTAGGCAAGGCCGGCAACCTGAAAAAGCGCGTCGGCAGTTATTTTCTGAAACCCGCATTGCAGCCTCGCATCGCGGCGATGGTGGCGCAGATCGCGCGCATCGAGGTCACGCTCACGCGCACCGAAGGCGAGGCGTTGTTGCTCGAGGCGCAGCTCATCAAGAGTTTGAAGCCGCGTTACAACATCCTGCTGCGCGACGACAAAAGCTACCCGTATATTTACCTTGGCAATGCGAAAGAGCCCGGAAAATTGCCGACTTCGGCCACGCCGCCGTACGCCCGCAACTCCGAGCCACTTGCGGCGCGAGTGGCTCGCCCCCTCGACTCAAGGGAGCTGCAAGCGGAAACCGGACCCGACCCCGAGATTTACCCGCGCATGGCCTTTCATCGGGGCTCCAAGACCGGCAAGGGCGAATACTTCGGCCCGTATCCGAGTGCTTGGGCGGTGCGCGAAAGCCTGGACTTGATGCAGAAGCTGTTCCGGGTGCGCCAGTGCGAGGACAGCTATTTCCGCAACCGCTCGCGGCCCTGCCTGCAATACCAGATCGGGCGCTGCAGCGCGCCCTGCGTCGGCCTGATCAGCGCAGACCAATACCAGAAATCCATGCGCCACGCGGCCATGTTCCTGCACGGCAAGGGCGGCGACGTGGTCGAGGAACTCGGCGCGGCGATGGAAGAGGCCAGCGCCGCGTTGGAATTCGAGAAGGCCGCGCGCCTGCGCGACCAGATCGCCACGCTCAAGCGCCTGCATGCGCAAGTGCACGTGCGCGGAGCCAGTGCCGATCTGGATGCGCTGGCCTGCCGCATCGAATCCGGAAGCGCCTGCGTGTCGGTGTTGTTCTTCCGCAATGGCGTCAATCTGGGTTCGCGCGATTTCTTCCCGCGCCTGCCGACCGCCGCGGACGAAGGCGAAGTGCTCGCCGCGTTCGTTGCCCAGTACTACCTCGACATGCCGGTGCCGCGCGAACTGCTGCTCAGCGACGCGCCGGACGATGCCGAAGTGCTCGCCGCGGCGCTGGCCGGGCAATCCGGGCATCCGGTCGAGATCAAGACCCGGGTGCGCAGTGGCCGCGCGCATTTTGTCGAACTCGCGCGCAAGAACGCGCAGGCGGCGCTCGCCGCACGCCTGGCCAGCCAGCAGACGATTCACGAGCGCTTTGAATCGCTGCGCGAACTGCTGGAACTCGGCGACACGCCACAGCGTCTGGAATGTTTCGACATCAGCCATACCCTGGGCGAGGCGACGGTCGCGTCCTGCGTGATTTACGGTCCCGAAGGTCCGATCAAGTCCGCGTATCGGCGTTTCAATATTGCCGGCATCGAACCGGGTGACGATTACGCTGCCATGCGCCAGGCGTTGGAGCGCCGCTACAAGCGACTGCAGGCGGGCGAGGGCGTATTGCCGGACATCCTGCTGATCGACGGCGGCAAGGGTCAGGTCGCGCAAGCGCTGGATGCGCTCGCCGATCTGGGCGTGAGCGGGGTTTTGGTCCTGGGTATTGCCAAGGGTCCGGAACGGCGCTCCGGACACGAAAGCCTGATCCGCGGCGACAACGGCAAAACGCTGTGGCCGGGGCCGGAATCGTCGGCTTTGCACCTATTGGATGCGATCCGCGACGAGGCGCACCGCTTCGCCATCACCGGCCATCGCCAGCGCCGCGAGAAGCTGCGCGAGAAAAGCCGGCTGGAAGAAATCGCCGGCGTCGGCGCCAGGCGGCGTTCGGCATTGCTGAAACACTTCGGCGGCATTGGCGGGGTCGCCGCCGCGGGCGTCGACGAGCTGGCCCAGGTCAATGGCGTGAGTCGCGAGCTGGCCGCAAAAATCTATTCGGCTTTCCATGGCTGAGCGCAGACGTGGCACACTCGCGCCCATGCAACTGACTTGGCCGACCATACTCACCCTGTTCCGCATCGCTTTGTTGCCGGTGATGGTAGGCGTTTTCTATGCCGGTTTTCACGGGGCCAATATCGCCGCGGCGGTGATTTTCCTCGCCGCCGCGATCACCGATTGGCTGGACGGCTTCCTTGCGCGCCGCTTCGATCAATATTCGCGTTTCGGCGCATTTCTCGACCCCGTCGCCGACAAGTTGATGGTGGCGGTGACGCTGTTCCTGCTGGTGCAGGAAAATCCCACGCCCTTGCTGGCCATCGTCAGCGCGATCATCGTCGGCCGCGAAATCGCCATTTCCGCGCTGCGCGAATGGATGGCTGAAATCGGCGCGCGCGGTCTGGTAAAGGTGGCCATGCTCGGCAAGATCAAGACCGTGATGCAGATCGTGGCCATCGTCGTGCTGCTGTACCAGCACGAGTCGGCCGGATTTCGTCTGTTCCACGTCGGTGAGGCATTGCTCGTCGTCGCCGCTGCGCTGACGATCTGGTCGGGGTTGGACTATCTGCGCGCGGCCTGGCCGGCGATGCGCGGCGATCACCCGCCGTCATGACCGCTGTTGCCAACCGCGGCGCAACCCGTATAATGCACGCCCTCGCGCGGGAATAGCTCAGTTGGTAGAGCACGACCTTGCCAAGGTCGGGGTCGCGAGTTCGAGTCTCGTTTCCCGCTCCAAGTTTTTCAATTGCGAAAGATCGGGCGTCCTGCCGCGATTTTCGCCTCGCGGGCGCGGCCAAGCCGCGCCACGCTCGCGAATGGAAATCTTCGATTCCATTCGCCGGCACGTCCTTGTGCCAAGCCAGCGTACAATCACGCGGCGAATCGTCACCGGCCAGGTGGCAGAGTGGTCATGCAGCGGCCTGCAAAGCCGTGTACGCCGGTTCGATTCCGACCCTGGCCTCCAATCGCCCCGGTGGCGAAATTGGTAAACGCAAGGGACTTAAAATCCCTCGGCGGGAAACCGCCTTGCCGGTTCGAGTCCGGCCCGGGGCACCACGCGTGCTAACATCGATTCTCGTTTGGCCATCCGTAACGGGACACGCGATGCAGATTCGGACCAAGCTGCCCAAGGTCGGTACCACCATATTCAGCGTGATGTCGCAGTTGGCGACGCAGCACAAGGCGATCAACCTCGGTCAGGGGTTTCCCGATTTCGACGGCCCGCAGGCGCTGCGCGACGCGCTGACGGCGGCGATGAATTCCGGCAAGAACCAGTACGCGCCGATGACCGGCGTGCCGAAATTGCGCGAGCAGATCGCGCTCAAGACCGAGAAACTCTACGGTCCGAAGATCAGCGCAGATACCGAAGTCACCGTGACCAGCGGTGCGACCGAAGCGTTGTTCGCCGCGATCGCCGCCGTGGTGCACACCGGCGAGGAAGTGATCGTTCTGGATCCGTGTTACGACAGCTACGAACCGGCGATCGAGCTGGCCGGCGGCCGTGCCGTGCATGTCCCTTTGCGTCTCCCGGATTTTTCCGTCGACTGGCAGCGGGTGCAGGATGCGGTCACGCCGCGTACGCGCATGATCCTCATCAATTCGCCGCATAATCCTTCCGGCGCGGTGCTCGATGCAGCGGATCTGGACGCGCTGGCCGGTATCGTGCGCGGTACCGACATCTTCGTCCTGTCCGACGAAGTCTACGAACACATCATCTTCGACGGACTCGCGCATCAGAGCGTTTTGCGTCACGCCGAACTGGCTGCGCGCAGTTTCGTCATCAGTTCGTTCGGCAAGACCTATCACTGTACCGGCTGGAAGGTCGGCTACTGCATAGCGCCGCCGCAATTGAGCGCGGAGTTCCGCAAGGTGCACCAGTACCTGACGTTCTGCACCTTCAGTCCGGCGCAGTGGGCGTTTGCGGACATGCTGGAGTCCGATCCGCGGCACTACCTCGACCTGCCGGCGTTCTACCAGGCACGGCGCGACCATTTTCGCAGCCTGCTGGCGCCGTCGAAGTTCAAATTGCTGGCGGTCAAGGGCGCCTATTTCCAGTTGGTCGATTATTCAGCCTTGAACACGACGGACGATTTGAATTTTTGCGAATGGCTGGTGCGCGAAGCGGGCGTGGCTGCGATTCCGGTCTCGGCGTTTTATGAAACTCCACCCGAGGCGCGCCTGGTGCGCCTGTGTTTTGCCAAGAGCGAAGCGACCCTGGCCGCGGCAGCGGAACGACTATGCCGGCTTTGATGAAGAACGAACTGAAGGTTTCGCTGATCCAGGGCGCAACACGCTGGCACGATCCCGCCGGAAATCGTGCCTACTACGGCGACTTGATCGCGTCGCTCGCCGGCAGCGATCTGATCCTGCTCCCGGAAACCTTCACCAGCGGCTTTTCCAACGAGGCCATTCATAACGCCGAAAGCATGGATGGCGCGACCGTGGCGTGGCTGCGCGAACAGTCGCGCAAGTTCGATGCGGCGATCTGCGGCAGCGTGCAATTGCGCGTCGATGAAAAAGTATACAACCGCCTGCTGTTCGCTACGCCCGATGGCAAGATCCGGCATTACGACAAGCGTCACCTGTTCCGCTACGCCGACGAGCACAAGCGTTATGCGGCGGGCAGCGAGCGCCTGATCGTGGAGTGGCGTGGCTGGAAGATTTGTCCGCTGGTTTGCTACGATTTGCGTTTTCCGGTGTACTCGCGCAACCGGCATGCGGATGCGGGATTCGAGTACGACCTGCTGCTGTACGTGGCCAATTGGCCGAGTGCCAGGCGCTACGCTTGGCGGACGCTCTTGCGGGCCCGCGCCATCGAAAACCTGGCGTATTGCGCCGGGTTGAACCGCGTCGGCCGCGACGGCAACGGACTCGACTATTCCGGCGACAGCGCTGTGCTGGATTTTCTCGGCGTACCGCTGGCCGAACTCGGTGCGCAGGAACAGACCGTCACGGTGGCGTTGGATGCCGCTGCGCTCGCCGCGCATCGCGCACGCTTTCCGGCCTGGATGGACGCCGACACTTTCAGCCTGAATTGATCAGGCAGCGCGGATATCCTTGTTCAGGCGCTGCGTTGCTTCGCGGATGGCGCGCAATTCGTGCACGATGGCGAAGCGTTCGGCGGCGTGCGTATCGTCGAATGCGCCGAGCACTGCGCCGGTTTTCGGACACAGCACCTCAAAACGCAGCGCGCACGCCAGACCGGTATCGTCGTACTCTTCCAGGCGTTCGATGAGGTAACCGAAGACGCGGGCTTCGGGATGCCGTTTACAGCGCATGTTCGTTCTCCTTCTTCGTCGAATCTGCGCCCAAGATAGCTGCCGCGCATGTGCATACGGTTAACCGGCTGTTGCAGACGGGTTAATGCCGAGAATATTTTTTGCACGCGAAACTTTTGCGCATCCGCACAATCGAATATTAATTCGTCACGATGGCTTCACGGTGCTGCCGGCACGCTTTCGCGCTGGTATAGTACGCGGCGCGGGAAACGATCGTTTCAGTCAATCTTGCGAACGGGGAGTATCGACATATGAAAAGGCTGGCCTTGGGTGTGATGGTGGCGATGGGCGCACTGGCCACAGGCAACGCGCTGGCGGCGGGCGGTAGACGTCCCACGATTGCGGTAGCGGAGTTCCGCAACGAATCCGGCGCGGCCTGGTGGCGCGGCGGAGTCGGTTGGGAGCTGTCCGGCATGCTTTCCAACGAGCTGTCCTCGACCGGCGATTTTCACGTGGTCGAGCGACAGAAGATCCAGAATGTGCTCGAGGAGCAGAATTTCGCTGCGTCCGGCCGCGTGGCTCCCGGTACCGGCCCGAAAATCGGCAAGGTGACCGGCGCCCAGTATCTGATCACGGGCACGGTATCCGCGTACGAGGAAAATACGGCAAGTACCGGTGGCGGATTCAGTTTCAGGGGCATCAGTTTGGGCGGCAAGAAGAGCGAAGCCTACCTGGCTGTTGATCTTCGCGTGATCAATACCGAGACCAGCGATGTGGAGTACTCACGTACGGTCGAGGGCCGCAGCAGCGGCGGCGGCGTGTCGGTTGGTCTGTACCGCGGCGGCTTCGGCGGCAACCTTGCACACGAGGAAAACACACCGGCCGGCAAGGCGATACGCGCCGCTCTGGTCGAGGCGAGCGATTATCTGGATTGCGTGATGGTCAAGCGCGACAGTTGCATCGCCGACTTCAATGCCAAGGAGCAAAAGCGCCGCGACAGCGACCGCAAGGCGATCAAACTGGATTGATATCGGGTTGTTGCTGCTGGATAAGAAGAAGGCCGCGAAAGCGGCCTTCTCGTTCTTGAAGTCTCAGCGGCGCGGTTTGCCGCGACGCTTTCCCTGTCCGTCGCGCGGCGGCATGCGGTTGCCGATATCGTCACGCGGAACGCCTTGTCCCGGCTGCAACGGACGCGGTTCGCCGCGCGGCACGTAGCGGGTTTTTTCCGCACGCAGTCCGGCGATGAAGCGCCGAGCGCCGCGGTCGTCCTCGCGCTCGCCGGGAATACCGGTGACGGGTGGGCGCCATTGTGCGGGCTTGCCGCGCCGCGGTTTGTTCGCGGCGGCGCCACCACCGGTGTTCTCGCCCGACCAGCGTGTGCCGGGTTGATAAACGCCGATCTGGGTTTGTCCGCGCCCCGCACCACGGCGTCCGCCGCGGTTGTCGCGATTTTGCGGATTCGCGCTTCCGGGACCGCGTTGCGGTTTCTTTTTGGCGTATTTGCGCTGGCCACCGGGGCGAGCGGGTGTGTCGTCGCGGATGCGGTCGAAGGCGCGCAGTTCGCGGCCTTCGTCGTGATACGCGCCGGTCCATGCCTGCTGCGTGCGCGGCGCCGGACGGAATTCGTTCGGCGCCGCTTTCGGGGCGCGGCGCTGACCGATTACCGATTGCAGGGTCAGGGTCGGTTCCGTTTCGGTGGCACCGGCCAGTTGGCGCAGGGTTTTTACCTGCTCCGGCTCGAGCACCTCGCTGCGGCCCTTGAGCAGGCCACGCGGCAATTCGATGTTTCCGTAGCGGATGCGCTTGAGCCGGCTGACCATCAATCCCTGCGTTTCCCACATGCGCCGTACTTCGCGGTTGCGGCCTTCGCGGACGACGACGCGGAACCACGAATGGCTGGAGCCGCGGCTGATCACGGCCAGTTCCTCGAAGCGCGCCGGGCCATCTTCCAACTGCACGCCGGCCTTGAGTTGCTCCAGCGCCTCGTCCGGCACTTCGCCGTGGACGCGACAGATGTATTCGCGTTCGATCTCCGTGCTCGGGTGCATCAGGCGATGCGCGAGCGCTCCGTCGGTGGTGAGCAGCAGCAGTCCGGTGGTGTTGATGTCGAGGCGCCCGACCGCGATCCAGCGCGCGCCCTTGAGAGGCGGCAACTGCTCGAAGACGGTGGGCCGGCCTTCCGGGTCGTCACGTGTGGTGACCACGCCATCGGGTTTGTGGAACACGATCACTTGCGCGTGCTCGGCGCTGTCGTTGATGGCGACAAAAAGCTTGCCGTCCATTTCCACGCGGTCGCCGGCGCGCACGCTCGAGCCGATTTCGGCGACCGTGCCGTTGACGCGGATTTCGCCCGCCTGAATACGTTCCTCGAGCAGGCGACGCGAGCCCAGGCCCGCATTGGCCAGTACTTTGTGCAGGCGTTCTTCCAGAACCGGGCCGTCGGCGTGCGGCCGTCTGAGGGAGAGCAGGGTACGCGGTGTATTCATGCATTTTGCTCCGGAGCCTGGTCTGCGGACTCAAGGGCTGCGGATTCTTCGTTGGCCGCTTCCGTTTCCGGTGCGATCAACGCTTCATCCGCCGCCTCTGCTGACGCGACCGGGGCGAGGGTCAATTGCGGGTCGAAATCCTCGATTTCACGGATCTCCGCCATCGGCGGAAGCTCATCGAGCGATTTGAGGTTGAAGTAATCCAGGAAATTCTTCGTCGTGCCGAACAGCGCGGGCCTGCCCGGGACGTCGCGATAACCGACCACACGCACCCACTCGCGCTCTTCCAGCGTCTTGACGATATTGGTCGATACGGCCACACCGCGGATCTGCTCGATCTCGCCGCGTGTAATCGGCTGGCGATAAGCAATCATGGCCAGGGTTTCGAGCAGGGCGCGCGAATACTTGGTCTGGCGCTCGGTCCACAGGCGCGCGACCCAGGCGTGTACGTCCTGGCGCACCTGATAGCGGAATCCGGATGCAACTTCCTTCAGTTCGATGCCGCGCTCGGCGCAATCGGCGCCGAGCGCTTCCAGCGCGCGCGCCAACTCTTCGTGACTGACGGCTTCGTTTTCGCCGAACAGCGCTGACAACTGTGCCAGCGACAGCGGCTGCGCCGCGGCGAGCAAGGCGGCTTCGACGATGCGTTTGATTTGTCGGATTTCCATGATGACAGGTTTCACGATTCAACCGGCTATTGCCAGCGATTTTAGATAGATCGATGCGAGCGGCTCGGTCTGGGTGATTTCGATGAGCAGCTCTTTGGCCAATTCGAGAATGGCGAGGAAGGTCACGATGATGCCCAAGCGTCCTTCCTCGACATTGAACAGGCGTTCGAAAGGATGAAACTCGCCGTCGCCGATGGCCTTTAGCACGTCGCTCATGCGGTTGCGCACCGACAGGGCCTCGCGCTGGATCGCATGGTGGCCCATGATTTCGGCGCGTTTGAGCACGTCCTTGAGCGCAAGCAGCAGTTCGCGCAGGTCCACCGGTGGCGGCAAGCGCACCACGGCCTTGTCCGGCACGAAGACCGAAACCAGCGCGAAGTCGCGTTCCTGACGCGGCAGCGCCTCGATGTCCTCGGCCGCCTTCTTGAAACGCTCGTACTCCTGCAGACGGCGCACGAGTTCTGCGCGTGGATCGTCCTCGACCGTTTCTTCGGCGGGTGGCCGCGGCAACAGCAGGCGCGACTTGATCTCGGCGAGGATCGCTGCCATCACCAGATATTCGGCGGCCAGTTCCAGGCGTAACTCGTGCATCAACTCGATGTAATCGACGTACTGGCGAGTAATCTCGGCGATCGGGATGTCGAGGATGTCGAGGTTCTGGCGCCGGATGAGATACAGCAGCAGATCCAGCGGTCCTTCGAAGGCTTCGAGGATGACCTCGAGCGCATCCGGCGGTATATACAGGTCTTGCGGCATTTGCAGCACGGGCTGGCCGCGCACGATCGCCAGCGGCATTTCCTGCTGCTGCGGTTGGGTGGCGAAGATGGCTGCGCCTTCCGGCGATTCCGGACTGGCGACGGCCTGCGTGTTCATGGGCGAAGTTGTCATGCAGCGCGCTTCTCACGAAGCGTTTGTGGAGTTCATTTTGGAATAGCGTGAATCTGGCGGCGTTGGCGATGACGCGAGTCGCCTCGACCCGCATCGCGCCTGCCGCCATCCGCACGCGCCGGGGGAACGGGCGTGGGCGGTATCCGAAAAGTCTTGCGGCGGAGCCGTGATGCGGGCGTCGGGACTTGCCGATGCCGGGTTGCCCCGTGTCAGGCTGCAAGCGTAAGGATTTTGGTGCGCCAAGTCCAGCATTATTGAATAAAATCGGGATTGCCCCAAACTCACCGACACTCAGGTGGCCAGCGGAAATGCCCTTCGCCCTGCATAACAAACTCGATGCGCGTGCGCGACAACTGTTGCGCGTGCTGATCGGCCAGTACATCGCCGACGGTCAGCCGGTGGGTTCGCGCACGCTTGCGCGCAGCGCGGGGCTGGACGTCAGCCCCGCCACGATCCGCAACGTGATGGCGGATCTGGAAGAACTCGGCTTGCTGGCCGCGCCGCATACATCGGCCGGACGCGTTCCAACGGCGCAGGGCTATCGCGTGTTCGTCGACAGTCTGCTCGAATTGAAACCGCTGGACGCACCGCAGATCGAGCAAATGCGCCGCGAACTGCCGACCGCGGGCGCTACCCAGGACTTGCTCAGCGGCGCCTCGTCGCTGCTGTCGGATGTGACGCGTTTCGTCGGCGTGGTCACCGTGCCCAAGCGCGAGGAATTCCCGTTCCGGCACATCGATTTCGTCGCTCTCGGCGGCAACCGCGTGCTGGTGATCCTCGTATTCTCCGACAACGAGGTGCAGAATCGCGTTGTCACCACACAGCGAGCGTATTCTCCGACCGAACTCGAGCAGGTGGCGAATTTCCTCAACGCCAGCTATGCCGGCCTGCGCATGAGCGAGATTCGCGAGCGTCTGGCGCGCGAGATGCGCGAGACCAGCCATCGCCTGCACCAGCTCATGGTCGCGGCTACCGACGTTACCCAGCAGGCGTTTCCCGATCAGCCCGGCGCCGATATGCTGGTGGCAGGGCAGGTCAACCTGATGGGCGCACAGGGCCTGCCTGACGTTGATCGTCTGCGCGAACTGTTCGAGGCGTTCCAGCACAAGCGCGATTTGCTCAACCTGCTGGAAGGCTGCGCGCGCGCCGAAGGCGTGCGTCTGTTCATCGGCGAGGAATCCGGCTTTGCCGCGCTCGACGGACTGAGCCTGGTCACCGCGCCCTACGGTATCGAGGGCCGCGTGCTCGGTGTGCTCGGAGTGATCGGGCCGACGCGCATGGCTTACCAGCGCGTGATTCCGGTAGTGCAAACGACCGCGCAACTGTTGTCGGGCGCCTTGAATCAGGCCAGGGCAGCCACATAAGGTTGTCCGTCGTTCCCGCGAAAGCGGGCAATCCGCGTGTTGCCGGTGGCATCCTGCCACTGGAATTCGGCCACTCCATGGCCGGATTGACGACTGCACTTTTTTTGGGAACAGGCAAATGGAAGATACGAACCCGGCGGCATCAAGCGCACCCGATGCACAATCAGAAACCGACGAACTCGGCAAACTGGTCAACGAATACGAAACCAAGCTCGGCGAGATGCGCGATTTGCTGCTGCGCGAACGCGCAGAGATCGAAAACCAGCGCAAGCGTCTGGCGCGGGATGTGGAGCAAGCGCGTCGCTTCGCCAACGAGCGCCTGCTCGGTGACTTGCTGCCAGTTTGCGATGGGCTGGAGCGCGGTCTGACGGTTGAAACGGCCGACGTCAAGGCGCTGCGCGAAGGCATGGATCTCACGCTCAAGGCCCTGCTCAAGGTAGCCGAAAACAACGGCCTGAAACAGATCGATCCGCTCGGTCAGCCGTTCAATCCGGAACTGCATCAGGCCGTCAGCATGGTCGATGCGCCGCGAGCAGCGGCCAATACGGTGGTTTCCGTGATGCAGAAGGGTTATGTGCTCAACGAGCGCTTGCTGCGGCCGGCCCTTGTGATGGTCGCCAAGGGCTGAACAAAGCTCAACCAAAGAGTATAGAAATTGATTTTGCGGTACGCCGCGCTTGAATTGAATCGCGCCGGCCCCAGTTTCGAGGCATTCGCGGCCACCGCCGCATAAAATTTTTGGAGAAATTGACATGGGCAAGATCATCGGTATCGACTTGGGTACCACCAATTCCTGCGTCGCGGTGATGGAGGGCACGACCGCGCGCGTGATCGAGAATTCCGAAGGCGACCGCACCACGCCATCCATCGTTGCGTTCAAGGACAACGAGGTGTTGGTCGGTGCCACCGCCAAGCGCCAGGCCGTGACCAATCCGAAGAACACGTTCTACGCGGTGAAGCGCCTGATCGGCCGCAAGTTCACCGACGCCGAGGTCAAGAAGGATCTGGATCTTGTGCCCTACAGGATCCTTGCCCACGACAACGGCGATGCCTGGGTGGCGACTGCCGACGGCAAGCAGATGGCACCGCCGGAAGTTTCGGCCAAGGTGCTGATGAAGATGAAGAAGACCGCCGAGGATTTTCTTGGCGAGCCGGTCACCGAAGCCGTCATCACCGTGCCGGCCTACTTCAACGACAGCCAGCGGCAGGCGACCAAGGATGCCGGTCGCATCGCGGGCCTCGAGGTCAAGCGCATCATCAACGAGCCGACGGCGGCGGCGCTCGCCTATGGCATCGACAAGAAGGGCGGCGACCGCAAGATCGCGGTGTACGACCTGGGCGGCGGCACTTTCGACATCTCGATCATCGAGATCGCCGAAGTCGATGGCGAGAAACAGTTCGAAGTGCTGGCGACAAATGGCGACACGTTCCTCGGCGGCGAGGATTTCGACAAGCGTCTGATCGATTTTCTGGTCGAAGAATTCAAGAAGGATACAGGCGTCGATCTGAAGAACGACTCGCTCGCGTTGCAGCGTCTGAAGGACGGTGCCGAGCGCGCCAAGATCGAACTCTCGAGCGCGCATCAGACTGAAGTGAATCTGCCGTACATCACGGCGGACGCGTCGGGTCCGAAGCATCTGAACATCAAGCTGACCCGCGCCAAGCTCGAAGCGCTGGTTGGCGACCTGATCGAAAAAACCATTGCGCCATGCCGCACCGCGCTCAACGACGCGGGCCTGAAGGTCGGCGATGTCAACGAGGTGATCCTCGTCGGCGGTCAGACGCGCATGCCGAAAGTTCAGGACGCGGTGAAGGATTTCTTCGGCAAGGAGCCGCGCAAGGACGTGAACCCGGACGAAGCCGTCGCCGTCGGCGCGGCGATCCAGGGCGGCGTGCTCGGCGGCACGGTCAAGGACGTGCTGTTGCTCGACGTGACCCCGCTGTCGCTCGGCATCGAGACGCTCGGCGGCGTGATGACCAAGCTGATCGAGAAGAACACTACGATCCCGACCAAGAACACGCAGGTGTTTTCCACAGCCGAGGACAACCAGGGTGCGGTCACCGTGCATGTGCTGCAGGGCGAGCGCGAGCGCGCCAGCGCGAACAAGTCGCTGGCCAAGTTCGACCTCGCCGGCATCGAGCCGGCGCCACGCGGCATGCCACAGGTCGAGGTCACCTTCGACATCGACGCCAACGGCATCCTGCACGTCTCGGCCAAGGACAAGAAGACCGGCAAGGAGCAGCGCATCGAGATCAAGGCGGGGTCGGGTCTGAACGAGGACGAGATCCAGCGCATGGTGCGCGACGCCGAGGCGAACAAGGAAGATGACAAGCGGTTCCATGAACTCGTCGGCGCGCGCAACAAGGCCGACCAACTCGTCCACGCCACGCGTGCGGCAATCAAGGAACACGGCGGCAAGGTGCCGGGCCAGATCGGCGCGATCGAAGCGGCGCTGGCGGACCTCGAAAAGGTGATGAAGGGCGACGACAAGGATGCGATCGAAGCCAAGTGCGCTACGCTGGAGCAGGCCGCGCAGTCACTCGCGGCCGCTGCAGCGACGGGGCACGCCGGTTCAGGTGATGCCGGCGCGCATGCCGAGGCCGGCTCGGCGCCGAAGGACGATGTGGTGGATGCGGAGTTCACCGAGGTCAAAGACAAAAAGTAGTTAATCCTTCGACGCTCGGCGTCGACGGATCAACAGCCGCCGTTGAAGCCTCGCTGGAAAGCGCGAGGCTCAACGCCGGCAATGGCAAGTGACGCGTCGAAGAGTCGACGGCTTTTGAGTTTCGGGGCGATGGATGGAAAAAGGTAGACTCGAAGCCTTCACCGACGGCGTGATGGCCGTGATCATCACGATCATGGTGCTGGAATTGAAACCGCCGCACGAGGCGACCTGGCCGGCGCTGCTCGGTAACTGGCCGGTATTCGCAAGCTATGTGCTCAGTTTCGTCTACGTCGGCATCTACTGGAACAATCATCATCATCTGATGCACCTCGTCGAGCACGTGAATGGCAAGGTGATGTGGGCGAACCTGCATGTGCTGTTCTGGGTGTCGTTGTTCCCGTTCACGACAGCGTGGCTGAACGAATCGCGCGGCATGCACGGCGAATTTCCCGCGCCGCTGCCGACTCTTGTGTATGGCGCCGTGTTGCTGATGACGGCGTTGGCGTGGATTCCGCTGGTGCGCGGCCTGATTCGCTGCAATGGCGGCGCCGAGGGCGCGCTGGCGCGCGCGCTTGCCAACAACCGGAAAGAAATGATCTCGCCGATCGTTTACCTTGTCGCCATTGGGTTTGCGTTTTCCGCGCCCATCGTAGCGTGTGCGCTGTATGCGGTCGTGGCGGTCATCTGGATCGTCCCGGATCGGCGCATCGAAAAGCAAGTGATGCCGAATCCATGAGCGTCTCCATGAGCAAGCGCGATTATTACGAAGTCCTTGCGGTCGAGCGCAGCGCCACCGAAGGGGAGCTGAAGACCGCATTTCGTCGCCTCGCGATGAAACACCACCCCGATCGCAATCCGGGCGACAAGGATAGCGAAGCGCATTTCAAGGAAGCCAAGGAAGCGTACGAGATCCTCGGCGATCCGCAGAAGCGTGCGCTGTACGACCGTCACGGCCACGCCGCCTTCGAACACGGCGCGGGCCGCGGCGGCAGCGCCGGTGCCGGCTTCGCCGACATGGGCGACATCTTCGGCGACATTTTCGGCGACATCTTCGGCGGCAGCCGTGGCCGCCAGCCGCGGCGCGGCGCGGATCTGCGCTACATCCTCGAACTGGACATGGAAGAAGCCGTGTTCGGCACGGAAAAGGAAATCCGCGTACCGACGCTTGCGTCCTGCGAAAAATGCGACGGCTCCGGTTCGGCCGATGGCAAGCTCGGTACCTGCAAGACCTGTCAGGGTCATGGCCGCGTGCGCATGCAGAACGGAATCTTCTCAATCCAGCAGACCTGTCCGCATTGCGGCGGGTCGGGCCGTGCGATCGCAAACCCGTGCAAGTCGTGCCATGGAGAGGGCCGCATCCAGCACGAGAAGAAACTCGCGGTGAAGATTCCCGCCGGCGTGGATACGGGCGATCGCATTCGCCTGGCCGGCGAGGGCGAAGCCGGCCCGGCCGGCGTGCCGCCCGGGGACCTGTACGTCGAGGTCAACGTGCACGAGCACGCGATCTTTCAGCGCGAACGCGACGATCTTTTCTGCGAGGTGCCGATCCGTTTTTCGCAGGCCGCGCTCGGTGCCGAGCTCGAGGTTCCCACGCTCGGTGGTGCGGCCTCGATCAAGATTCCGGCCGAGACCCAGACCGGCGCGCTGTTCCGCCTGCGCGGCAAGGGCGTGCGCAACGTGCGCAGTGGCCATGTCGGTGACCTGATCTGCCGCGTCGTCGTGGAAACGCCGGTCAAGCTGAGCAAGCAACAGCGTGAACTCCTGCAGCAGTTCGAGACGAGTTTCGGCGCCGACGCGGACAAGCACACGCCCCGCGCCAGCTCGTGGTTCGATGGCGTGAAACGTTTCGTCGAACGCGTGACTTCCTGAAGCGTCGCATTGCGGCTAGGATGGCCGCATGAGCGATCACGTCAACGTCGTCGTCTACGGCTCCTCCGGCCGCATGGGTCAGGCGGTGGTGCGCGCCATCCTCGAGTCGGACAAGACCCGCCTTGCCTGCGCGCTGGTACGTCCGGGATCGGGGCTTGCGGACGAACCGCTGGAGCGCGTGTTCGGCACGCTGCCGCGCCTGGTCGATTTTTCCACCGCGCTCGACCCGGATGTGCCTTGCGACGTGCTTGTGGATTTCAGCGGTCCGCATGCCTTCGATGCGGCATTGGCGCTGGCGGTCGAACGCCGCGCCGCCTTCGTCAGCGGCACCACCGGCTTGCGCGAGGAGCAGCAGACTGCGCTCGATCGCGCGGCGCAGACGATTCCCGTGCTGTGGGCGGCGAATTTCAGCCTTGGCGTGGCGATGCTGCTGCGCGCGGCCAAGCGCATCGGCGCGGCATTGCCGGACTGGGATTGCGAGATCGTGGAAATGCACCACGCGCGCAAGCAGGACGCGCCGTCGGGGACCGCGCTCGCTCTCGGACAGGCCGTTGCGGAAAGCCGGAGCACGACCCTGCCCGAATGCGCGGTGTTCGCGCGCATCGACAAGACCGGACCGCGCCACCCCGGCGAAATCGGTTTCGCGGTGTTGCGCGGCGGCGACGTCGCCGGCGAACACACCGTGTTGTTCAGTACCGCGGGCGAACGTCTGGAGATCACGCACCGTGCGGCCAGCCGCGACATTTTCGCCCGTGGCGCGCTCGCCGCGGCGATCTGGATCGCGGATCGTCCGCCCGGGAAGTATTCGATCGACGAAGTATTGGCGCCGGGAACCGTCTAGCTCTTCCTGAGCTGGGCCACCAGCGCCTTGAGGGTTGTTTGCGTTTCCGCGCCGAACCAGGCGTCAGCGAATTCCTCGACCGACAAGCGTGTCGGGTCGGTGAACAGGTCGATCAAATCCGAGCGCGCCAGCAGACGTGTGGTCGACATCGCCTGCGGCGGCAACTTCAGAAGATTGCCAAGCCATGCGAGCGCGCATGACAGCACTTCCTCCACACCGGTCAACTCGTCGACGAGGCCGATCTTCAGCGCCTGTTCGGGTTCCAGCATCTGCCCGGCGACGACCATGCGCTCGGCGCGGTAGGCTCCGACCAAACGGCGCAGCGCGCATTGGATCACCTCCGGAACGGAAAGACCGACCTGCACTTCGTTCAGGCCGATGCGAAACGGCTTGGCCGGATCGACGTTGCGCGCCATGACGCGGTAATCGCAGAAGATCGACAACACGGCGCCGCCGGCCGGGCTGTGGCCGCCGATCGCGGCGACGATGGGGATCGGCGAACCGGCCAGGGCCGCGCACAGCCCGAAAAAATCCAGCCAGAAGGCGACAAGCGCGGCGCGGTCCAGTTGCAGCAGTTCCGGCACGTCCAGACCCGCGGAGAACATTCCCGGCCTGCCGGACAAAACGATGCCGCGCGCACCCTGCGCCGAGGCGTCCTCGACTGCCTTGCGCAAACGGCGCACGAGCTCGGGATTGAGCGCATTGACCGGCGGTCTTGTCAGGCGCAGTTCGAGGATGTCATCGTGACGGATGGATTCGAGCATGACCGCTGCTTCGTATTCGGAGCCACTATCATAAGCGAAACATCGCCGAGGCAAACATGCGTTTGAAATTGGGCTGGCTGTTATTGCTCGGATGCGCAACGAATGTGGGCGCGGCGGGACATTTGGTCGTTGAGCATGCCTGGATTCGCGCCGCGCCGCGGGGCGCGCCGATGCTGGCCGGTTACGCCACGTTGAAGAACGACGGCGATGCGCCTGTCGTCGTAAGCGGCGCCAGCAGTGCGGATTTCGGCGACATGTCGCTGCACGAAAGCGTCTACGAAAACGGCGTGGAGCGCATGCGCCCGCTCGGGAATGTTTCCATCGCGCCAGGCGCCAGTGCAGTTTTCGCGCCCGGCGGCAAGCACTTCATGCTGATGGATGCCAAGCGAGAGTTGAAAACCGGCGATTCGGTGAAAGTCCACATTTCCACAAAATCCGGAACTGGCACGGATGCGGACTTTGTTGTGCGCGAAACGGCGCCGTAAAAGGTCAATCGGACGAACTGGCTCTACGCACCGCCTCCGGTAGCGGTGCCGGTTTGCCTGTCGCCGGGTCGACCCAGACCATCACCACATTGCCGTCGCAGTAGAGTGTTTCCGATGGGTCGGCGCCGACGATGCGATGGGCGAGGGTGAGCGAGGAATTGCCTGCACGTTCGCAATACAAACGAACAAGGATATCGCCGGGCCAGCCGAGCTGGGCGCGGTAATTGACGTGCACCGCAGCGACCACCGGCATGAATTGCGATGTGTTCCAGTCGCCATCCAGACCCATGAACCAGCGCAGGCGTGATTCTTCGAGGAAGGTCAGAAAGCTGGAATTGTTGACGTGTTCGAACGCATCCAGATCGCGCCAGCGCAGAGAAAACGCAACTTCGATCAGGCAGCGCGCGTTCATGCGGCAGCCTTGCGCTTGCCGTTGCCGAGCACGCGGGCGAGGAAACGCCCGGTGTGCGAAGACTTGTCGCGCGCGATCTGTTCCGGCGTGCCGGTGGCGACGATGCTGCCGCCGCGGCCGCCGCCTTCGGGGCCGAGATCGACGATCCAGTCGGCGGTCTTGATCACGTCGAGGTTGTGCTCGATCACGACCACGGTGTTGCCGTCGTCGCGCAGGCGGTGCAATACCCGCAGCAACTGCTCGATGTCGTGGAAGTGCAGTCCCGTGGTCGGTTCGTCAAGGATGTACAACGTACGACCCGTATCGCGCTTGGACAACTCGCGTGACAGTTTCACGCGTTGCGCCTCGCCGCCGGACAGCGTGGTCGCGCTCTGGCCGAGCTTGATGTAGCTCAAGCCCACGTCCATCAGGGTTTCGAGCTTGCGCGCCAGCGCCGGAATGTTCTCGAAAAGTTTCAGCGCATCCTCGACGGTCATTTCCAGCACATCGGAAATCGTGTGCCCTTTGTAGAGAATTTCCAGGGTCTCGCGGTTGTAGCGCTTGCCGTGGCAGACATCGCAAGCCACGTAGACATCCGGCAGGAAGTGCATCTCGACCTTGATAAGGCCGTCGCCTTCGCAGGCCTCGCAGCGCCCGCCCTTGACGTTGAAGCTGAAACGCCCGGGCTGGTAGCCGCGCGCGCGTGCTTCGGGCACCTGCGCATACAGTTCACGCAGCGGCGTGAACAGGCCGGTGTATGTCGCGGGATTCGAACGCGGCGTGCGCCCGATCGGCGACTGGTCGATGTCCACGACCTTGTCAAAAAGTTCCAGTCCTTCGACTTTGTGGAACGGAGCCGGCTTTTCGTTCGCGCCGTTCAACTCAACCGCGGTGTGGCGGAACAGCGTGTCGTTGATCAGCGTGGACTTGCCCGATCCCGACACCCCGGTCACGCACACGAACAGGCCGGCCGGGATTTCCAGGTCGACGTCTTTCAGGTTGTTTCCGGAGGCGCCGAACACGCGCAGCATCAGTTGCGGATCGGGTATGTGGCGTGTGGGCGGCACCGGAATCGACTTGCGCCGGGACAGGTAATCGCCGGTCAGTGAGCGTTTGGCCGCAAGCACGTCCTCGATCGTGCCCTGAGCGACGATTTCGCCGCCGTGCACGCCAGCGCCCGGGCCGATGTCGACGATGTGGTCGGCCGCGCGGATCGCGTCCTCGTCGTGTTCGACCACGATCACCGTGTTGCCGAGATCGCGCAACCGCGTGAGCGTGCCGAGCAGGCGCTCGTTGTCGCGCTGGTGCAGGCCGATGGAGGGCTCGTCGAGCACATACATCACGCCGACCAGGCCCGCGCCGATCTGACTCGCAAGGCGAATGCGCTGCGCCTCGCCGCCCGACAGCGAATCGGCCTGGCGGTCGAGGGTGAGATAGTCCAGGCCCACGTCGACCAGAAAGCGCAGACGCTCACGGATTTCCTTGACGATCTTCGCCGCGATCTCGCCGCGCCAGCCGGGCAGGACGAGCGCGTGGAAGAATTCCAGGGTCTGGTCGATCGGCAGTCCGGTCAGCGCCGGCAGGTTGTTCTCGCCGACGAACACGTTGCGTGCGCTGCGATTCAGGCGTTCGCCGCGGCAGTCGGGGCAGGGCCGTTCGCTGATGAACTTGGCCAGTTCCTCGCGTACTGCCGGCGATTCGGTTTCGCGGTAGCGTCGTTCGAGGTTCGGCACGATGCCCTCGAAACGGTGCTTGCGCGTGACGTTGCCGCCGGATTCGGTCAGATAGCGGAACGCGATCTGCTCGTCGCCCGAGCCGTACAGCACGGCATGGCGGATGCCTTCGGGAAGCTGTTCCCAGGGTGTGTCGATGTCGAATTTGTAGTGCCGCGCCAGCGACAGAATCAGCTGGAAGTAGTACATGTTGCGGCGGTCCCAGCCGCGCACGGCGCCAGCCGCCAGCGACAGGTTCGGATGCACGACCACGCGCGCCGGATCGAATACTTGCGTCACGCCGAGGCCGTCGCAGGTGCCACAGGCTCCGACCGGCGAGTTGAACGAGAACAGGCGCGGCTCGAGTTCCGGCAGCGAATAGTCGCAAACCGGACAGGAATAGCGCGACGAGAACAGCGTCGGCGCAGTTTTCGCCTCGTCCACATCGGCGACGATGGCGATGCCGTCGCCAAGGCGCAGCGCGGTCTCGAAGGATTCGGCCAGACGCTGCTTGAGGTCCGGCGCCGGGCGGAAGCGATCGATCACGGCCTCGATGGTGTGCTTGACCCGAAGTGCAAGCGGCGGAATGGCGTCGAGTTCGTACAACGTGCCGTCCACGCGCGCACGCACGAAGCCCTGCGCACGCAATTGTTCGAATACCTGGACATGCTCGCCCTTGCGCTCGCGCACCACCGGCGCCAGCAGCATCAAACGCCGTTCCGGATTCATCGCGAGGGTCGCATCGACCATCTGGCTAACGGTCTGCGCCGCCAGCGGGATGCCGTGATCTGGGCAGCGCGGCGTGCCCACGCGCGCGAACAGCAGGCGCAGGTAGTCGTAAATCTCGGTGATCGTGCCGACGGTCGAGCGCGGGTTGTGCGAGGTCGATTTCTGTTCGATGGAAATGGCCGGCGAAAGCCCCTCGATGTGATCCACATCGGGCTTTTCCATCACGCTCAAGAACTGGCGTGCGTACGCCGACAACGACTCGACGTAACGGCGCTGGCCCTCGGCATAGATCGTGTCGAAGGCCAGCGAAGACTTGCCGGAGCCGGACAGGCCGGTAATCACGATCAGACTGTCGCGCGGCAAGTCCAGATCGATGTTCTTCAGATTGTGCGTGCGCGCGCCGCGGATGCGGATGGAGTCCATGAACAGACGAGTGTGGGGAACGGAGTACTATAGCGCGTCGGTCAAGTCGCGCGGCCATGTTCTGGCATCCGGGTCGCAAAGAACGCGCCCAGGCCGAGCATGAGGGCCGGAACTGAATTCCCCCTATCCTGCTGTTTGACCTGAAAAAGTAGCCGTTGCTATAATACGCGGCTGCCGCTAGTCGGCAGATGGTCGGTTCGCCGGAATCCGCGGGCGAAACGAAAAATAACTACACAGGAAAATCCATGTACGCAGTCATCAGAACCGGCGGTAAGCAATACCGCGTCATGCAGGGCGAAACCCTGCGTGTGGAAAAACTTGAGGCCGACGTCGGCGCCGCGGTCAAATTCGACCAGGTGCTGCTGATCGGCGAAGGCGAAGGCATCACGGTCGGCTCGCCGCTCGTTGCCGGCGCCAGTGTCGCCGCCACCGTCAAGGCTCACGGCCGCGCCGACAAGGTGCGCATCATCAAGTTCCGCCGCCGCAAGCACCACATGAAGCAGATGGGTCATCGGCAGCATTACACCGAAGTCGAAATCACCGGCATTGCGGCGAAGTAAGGAGCACAGTCATGGCACATAAAAAAGCTGGCGGCAGTACCCGTAACGGCCGCGACTCGAACCCGAAGTATCTCGGCGTGAAAATCTACGGCGGTCAAGCCGTGGCAGCCGGCAACATCATCGTGCGTCAGCGCGGCACCCAGTTCCATCCGGGCCACGGCGTCGGCCTGGGCCGCGACCACACCCTGTTCGCGCTGGTCGACGGCACGGTGCAGTTCGCGGTCAAGGGCGCCAAGAGCCGCAGGACGGTGAGCGTCGCGAAGGCGTAAGCCATCGCGTCAGCAATTCGACAGAGCCCCGCCTCGTGCGGGGCTTTGTTTTTGTGTAGAAACCCCTCTCGAAATCTGCTGCGCTCGGCAGCTCGCGTGCCGGCGGTGCTTGGAATCCTCATCTACGC
>JAJXWU010000070.1 GCA_021781425.1 Pseudomonadota bacterium
GGCATCCACGCAGTCTGGATGCCTTGCCCCTCTCCCGCTGGCGGGAGAGGGTTGGGGTGAGGGTGGTTCAGCTCTTCCCGACACCCGTTCGTCCTGAGCGTAGCGCCGCAGGCGCGAAGTCGAAGGATACTCCATAGGAAGTTTTCACTCGGCCCACCCGTTTCCAGCACCTGTCCGCTCGCATCCAATGAGTTGCATGCTCGTCATTCGGAGCTGGGCGAAGCGCAGAGCCGGGAATCCAGTTCTTGTCTCGTCATCCCTGGATATGTCGAAAACCTCTAAACCTCAGACAATCAAGCTTCCGGACGTTGCGGAAGACAAGCTGGTCCGCGCCGCGGCGAAATCCGATCCGGATGCGCTGCCGCTCTCGGCAAAGCAACTCAAGACGATGGTGCCGATGCGCGTGCTGCGCGGACGACCGAAATCCGCGAACAAGAAATTGCTCGTGTCGATCCGCTACAGTCCCGAAGTGGTGCGCTTCTTCAAGTCCACCGGCGAAGGTTGGCAATCGCGCATGGATAGCGTCCTGCGGCGCTATGTTGCGAGGCATTCGCAGGGGGTGTGAATTTGCTGGATCGATCGTGCGAAACGGGACTCGTTCAGATTGATTCTAGCTCGCTGCGCCGAGGTGTAAAGTCACTTGGCCCAAAGGTCAACCTTTGGCGGCGCAATGTTTTTTGTTGCAATTTGAGTTGGCTGCCGTCCCTCCGCGATTTCCGAAGCAATCGAGCCTCTTTCGATACAGGCGATCTGTAGGGCTGACCATTCTTTCATGAAGGCAAATTGAAGTTTGATCGCCGGATTAAATTTGCAGGCAGAAACGTATATCGCATGTTGCTTAGGCCAGAAGTCGGTCTCTTTTAGCTGTTCAACGTATTGTTTTGACCATCCATTTTCCAATGCTTGTTTTGCTTCGTCCTTCTCAACGCACTCATCAACATTTTCCGCAATTTTTGCAAGGTAGTTGTTGTAGGCGGATGCCCATACTTGAAAATTTGGGACAGGGCATGTGAGGTCGTTTTGACGCGGGAGAATCTTCGCCCGTAGAACTCGTGCCATATCGACAACTTCAACTTTAGGGATTGGGGCGTTGAGTGACGTTTTTCCGCTCACCAGTTCGTCAAGTGCAGTTTTAATCTTGTCAAAGGGCTGCGGCGGCCAGCTGCGTTCTAACGTTTCAGCTGTTATCGTCGTCTTACCATCAAAAGGATTTGTATCGTTGGATGGAAGCATCGCAACAGTTGCGAGAAGCCAGTCTGCTTTTTCATTAAAGAGGGCCTGACGAACGGGTGCAAGTTCCTTCTGCGTGGCAGAAAGTTTGGCGCTTGCATTGTGAAGTGCCATCGCGTTTTCGGTCAGATCAATCTCAAGGTCTTTATTTTCTGCAAGCGCTTTGTCGCGGTCTGCTTTGAGTTTGTCTAAGGAGCTTTTCGCCGAAGCGAATTCGACTCTTGCTTGCTCCGTTTGCTCCACAAGAGTCTTACGTTCAATTTCCAGGCGTGCTACGTCCTCTTCTAACTTATCCTTTTGGAAGATAGGGACAACGGTGAACTTGTAGACAAATACCGCGACAGCCACGGCGATGATCTGGGCTAGATAGGCTAGTCGCGGTAGCCACGCGTCGCACCATTTCGCAATACGCACAATCAAAGCGGGCGAGGCGTCCGCTGGCCTTGCTGCCTTATTTTCAATACGCGGGCGAGGAAATGTCCGGAGGCTAAAGACTCTGCGCTTTCTCATGTATCACGGGCTCATTTTGCTGCGATTTGCTGGGTTGTAGGGCGCTTCGCCGCCACTCGGTTTGACTACCAATCAATCGTAGTCAACCGCAGAATTGTAGCGAAATCGCAAATTTACTGCGTCTCGTGTGCCCGCGGCAGGACGCCGCTTAACGGGCACCTGCGCCGCGGTGGGCGCACGAGGAAAGTCGCGCAGCGATGGCGCGCAGGATGCGCGCCAGTTCGTTGCATGCACAGGGATGTGCGTTCAACGAACCCCGAAGTGCGCGAACGCACTCGGAACGCAAGGACGCGTGGTGAGCGCGGCGCCGGGGTGGCCTTCTCTTTGGCTGCTGTCTCTTGGCCAAGCAAGTGAAAGCAGCACACTCGCGGGAGGCGAGCGGAAATAATGCCGGTGCGGCGTGAATGACGAAAGACGTAACGACCCTTCGACTTCGCGCCTGCGGCGCTACGCTCAGGGCGAACGGGTTGGTACCACCCTCACCCGCCGCGCTGCGCGCGTCCTGCTGCGCAGTCCACGCTTCGCATCCGTTCGCACGTCCGCGCTCACCCTCAACGGCTTCGCTGTTTCGACCTCTCCCGCTGGCGGGAGAGGGGAGTGCAGTCAAACCGGTGTCAGATTCGCGTAAGCCACCACCAGCCATTTCGCCCCGGCGTTCTCGAAGTTGACCTGTACGCGCGCGTGCGCGCCGGCGCCTTCGGCGTCGATGACGATGCCATCGCCGAAGCTGGCGTGGCGCACATGCTGGCCGAGTTTGAGCGGCATGGACTCGCCACCGTCGTCGACGAAGCGCCCGGCGTACATCGGCCGCGAGACCTGCACGCGCGGGCGCACCTCGTGCAGCAGCTCGCGCGGCAGTTCGTGCAGGAAGCGCGAGGGCCGGTTATAGGTTTCCGCGCCGTGCAGGCGCCGCGATTCGGCGTAACTCAAGATCAATGTCCGCCGCGCGCGCGTGATGCCAACGTAGGCGAGACGCCGTTCTTCTTCCAGGCGCCCGGGTTCGTCCAGCGATTTCTGGCTCGGAAACAGGCCATCTTCGAGTCCGGCGAGAAAGACGACGGGAAATTCCAGGCCCTTGGCGGAGTGCAGGGTCATTAGCTGCACGCAGTCTTCCCACGCTTCGCCCTGGGTTTCGCCGGCCTCGAGCGCGGCGTGGGCGAGGAAGGCGACGAGTTCGGAAAAGCCCGCTTCGATGTCCTCGGCATTGCGCTCGAAGCGGCTGGCGACGTTCACCAGCTCATCAAGGTTTTCCACGCGCGATTCGGCATTGCCGCGCGAGTCCGCTTCGTAGAAATCGCGCAGTCCGGAGCGCGCAATGGCGTGGTCGATTTGCTCGGCGAGAGGCAGCTGCGTATCGCCATCTGCCGCGCACTCACGCGCCAATCCGGTGATCAAATCCAGGAACGCACGGAGCGCATTCTTCGCGCGACCAGCCAATCCCGCACCCGCGGCTTCGGTACTGGCCGCATCCCACAGCGAAATGGATTGCGCGCGCGCGCGTTGACGCAAGGTGTCGAGCGTGCGTTCGCCGATTCCGCGCGGCGGCGTGTTGACGCTGCGTTCGAATGCCGCGTCGTCGTGGCGGTTGGCGACCAGGCGCAAGTACGCCAGCGCATCCTTGATCTCGGCACGGTCGAAGAAGCGCAATCCGCCATAGACGCGATAGCGGATGTCGCGCTGGATCAGTTGTTCCTCAAAATTGCGCGACTGCGCATTGGAGCGGTACAGGATCGCGCAGTCGTTCGCCTTGCCGCCCTGCTGCACGTGTTCGCGAATGCGTTCGACGACAAAACGCGCCTCGTCCTGCTCGTTGTAGGCGGCGTACAGCGCAATCGCCGCGCCGGCATCGCCCGCCGTCCACAGCTTCTTGCCCAAGCGTTGCGGGTTGTTCGCGATGATTGCGTTCGCGGCATTCAGGATATTGCCGGTGGAACGGTAATTCTGCTCGAGCCGGATCGTTTTCGCGCCGGGAAAATCGCGCAGGAAATGCTGCACGTTCTCCACGCGCGCGCCGCGCCAGCCGTAGATCGCCTGGTCGTCGTCGCCGACCACGAACACCTGCCCGGTCTGCCCCGCCAGCACGCGAATCCACGCGTACTGGATCGTGTTGGTATCCTGGAATTCGTCGATCAGAAGATGCCGCCAGCGCTCGCGGTAATGCGCGAGCAGGGCGTCGTCGTGCAGCCACAGCTCGTGCGCGCGCAGCAGGAGTTCGGCGAAATCGACGAGGCCGGAGCGGTGACAGGCCTCCTCGTAGGCGCGATAAATGTCGACCAGCGTCTTCGTCAGCGGATTGGATTGCGCCTGGAACGCATCCGGCCGCTTGCCTTCGTCCTTGGCGGTATTGATGAACCACGCGGCCTGACGCGGCGGAAAGCGCGCCTCGTCCAGACCCAGCCCTTGGATTGTGCGCTTGAGCAGACGCTGCTGATCGTCGGCATCCAGAATCTGAAACGTCTGTGGCAACTTCGCCTCGCGCCAGTGCTGGCGCAGCAGACGATGCGCGATGCCATGGAAGGTGCCGACCGAAAGTCCGCGTGTGCCCTGCGCGATCAACGATTCGCAGCGCGCGCGCATCTCGCCCGCGGCCTTGTTGGTGAATGTCACCGCGAGGATAGCCCACGGCGAAGCATGTTCGACTTCGAGCAGCCAGGCGATGCGATGCGTGAGAACGCGCGTCTTGCCGGAACCCGCGCCGGCGAGCACGAGATAGTGGCCCGGCGGAGCGCTCACCGCTTCGCGCTGGGCGGGATTCAATCCATCCAAAAGATGCGAAACATCCATCCGCGCATTGTACGGGCTGGCGTAGAATACGCGGCCCTTCGCATTTGCAGCGCCATGTCCGTTTTCGCCGCCCGCAAGCTCGAGATCGACGCCAACAAGCTGGCCAAGCGCTTGCGCCGCCAGTGCGGACAGGCCATCGCCGACTACAACATGATCCAGGACGGCGACCGCATCATGGTCTGCCTGTCCGGCGGCAAGGATTCCTACACGCTGCTCGCGCTCTTGCACCAGCTGCAGGCCAAGGCGCCGGTGCGGTTCGAGCTTGTCGCCGTGCATCTGGACCAGAAACAGCCGGGCTACGACCCGGATGTTCTGCCGACGTACCTGAAATCCATCAACATGCCGTTCCGGATTCTGGAACAAGATACCTACAGCGTGGTCAAGCGCGTCGTGCCTGACGGCAAGACGATGTGCGGCCTGTGCTCGCGCCTGCGCCGCGGTTCACTATACAGCTTCGCCGAGCGCGAGGGCTTCACCAAGATCGCACTCGGCCATCATCGTGACGACATCGTCGAGACGCTGTTCCTGAATCTTTTTTATCACGCCGCGTTGAAGGCTATGCCGCCGAAGCTGCTCTCCGACGACGGCAAGCACGTGGTCATTCGGCCGCTCGCGTATTGCAAGGAAGACGACATCGCCGAATACGCGCAGCAACAACAGTTTCCGATCATGCCGTGCAACCTGTGCGGCTCGCAGGAAACACTGCAACGCAAGGCGATCAAACAGATGCTCGCCGAGTGGGAACGCAAGACGCCCGGGCGCATCGAAAACGTCTTTCGCGGCATCGGCGCGATCGCACCCTCGCAATTGGCCGACCGTGAACTCTTCGACTTCGCCAGTCTTGGCAGCCGCAACGATGTTCGTCACGATGAGAGCGCGTGGCTGCTTGGCGACGGCGCCGAATAATTTCTCCCTTTTCCCGGATCTCCCGCATGACGTGGTTCCGCAATCTCACGCTATTCCGTTTCTCCGAAAAAACCGCCAAGTCGCTGAAGTCTCTCGAAGGCAAGCTCGACAAGCACCGGCTGCGCACTCCGGGACCGATCGAGCTGGCCACGCGCGGATTCATTTCGCCGTTCGGACGCAATGAGGAAACGCTCACCCATCGCGTCGGTGACTTTATCTTGCTGAACATGGCCAATGAGCACCGTTTGCTGCCAAATTCAGTCATTTCAGATGAATTGACTGCACGTTTGAAGAAAATAGCCGAAAAAGAAGGTCGAAAGATCGGTTCCAAAGAACGCAAGCGCCTGAAGGATGAAATCCTGACCGATCTGCTTCCGCGAGCATTCACTAAAATGTCGCGAACTGGCTGTTATCTGTCGGTAAAATCCGGCTTTGTCGTTCTTGATACGGCTAGCCGAAAATCAGCCGAAGAGGCCGTCAGCCTGTTGCGCGAGGCCCTGGGCAGCTTCCCAGCCGTGCCGATGGCGCCCGAAGAATCGCCGCGCCGCCAGATGACGGACTGGCTGATCCATGGCAAGCTGCCAACGGGTCTGGTGCTTGGCGACGAATGCGAACTGCGCGACCCGGCCGAATCCGGCGCCGTGGTGCGCTGCCGTCGCCAGGACCTTGAAACCGACGAGGTGCGCGAGCATCTGAAGAGTGGCAAGCAGGCATTCGCTCTCGGTTTGACCTTCGAGGATCGTGTGAGCTTCACCCTCGGCGAAGACCTCGCCGTGCGCAAGCTGCGCTTCCTCGACGTGGTGCAGGACGAACGGGAAGCTTCCGGACGCGACGCGGAAGCCGGCGATCTCGACGCCACCTTCGCCCTGAAGACGCTGGAACTCGAGCGCCTGTTGCAGAAGCTGGATGAGTGGTTCGGTTTGCCCCGGCCGGACGACAAATAGATCAGGCGTAATCCGGGGCCTGATTCTAATCGGCCCGATACGATCATGACCGTCGCGGAAAACCAAAACTATCTGGAACTGGCCACGCCCGATGGCGAGACCATCAAGGTGCTGCGGCGCGCGCACCCACGCGCGCGTCGCCTGCGCCTGACCGTCACTTCCGGCGGCGCGCAGATTTCGTATCCGCAGGGCACGCATCCGGCGCAGGTGTTCGCATTCCTGCGCAAGCACGCGAACTGGCTCGAGCGCAAGCTCGACGAGTTGCAGGACACCGCCGCCCTGCCGCCGCCGCTCAAACCCGGCGTGCCGACATTGCTGCCGCTGCGCGGAGAGACCACCCGCCTGCAGTGGCGCGACGGCGCCTATCCGCACATCGAACTGGCGAACGAGCGCCTGGTGCTGGCGCTGCCCAAGCCGCACAACAGGCAGACCCTGCCCGCAGCGCGTGGACTGCTGCACTCGTACCTGCACGCACAGATCCGCCGCGACGTATCGCGACATCTGGCGCGCTACACGACCGAACTCGACCGCACGCCCTCCGGCATCCGCATCAAGCCGCTCCGGAGTTTGTGGGGCAGCCTCGACACGCGCGATCGCGTCACGCTGGATCTGGCTCTCGCGCTCGCGCCACCCGAGGCGTTGCGTTATGTGATCGTGCACGAGCTGTGTCATCTGCGCGTGCGCAATCATTCGCCGCGCTTCTGGGATCTGGTCGGCTCGCTCGATCCGGATTGGCAAACCCAACGCGACTGGCTCAAGGCACGCGGGCAGGCATTGAAAGCAGAGCTGGCGCGCCTGATTCAACCCTGAGCGGCGGCGCGAAAACCCAGCAATTCCGCCGCCACGGACGCGGCATCTTCCAAATGCAGGTGGTGGGTGCCGGCCCTGCGCACGACTTCGATAGCGGTCACCTGCGCGATACGCCGATCCATGGCAGCGCGCGGCATGTAGGGTTGTTCGGGCTCGGCAAGGATCAAGCCGGTGGGCGCGCGAATGCCACGCAGCACAGCCAGGACCTGTTCTTCTGTGTAACGCACCGGCGAGGCGAGCAGCAGACGCGGATCGGTCGACCAGGTCAGGCCGCCATCGATCAGCCTGACGCCGCGCTCGACCAGCATCCGCGCCGCCGCACGCGACAGATCGCTGGCGCGAATGCGCGCCGAGATTGCTTCGTCCAGACCGGCGAATACCCGCGGCGACTTGTCCGCGGCCGTGCCGCGTTCGACAAAGGCCCGTTGCAACTGTGCCAGCGTCTGCTCCGCGGCCTGCGTGAGCGGACCGAGTCCTTCGATCAACAGCAAGCGTTCGACGCGTGCCGGACTGGCGGCGGCCAGCATGCTCGCCGCCGCCGCGCCGAGCGAATGTCCGAGCAGACCGAAACGCTGCCAGCCGAGCGCATCAGCAGCGGCGAGTGCATCGCTCAGGTAATCGACGTAGTGGTACCACGCTCCCGGCGGGCGCCAATCCGAACGGCCATGGCCGGGAAAATCGATGGCGACAATGTGGAAATGTCTACAAAGCAACGGCGCGAGCGCGTCGAACGAGGCCGCGTTGTCCAGCCAGCCATGCAGCGCCAGCAATTTCGGCAGAGATTCGTCACCCCACGCCCGCGCGGCGAAGCGCTGACCGGGCAGGGTCAATTCGATGTCACGCACCACCAATGGTCCACCCTTGCGTGTGGCGTTCGATCAGCCCGCGCAGCAAACGCACATGGGCGGGCGAATCGTTCAATGCGGGAATGTAATCCAGGCGCTCCCCGCCGGCGGCAAGGAACTGCTCGCGGCCACGGATGGCGATCTCCTCCAGCGTCTCCAGGCAATCCACCGCGAATCCCGGGCACAGCACCTGCACATGGCGGGCGCCCGCGCTGGCCAGTTCCGGCAGTACCACGTCGGTGTAAGGCGCCAACCAGCGCTCACGGCCGACGCGCGACTGGAATCCCACGGCCAGATCCGATTCGGACACGCCCAGGCGTTCGCGCAGCAAGCGTGCGGTGATCAGGCATTGGTGGCGGTACGGATCGCCGGCGTTGACGTAACGTTCCGGGATACCGTGGAAAGACAGCAACAGACGTTCGCCGCGGCCATGCGTGAACCAGTACTTTTCCACACTCGCCGCCAGCGCGGCGATGTAATCCGGGTCGGCATGGTAATCGGCAAGCGTGCGCAATTCGGGCACACGCCGCTCGCGACGCAGTGCGTCGAAGACCGCATCCAACGCCGCCGCCGTGGATGTGGCCGAATACTGCGGATACAACGGCAACACCAATAAGCGGCACACGCCCTCAGCGAGCAGCTTTCGGATGGTCGCGCGCACGTCCGGTTCGCCGTAGGTCATCGCCAATTCCACGCGAATTTCCCCGTTGCTCAACTCGCCGGCCAGCTTGGCTGCCAGCGCCTGGCTGTTGACCAGGAGCGGCGACCCCTGCGCCGTCCAGATTTTCCCGTAAACTCGCGCCGAACGCCGCGGCCGCAAGCGCAGAATCACCCCATACAGCAAAGGTATCCACAGCCAGCGCGGGTAATCGATGACGCGCCGGTCGCTCAGGAATTGCGCGAGATAACGCCGCACGGCCGACGGCGTTGGCGCCGACGGTGTGCCCAGATTGATGAGCAGCACGGTCGTAGCCGGGGAAGATTCGCGACTTGAATCAGACATGGACGGGCACAATTCCCTGCTGCGCGATGAAAACCCAATATCTTGTGTTATGTAAAGGCCCGTATCCGTAGTGGTAGCGGCCATTCGATCTTTTCTACCGCCAGTGTAGCATCGCCACGCCAAGGCTTTGTTTTCCTTGCATTCGCTGCTAGACTCGTGAGGCCATGTCCTCGATGATGTGGCTGACGATTACTACAAGAACAGAAATCGAGAATATCGCATGCCCCTGCGCGCATTCCTTGCAGCGCTCGTGCTTGGCGTCTTCGCCAGCCAGGCACGTGCCACCGACGTCGTCGGCTACGGCGAGGCGTTCAATGTTCTTTATTCCGTCGATCTGACGACGCGCACCGCTTCGCTAATTGGCGGTGCAACGCTTAACGGCGTGCCCGTCAACCTTTACGGTTTGACGTTCAGCCCCAACGGCGTGCTGTATGCCGTCTCCGATGCCAACGCGGTCAAAAGCCTGCTCACTATCGACCAGACAACTGGACAAGCAACGCTTGTTGGCCAGTTGAATCTCGGCACCAACGCCCAGCTCGATCTGGCCCTCGCATTCACTTGCGACGGCAAACTGTGGATGTCGGCAAGCACAGGGCAGTTCTGGAGCGTCGATCCGTCTACCGCAGCGACTACCGCGCGGGGCAATCTCGG
>JAJXWU010000264.1 GCA_021781425.1 Pseudomonadota bacterium
ATCGAGACACCGGACTGCCGAAGTGTCGATTGTGCCAAGTTGAGGCGTCAGGGGCCAGAGCTATGACTCTTGTTGAAAAGTGCGACAAGGATGTCGCTCTGATCTTTTGCGTTCAAGGAGGAACGCAAAAACACTGGTGGCGGCCCCGTCAGCCGCATCCCGGCACCCGAATCATTCACTACCGTTGCTGCCTTCCGGCCCTGGCGGGGTTTGCAAACTATCGTCGCGAGAGAACCGACGGGGCCACCATAAAGTGGCGGAGAGGGCGGGATTCGAACCCGCGAAGCGGTTTGACCCGCTTACACACTTTCCAGGCGTGCTCCTTCAACCACTCGGACACCTCTCCGGATAAATATTTTTTGCGGAGATTCGTCCCTGAAGCCACTTCCATTCGGCATCCTGCCTCATCTGCGCATCGCAGTCGCGATGCGCGACCTCTCCGGGAAAGGCCGCGCAGAATACAGGACACCGTGCATTCAGACAAGCGAATCCGGCGCCGCAACCGGCACGTCATCGGGATGCAGCCAACCCGATTCGCCGTCGGCGTAATGCTCGTTCTTCCAGATCGGCACGCGTTTCTTCACCTCGTCGATGACGTAACGGCATGCAGCGAACGCGCCATCACGGTGTGCGGCAGTCACGCCCACCCAAACCGCCAGATCGCCGATCGCGAGCGCGCCGACGCGGTGCACGCAGCGCGCATCCAGGATCGGGAATTTTTCCCGCGCCTCGGCGAGGATACGTTCGCCCTCGGCTTGCGCCAGCGATGCGTAGGCCTGGTAATCGAGCCGGGCGACGCTGCAGCCGACGTTGCTATCGCGCACCCGGCCTTCGAACGTCACGCAGGCTCCCGCACTCGTCTGTTCAAGCGCGCGCGCAAGCGCAGCGGCATCGATGGCGGATTCTTCGATCCGGAACATTTCAGCCGCCACTCACCGGCGGAATGAACACGACCTCGTCGCCATCGCGTAACGGCTGCTCCCACGCGGCAAAGGCGCCATTGACCGCAACACGCAAGCGTTCTTCGCTCATCGTGAAACCGTGGTGCGCACGCAGTTCCGCATACAGGCCACGCGCATTGGAGGCGGTCGAATCCACAGCTTCGGCGTCGGTGCCGACGCGATCGCGCAGTGTGGCGAAATACAGCACGCGCAATCTCATCGGACGGCCTTCCCTGCGCGCACGCGCCGCTTGCCGCCGGATTTTTCCAGCAGACGCACCTCGCCAATGACGATTTCGTGCGACAGCGCCTTGCACATGTCATAGACGGTGAGTGCGGCGACGCTGGCACCGGTCAACGCTTCCATTTCCACACCGGTCTTGTGGGTGACGGCCACTTCGCAGCAGATCGACAACTCGGTCGGCGCGGCGAATTCGACCCTAAAATCGCAGCGTTCGATCGCCAATGGATGGCAGAACGGGATCAGCTCATGCGTGCGTTTGACCGCCAGCGTGCCGGCAATGATGGCGGTATCGATGATCGGCCCCTTCTTCGCGCGCATGCCATCGCGCTTGAGCGCACGCACAACCGCTGGCGGAAAGCGCACGATGGCTTGCGCCACTGCCATACGCGACGTCGCAAACTTGGCGCCGACGTCGACCATGCGCGGGCGGCCGGCCGGATCGATATGCGTCATCGAAAATGCGTTCTTCTTCACGTTACCCGCCAATGCTGAACATTTCGACTTTCTCCGGATTCCCGGTTGCGCGCAACTCCGCGCGCAATTCGCTGTAACGGTCCGCGCGCTGTCCCCAGCGCCCCCCAATCAGGCGGATCAGTTCCGCATCGTCGGCGCCATCGCGCAGCGGGCCGCGCAGATCGAATCCGGTGCGTGCGAACAGGCAGGTGTACAGCTTGCCGTCCGCGGACAGGCGCGCGCGCGAACAATCGCCGCAGAATGGCTGCGACACCGAACTGATGAAGCCGATCTCACCGGCGCCATCGGCGTAAGCGTAGCGCTGCGCGACCTCGCCGCGGTAATTCGGCTCGAGCGCGCGCAGCGGCCAACATGCCCGGATGCGCGCGAGCAATTCCGCGTTCGGCACCACATTGGCGGCATTCCAGCGATTGACCGTGCCCACATCCATGTACTCGATAAAGCGCACGACATGCGACGTGCCACGAAAGCGCCCGGCCAGATCCGTCACCTGATGATCATTGACGCCGCGCAACACCACGCAGTTGAGCTTGATCGAGGTGAACCCGGCGGCTTCCGCGGCGGCCATGCCGTCGAGCACGTCGGCGACCTCGCCACGCCCACCCGACAACTGGCGAAACGTATCCGGATCCAGACTATCCAGCGAAATGGTCAGGCGCTTCAGGCCCGCCTCGCGCAACGCATGCGCCAGCCGCGGCAGCAGCACGCCGTTCGTGGTCAGCGCGAGGTCGTCCACGCCAGGAATCTGCGCAAGCTGTCGCACCAGCTCGTGCAGGTCGCGGCGCAGCAAGGGCTCGCCGCCGGTCAGGCGCAGCTTGCGCACGCCGAGTGCGACGAAGGCGCGTGCGAGCCGGGTGATTTCCTCGAAGCGCAGGCGCTGATCCTTCGGCAGGAACACGTGATCGTGAGCGTATTCGTCTTCAGGCATGCAGTACGGACACCGGAAGTTGCAGCGGTCGATTACCGAAATGCGCAGGTCGTGCAGCAGCCGCTTGCGCGCATCCTGGATCGGCGCGGTGCGGACCGGTTCTAGCCGATCTGGAAGCGCAAGCTGGTTCATGCGGACGTGCGCCCGATCAATACGGATTCGAACGCAGGCGGCGGCAAGGCAACGCGTTCGCCGCGTTGCGCGACACGATAACCGCGCGCCGCCAGAGTCAGCCCGTCGGTCACGCCGCCGTAGTGATACAACAGCATCCGTCCGCGCGTCTCGTCTGCGTACTCGCGGGTCAAATCGTCCACCCCGGTATGCGAGGGATTGCCGTGCAGCGCGCAATCGTGCGCGATGACCGCGGGCTCCGGTGCGAATTCCGTGATCGCCTCGGGAATCGGCCGGGTGTCGCCGGTCCAGGCGAACGATCCGCGCAGGGCCAGGCCGAACGAGGTCTGCGGCGCGTGATGGCGGGTCGCAAACACGTCGAACCACAGGTTCTCGTACCAAAAACCGCGCGAACACGGCAGCAGATGAAAACCGTCCCAGAAATTCGCTCCGCCCTCGGCGACGACCTGCGGATAATCGGCCACGCGCGCCTGCAGATGCGGAATCAGCGCGGCGTGCGCGAACAAACGAACCGCACCCTTGAGCTCCGCATCGAAATACACGCGATAGAACAGCCGTTCGAGACCCGCGACGTGGTCCATGTGCGTGTGCGTGATATACACCGCGCGCGGCGGCTCGCCGTACGCGTCCAGATACGTCGTCAACGTTTCCGGACCGCAGTCGATCAGAAGAAACGGCTTGCCATCACGCTCGAGCACTGCGCCTGAGGATCCCAGTTCCACCGCCTGCGCGGAGCCGACGCCGAGAAAATGCAGAGCGAGGTTCATGCCGCCAGCGCCTTTTCGTAAGCCGCCAGCAGCGTCTGCCACAGGCCACGCTCGAAGACGTCCTCGCCGCCGCGCACCGCGCCGAGTTTGCGCAGCGAGCGCTGCAAGCGCGCCAGATTCGCGCGCTGCCAACCGCATCCCGGCGCGCGCAAGTCGCCGCGATCGAAATCGATCAGCCATACCGCCGCGTCCGTCAGCAGCACGTTGTGGGCGTTCAGATCGACATGGTATGCCCCGGCTTCGTGAAAGCGCGCTATTTCCGCGCCGACGCGCGCTGCGACTGCCGAATCGATCCCGCCTTGCGCCAGCAGTTCCGCAAGCGTCACGGCCCGTTCAATCCGGCGCGTGATGATGTCGGCGCGATAATACGCGCCGCCGCGGCGGTAGCGCGCAGCCACCGGCAACGGCACGTGCAGACCTTTTCCGCGCAGCGATTGCAGCAACCGGAATTCGGCGAAACTGCGCGTGCGTTCGGGACCGGCCCACAGATAACGGTCGGCGAGCACGCGTGCGGCCATGCCGCCGCGCCGGTAATGGCGCAACGCACACTGCCCGAATGGCGCATCGATGAACATCGTGCCGCCGCGGCCGCCGGCAGTCGCGTGTACCGGCGCGCGCGCACGCCAGTGCTCCGGTTCGAACCAATCCGGATCGAAATGCGCTTGTGCAATGGCATCGGGGTCGAACACAATCGCGCCATCGGGCGTGGATTGGATTTGCGCCTGCATCATCCCCGCCAGTTTAGCAGCCCGCATGCCGCACGCCGCGTTTTCCGCCGCCAGTCCGCCGCAGTCGCTGTGCCTGCTGCGCACCTCGGCACTGGGCGACGTCACTCACGTCGTGCCGCTGCTGCGCACGTTGCAATCACATTGGCCACAGACGCGCCTGACCTGGATCGTCGGCAAGCTTGAGCACGAACTGGTCGGCGACATGGCGGGCGTGGAATTCCTCGTTTTCGACAAGGCCGCCGGCTGGCGCGGATTTGCCGCGCTGCGCCGCGCGCTCGCGAGGCGCCGCTTCGATGTGCTGCTGCATCTGCAAGTGGCCTTGCGCGCGAACCTGGTCAGTGCGCTGGTGCGCGCGGACTTGCGCATCGGCTACGATCGCGCGCGTTCGAAGGATCTGCATGGCTTGTTCGTGAACACACGCATCGCCGAACAGCACGGTCAGCACGTCCTGAACGCGATGGCGGGATTTCTGCAGCCGCTCGGCCTGAAACAAACCACCGTCGAATGGAATATCCCGATTCCGGATTCCGCGCACGAATTCGCTGAACGCCATCTTCCCGGCGCGACGCCGACCCTGCTGGTGAGTCCGTGTTCCAGCCACCGCCTGCGCAATTGGCTGCCGGAACGCTATGCGGCGGTGATGGATCATGCCGCCGCGCGCGGCTGGCGCGTCGCGCTGTGCGGCGGGCCGGGAGCATTCGAGCGCGAGTTCGGCGACGCAATCGTGGAGAAATGCAAGACCGAACCCATCGACCTGATCGGCAAGGATACGCTCAAGCAATTTCTCGCTCTGTGCCGGCGTGCACGTCTTGTGCTGACACCGGATTCCGGTCCCATGCACATGGCCAACGCGGCTGGCACCAAGGTACTCGGCCTGCACGCGGCGAGCAATCCGCAACGTTCCGGGCCTTACTCCGACCGGCGCTGGTGCGTGGATCGCTACGACGACGCGGCGCGCAAATTCCGCGGCAAACCGGCCAGCGAATTGCCGTGGGGAACGAAAATTGAATTTGCCGGGGTGATGGAGTTGATCGAAACCGAAGCCGTGATCGAGCGCTTCGAGGCGTTTGCGCGTCAGGCCGATGCGGCGCCGTAGTCTTGATACGATTTTTCTTCGACCAGTTTTGAACCGAGCTTCAGATTGATCTCGCGCTTGACCGCGGCGCGCTTGTCGTTGGTGAAGTACACCGCGCGCGCCAGTTCGATGAAACGCGCATCGAAGTCCTGCGCCTTTTCCTTTAGGCGGATTTCATCCTCGATGTCCCAGAGCGACTGATTGATGCGCTTGAGTTCGGCACGCTCGGTGCGGATGTCAGTGCGCGAGGCCGGATTCTGCGCCCAGGTTGCGTTGAGCATTTCCAATTCCGTGCGCACGTTGGCGAGCTTGGCCGCATCGCGCATCTGCTCGGACTTGATCTCGAGAATGGTGATCTTGTCGATCAATTCGCCGAAGGAAACGGGGGTGGAAATAAGGCTCATGATCAGGCCACGCAAAGGACGGCGCGCGCTGTCAGTGTGGCGGAGAGGGTGGGATTCGAACCCACGTTACGGCAAAACCGTAAACCGGATTTCGAATCCGGCGCATTCGACCACTCTGCCACCTCTCCACACTGGACGCAGGCGCAAAACCGAAGGCCGCGCATGATACGGGCAGCGCGGCCAAGACTCAACCGTCAGGCCCGACTTTTTACCCGTACCGCGTGCACCGCGCGCGAGCGGTTGCGCGTGTAGACATACACCGATGCCGGCGGCACGTTCCACCAGGCGAAACCGCCGCGGCGCACGGATAGATCAAGTTCGTCGAGCAGATCGCGTGGCACCGGGGATTTCGGCCCGTAGGTGAACTGGACCAGGCGGCCGTCGGGCTTGAGCACGGAAAATGCCGCAGCGAGGATTTCGGCCTGGGTACGCCGCGACATCGACAACAAACCCAATCCGCTGATGATCGCGTCGGCGGGTCCGTCCTCGAGATAACCGGCGCGCTGCGCGATCGCCGGGAGTTCGCGCGCGTCGCCGCATTCCACGCGCACGTCCGGAAAACGCGCACGCAGGTGCTGGTACAACGCCTCGTTGAGTTCGAGCACGAGCAGGTCGCTCGGCGCGATGCCGTGCGCGAGCATGGCGCGAGTGAACACGCCGGTGCCGCCGCCGAGTTCGACCACGCGGCGCGTCCCGTGCGGCAACTCGGAAATCATCTGCCGGGTCAACTGCCGGCCGGATGGCGACAGCGCGGCGATGCCGAGCGGATTCTTCAGCCATTGGCGAAAGAACGTCCACGCCTCGGGAGCGGCCGTGCGCTCGTCGGGCCTTGTCGGCGAAGTCATGGAAGGGTCCCCTGCATAGCCCCGCCATGCTAGCAGGTCGGCGATTCCACGATGGTTAAATGCGTGAAAAAGCCCGCAGCGCGGAACACTGCGGGCCTTGGCAATCACTTGCGCCGCCGGGGGCAATCAGCGGCAGTAACGCGGATCCGACGAAGCGCAGGAATAGCCGCGATTGTATCCGGCGCGATGATAGCCGCGGTCGTTGTCGTAGCCACGGCCGTCATCGCGGTAATAACGCGGATCGCCGTCACGATCGTAGTAACGGCTGCGGTCGCCGTCACGATCGTAGTAACGGCCGCGGTCATCGCCGCGGTACACCGGCGCACTGTAATGCGCACCGTAATAGACCGGCGCCGGCGCGTAGTAGTCGTTGTCGTAGTAAGCCGGCGCGTAATAGCCGCCGCCATAGTAACCGCCGTAATAGCCGCCCACGCCCACATCGACGTAACCGCGACCATGATGGCCGCCCCAGTAACCAACGCTCAGGCCCGGCAGGTCGATGCCGATGGAAAAATGCCCGTGTGCGAAGGCGGACGGCGCCAGCGCGAGGCCGGCCGCCAGGAGCAGGGCCGGAACCAGCGTGCGAAAAACCTGTTTGCGGATCGCCATGACTGCCTCCCGAATCACCATCGCGCGAACCGAACGTCGCAGGCGCATCGTCTATCCGCCGGGCTGAATCGAAGGTGAAATCCGCCGGCGTTGACGCGGCCTGTTCAGTTTCGATCCGGCCAAGCTGAACGGATCAGGTCTTTTTCAGCTCCCAGGCGCGATGGATGCGCGGACTGCGGGCGAAATCGAAGGGAATGGTTTGCGCGCTGATCTCGCGGATCGCAAATCCTGCCAGCGCGGCCTGGTCCAGCTTGAAACGACGGAAGTTATTGGAAAACAGGATCAGCCCGCCCGGTAACAGCCGCTGGCCGCACAGGTTGAGCAGGCACGCGTGATCACGCTGCACGTCGAAATCCTCTGCACGCTTGGAATTGGAGAACGTCGGCGGATCGACGAAGATCAGGTCGTACATCGCCGAACGCGTTTGCAGAAAACCGAGCGCATCCTCGCGCACGAGCTTGTGCGCCGATGAATCGAAGCCGTTGAGCGCGAGGTTGCGCGCGGCCCAATCGAGATACGTCTGCGACAGATCAACGCTGGTGGTCTCAGATGCGCCACCCGCGGCAGCGTACACACTGACGCTGCCGGTGTAGCAGAACAGGTTCAGAAAACGCTTGCCCTTGGCCAGCGCGCGCACGTGCGCGCGCAACGGGCGGTGGTCGAGGAACAGACCGGTGTCAAGGTAATCGCGCAGATTGACGAGGAATTTCAATCCACCCTCGCCCACCTCGATGAATTCCCCGCGTTCGTCGAGCCGGCCGTACTTTTCTCCGCCCTTGCCGCGGCGGCGCTGCTTGAGCGCGATGCGTTCGCGCGCAACGCCGAGCGCCTCGGCCGCCGCGCGCACGAGTTCGCGCCAGCGCGTGCGCGCGAGATTCTCGTCCACGCTCGCCGGCGCGGCGTATTCCTGGATATGCAGATGCTCGCCGTAGATATCGATGGCGGCAGCGTATTCGGGCAGGTCTGCGTCGTAAACACGCCAGCATTCGACGCCTTCGCGCTGCGCCTGCTTGCGCAGGTGACGGAAATTCTTCTCGATCCGGTTCTTCACCATCTGCGCTCCGGCCGAGAGCGGTTTCGGTGCGGGCCGCGGTGCGTCGTGCGCGGCAACTTCGAAGTTCAGCAACGTGCATTCGATCGCGCCGTTGTACAACTTGTAACGCTTGTCGGCACGAAGACCGAGCGCGTGGCCGTGCGCTTCGTCCGCGGCGATGACGCTGGCGCGCCAGCCGGGAAATTCGGCCTTGAGCTTTTCGCCCAGCAGGCGATACAGCGCTATCACATTCTCGTCGTCGCCCATGCGTTCGCCGTACGGCGGATTGGTGATGACGAGTCCGGCTTGTTCAAGTTCATGCGGACGATGCAGATGTTCCAGCGTCTGCCGCCCGAGCTGGATAAAGCCGGACAGCAGTGCTTCCTGCGCATTGCGTCGCGCCTCGTTGAGCACGGTCGGATTTTCGTCGAAACCGAAGAACACCGGTCGCAGCGCCTGCAGACCAGCCTGTGCGCGCATCTGCGCGGCATCGTGCAGCATTTTCCACAATGCGGCATCATGGCCGCGCCAGCCGGCAAATCCCCAGTGCGCACGGCGCAATCCGGGCGCGACGTCCGCCGCCATCAGCGCCGCCTCGATCGGCAACGTACCCGAGCCGCACAGCGGATCGACGAGTCCGCCGCCGGCCGCGTAGATCACCGGCCAGTTCGCGCGCAACAGCATCGCCGCGGCGAGATTCTCCTTGAGCGGCGCCAGGCCCGCGCCCTTGCGGTAGCCGCGCTGGTGCAGCGGCGCTCCGGAAAGATTCAGGCTGACGATGGCGCGACCGCGACGCAAGACCAGATTCACGCGCAGACCGGGATTTTCGGTGTCCACATTCGGACGTTCGCCCATCGCCTCGCGGAACGTATCGACGATCGCGTCCTTCACGCGCAGCGCGGCGTACTGGCTATGCGTCACGCCCGGCGTGGCGCCGACTGCATCGACGGCGAAGCTCGTCGTAAGGTCGAGGTGCTCGCTCCAGCCGATCGCGCGCGCGCCGGCATACAACGCATCGGCATCCGACACGTCGAACTCGGCCAGCGTCATCAGGATGCGGCTGGCCAGACGCGACCACAGACAGGCGCGATAACCCACATCGAGTTCGCCGGTGAAATGCACGCCGGCCAGCGCTTCGCGGACATCCGCCGCGCCGAGCGCTTTCAGCTCGTCGACGAGCAGGTATTCCAGGCCCTTCGGACAGGTGGCGAAAAGATCCATCACGCAAACCGGCGCAGGAATCGGGCGAAGTTTTCGGCGACGAAATTCACATGCACACTCAGGCGATGGTCGTCATCCACCA
>JAJXWU010000116.1 GCA_021781425.1 Pseudomonadota bacterium
ACATCCGTCAGTACAATAAACAGACCAAGCCGGTGAAGTGGAAATACTTCGATCCGTCGCGCAGGATTACTCCCGAATCAATCGTTACAGTCCACTAGTCGGGCGGATTGGGCCACGCGCGTGTGGCGGTTGCCATGGCGGCGGGATTTGCCTCAGGTCAAGGGCATCGGTCCGGGGCGATCGTATGCTTGCCACTTCGCCTACCGGTCAACGCCATGCCGACCCGTGAAGATTCCCCGCGTGCCCTTGCCGCACGGCTCGTGCCATTGCTGGATCTGACCAGTCTCGGCGAGGACGACACGCCCGGGAAGATCGATGCGCAGTGTGTGCGCGCGCGCGGCGGCGTGCTGCCCGCCGCGGTGTGCGTCTATCCCGAGCACGTGACCACGGCGCGCCGCGCGCTGGCCGGCACGGCGGTGAAGATTGCCACGGTCGTGAATTTTCCGGACGGCGGCAGCGATGCCGCGCGCGTAGAACGCGAAATCCGCCGCGCGCTGGCCGCCGGCGCGGACGAGATCGACGCGGTCCTGCCGTGGACCGCGTTCTGCCATGGCGATATCGTCGCCGCGCGCGCCGTGGCGGATGCGGCACGACACGCCTGCGGCGCCGGTCACGTACTGAAGTTGATCCTGGAAACCGGCGAACTGGCGACGCCAGAGCGCATCCGCGCCGCCGCCGAACTGGGCATCGAGTCCGGCGCGGATTTCCTCAAGACCTCGACCGGCAAGGTCAAGGTGAATGCTACGCCGGAAGCGGCGATCATCCTGCTCGACGCGATCGCGGCGCATGGCGGGCGCTGCGGCTTCAAGTGCGCCGGCGGCATCCGCCGCATCGAGGATGCCGCGGCGTATCTGCAATTGGCGCGCGAGCGTTTGGGCGATGCCTGGATCACGCCGGCGCGTTTTCGCATCGGCGCCAGCGCCTTGTACGACGAATTGATCCCGTTGCTGGCATGAGCGGCTGGCCGGCCAGCGCACTGCTGCGCGCCCGGCGCGAAGACCGGCACCTGGACGCTGCGCAATGGCGCGAACTTGCCCGCGGCATCGCCGACGCAAGCTGGAGCGAGGGCCAGATCGGCGCGCTGGCGATGTCCGTGGCCTGGCACGGACTCGAAGCGAACGAATGCCGCGATTTCACCTTCGCCCTGCGCGACTCCGGCCGGCGTCTGGACTGGCGCGATCTGCCGGGACCGGCACTGGACAAGCATTCGACCGGCGGCGTCGGCGATTGCGTGAGCCTGGTGCTGGCGCCGCTTATTGCGGCCTGCGGCGGATTCGTGCCGATGATTTCCGGACGGGGCCTCGGGCATACCGGCGGCACCCTGGACAAGCTCGAAAGCATCCCGGGTTACGACGTCAATCCCGCGCCCGCACGCCTGCGCCGCACCGTGGCGGACGCCGGTTGCGCGATCATCGGCCAAAGCGCGGATCTGGTTCCCGCCGACCGGCGTCTGTACGCGGTGCGCAACGTCACCGCCACGGTGGATGTGCCCGATCTCATGGTCGCATCGATACTGTCCAAGAAACTGGCCGGTGGCGCGCAGGCGCTGGTGCTCGACATCAAGACCGGCAACGGCGCGCAGACCCCTGGCGTTGCCGCCGCCGAGGCATTGGCCGCACGCATGCAGTCCGTCGTGCGCGGCAGCGGCGTGGCCATGGCGGTTGCGCTGAGCGACATGGATCAGGTACTTGGGCGCGAGGCCGGCAATGGGCTGGAGGTTGGCGCGATCATCGACTTGTTGTGCGGCCGGCCGGCGTGTCCGCGCCTGCGCGCGCTCACGCTCGCGCTGTCGGCCGAACTGCTGCGTCTGGGTGGGCTTGCCGCCAGTCGTGACGACGCCATGACGCGGCTCGAACGGGCCCTGGATTCCGGAGCAGCGGCCGAACGTTTCGCGCGCATGGTTGCCGCGCTCGGCGGGCCGGCCGACCTGCTTGAACATCCCGCACGGCACCTGCCGCGTGCGCCGGTGCAGCATGCCGTTTGCGCCGACGCGGAAGGCACGGTCGAGTTTGTCGACGTGCGTGAACTCGGCGAATGCGTGGTCGATCTGGGTGGCGGCCGCCGCACGCCGGACGCCGCGATCGACCACGCCGTGGGCCTTGCGGACGTGCGCCGGTCCGGCGAGCGTGTCGCACGCGGCGATGTGCTGGCGATCGTGCATGCGCGCGGCATCACGGACGCCGAGGCGATGGCGGCACGTGTCCGCGCCGCGTTCCGCCTCGGCGCTGCTGTGCCAGCGCAAAATCCGCTGTGGCGCTGGCTGCCGGAGCCGGCGCCATGACGACCCGCGCGACCCGGCAGGTGGCAGCCGCCAGGAACTTGATCGACGAGGCACGTCCATGAGTACACCGCATATCGACGCCGCGCCCGGCGCCTTCGCTGATACCGTGTTGCTGCCCGGTGATCCGCTGCGCGCGCGCCACATCGCGACCACCCTGCTCGACGCTGCCGTGCCGGTAACCGCGCGCCGCAACATGCTCGGCTACACCGGCCACTACCGCGGCCGGCGCGTCTCGGTGATGGGCAGCGGCATGGGCATTCCCTCGTGCGCCATCTACGCTACGGAACTGGTGCGTGTGTACGGCGTACGCCGCCTCATCCGCGTTGGCACTTGCGGTGGCGTCGGTGCTGTCCGCCTGGGCGAATTGCTGCTGGCGCAGTCGGCCAGCACCGACTCGCGCTTCAACCGCCTTGCGTTCGGCGACATGGATCTTGCCGCCTGTGCCGACTTCGGCTTGTTGCGCGCGAGCGTGGATGCCGCGCATCGACTGGGCATCCCCGCGCGCGTGGCGCCGATCTTCAGCACCGACAGTTTCTATGCAGGCACGACGGGCTGGCTCGACTGGCTGCGCCGCCATCGCATTGCCGGCGTGGAAATGGAAGCGGCTGGCCTGTACGGCCTGGCCATGCGCGAAGGCGTGCAGGCGTTGGCAATACTCACTGTCAGCGACCACCTCGACAATGACACGCATCTGTCGGCTGCCGAGCGCGAGCAGGATCTCGGGCGCATGGCGCAACTGGCTTTGGAGTGCGCGCTCAGCACTCCGGCATGACGAAGCGGTGCGGCAACAGATCGCCGGCGATGACCTCGAGCCAGTTGCCGCCGGGCTGGCGGAAACTCACCGCGGCACCGGCGCCGAATTCGACCAGCGCCTGCCGGCACGCACCGCAGGGCGACACCGGCAGCGGCGCGCCGTCCGCGGCGAACGCGGCTACGGCAATCGCGGCCAGGCGGAAATTTGCGCCCTCGGCCTGCACCGCGGCGGCGATTGCCGCGCGTTCGGCACAACCGCCGATCGGCAGCGCGCCGTTTTCGACATTGCAGCCGCAGTAGATATTGCCAGCGGCCGAGCGCAACGCCGCGCCCACGCGCAGGTGCGAGTAGGGCGCGTAGGCTTGCCGCGCCGCTTGCTCGGCGAGCGGATGCAAGGTGGCGTTGTCGGGGGAGGCGCGCATGGCGTGATCATGGTAGTGGATCGGAGTTGTACAATGTGCTTCATTCGCGCAAAGTGATGCGCGCGAGCCGATCGGCTGGATACCCCATGAACGTCGGCTTCGATACAGCTGTCAGGCAAGGTATCCGCGTCCGCATGCTTGCGTTGTTGACCGTGCCCTCGAGCGCTCCCGCCCGTCGCACAAGGGAATTGCGATGAAATATCTGCACACCATGATCCGCGTCCGTGACCTCGACGCCAGCCTGCGTTTCTATTGCGATGGGCTCGGTCTCTACGAGACACGCCGCAAGGAAAATCCGCAAGGCCGGTTCACGCTCGTGTTTCTGGTCGCGAAGGAAACGCCCGAAGCCGAGATCGAGCTGACATACAACTGGCCCGCCGAAGACGGCGCGACTGAAGATTACGGTTCAGCGCGCAACTTCGGCCATCTCGCGTTTCGCGTCGCGAACATCTACGCCACGTGCGCGCATCTGCAGGCAATGGGCGTGACCATCAACCGGCCGCCGCGCGACGGTCACATGGCCTTCGTGCGCTCGCCGGACCTGATCAGCATCGAGTTGCTGCAGGACGGCCATCTGCCGCCGCAAGAACCGTGGGCGTCGATGTCGAACACGGGGGTGTGGTAAATCACTCCAGCGCCTGGCGAAGATCCGCGATCAGATCGTCGGGATGTTCGAGGCCGACGGAAAGCCGCAGCAGATTCTGCGGCGAAACCGGATGCTCGCCTTCGACTGAGGCGCGATGCTCGAGCAGCGATTCGCAGCCGCCGAGCGAGGTCGCGTTCGTGAACAATTTCACTTTCGACGCGACCGCGAGCGCCACGTCGCGCCCGCCCCGGATCTCCACGCTCAGCATGCCGCCGAAATCGCGCATCTGGCGTGCCGCGACGGCGTGACCCGGGTGGCCGGACAGGCCGGGCCAATTCACCCGTTCCACGCGCGGGTGAGCCACAAGAAACTCCGCGACGGCGCGTGCATTGCGGCAATGCCACGTCATGCGCGCAGGCAATGAGCGGCAGCCGCGCAGGGTCAGCCAGGTGCTGAACGGCGAGGCGATCGCACCGGTGACGTGGCGAAAATGCGCGACGCGTTCATACAGCGCGTCGCGCCGCGCGAACACCAGCGCGCCACCGAGCACGTCGCTGTGGCCGCCGAAATACTTCGTTGTGGAGTGCATCACCGCAGCGGCACCGAGCGCAAGCGGTTGTTGCAGGATCGGCGTAGCGAACGTGTTGTCGCATACGAGCGACGCGCCCTGCGCGTGCGCGATTTGCGCCAGCGCGGCGATGTCCGCAATCTTCAGACGTGGGTTCGACGGCGTCTCTGCCCAGATCAGGGCGATGCCGGCGGCGCTGGCCGCGCGCACGGCGGCGAGATCGCTCATGTCGACAGCTGTGGCGATGATGCCGCGCTTGCCGAGAAAATCCTGCGCGAGCAGGCGCAGACCGGTGTAGCAATCGTCGGGAATCAGGATGCGCGACGCGTTCGGCAGCGCTTCGAGCATGGCCGTGATTGCGGCCATCCCCGATGCGAATGCGAGCGCGGCAGTGCCGCCTTCGAGTGCGGTGAGTGCCGTCTCGAGGCGATCCTGGGTGGGATTGCCCTCGCGCTGGTATTCGTAACCTGCGATGCGTTCAGCAGCGGGTCCGTGCGCGAACGTCGTGGACAGATGGATCGGCGGCGCGACCGCGCCGGTCGCAGCATCGGGTTTTGCACCGGCGTGCACAGCGATGGTTTCAGGATGCATGGCGAGCCTCCTTGAATGCAGCGCGCGCGGCGTCGAGCGTGTCGCCGATATCCCGCTCGCTGTGCGCTGCTGACACGAAGCCTGCCTCGAACGCGGATGGCGCCAGGTACACCCCACGCGCGAGCATGGCGTGGAAAAAGCGATTGAACGCGGCGACGTCGCAGGCAGTGGCCTGCGTATACGTTTCCACTTTTTCGGAGGTGAAGAACAGGCCGAACATCGCGCCGGCGCGATTGGTGCTGAACGGCACACTCGCCTCGATTGCCACCGCCCGGAGGCCGTCGACCAGCAGCGTGGTCATGCGTTCGAGATCCTCGTAAAAGCCCGGCGCCTGTATCAGCTCCAGCATGGCCAGACCGGCGGCCATTGCCACCGGATTACCGCTCAGCGTGCCGGCCTGGTAGATCGACCCGCTCGGCGCGACTTGCTGCATGATCTCGCGGCGTCCGCCATAGGCGCCTACCGGCATGCCGCCGCCGATGATCTTGCCGAACGTGCTCAGGTCCGGCGTCACGCTGTAGCGTGCCTGCGCGCCACCGAGCGCGACACGGAAGCCGGTCATCACCTCGTCGAAGATCAAAACGGCGCCGTGACGCGTGCACAGCTCGCGCAAACCCTGCAGGAAACCCGCGCGCGGCGGAATGCAGTTCATGTTGCCGGCGACGGGTTCGACGATGACGCAGGCGATACGTTCGCCGTCACGCGCGAACAACTCGCCTGCGGCGGCGAGATCGTTGTAGGGCAAAGTCAACGTCAGGTCAGCAAGCGCCTTGGGTACGCCGGGCGAAGTCGGCACGCCGAAGGTCAGCGCCCCGGAGCCGGCTTTGACCAGAAACGAATCGCCGTGGCCGTGGTAGCAGCCTTCGAATTTCACGATGGCATCGCGCCCGGTGTAACCGCGCGCGACGCGGATCGCGGACATTGTCGCCTCGGTACCGGAATTGACCATGCGCAGCATCTGCATCGACGGCACCAGGCGCGAAATGGTCTCGGCCATCGTTACTTCCGCGGGACACGGCGTGCCGAACGACAGACCCGCGCGCACCGCATGTTCCACCGCGGCGCGCACATGCGGATGATTGTGGCCGACGATCATCGGTCCCCACGAGCCGACGTAGTCGATGTAACGCTTGTCCTCGACGTCCCACAGATACGCGCCGTCGGCGCGCGCGGTGAAGAACGGATCGCCGCCAACGGAGCGGAATGCGCGTACCGGCGAATTGACGCCGCCAGGCAAGTGCATGAGCGCGCGCTGGAAAAGTTCGTGATTGGTGGTCATGTATAAATATTCACTTGTGGAATAATTGCGCGTAGCGCCGAGCGGCCGACTTGACGTCCGCGACCGCGAACACGCCGGAGATGGCGGCGACGAAATCCGCGCCGGCGTCGATCAGCGGCTGCGCATTGTCCGGTGTAATGCCCCCGATCGCCACCAGCGGTTTGCCCAGCGCTGTGGCCGCGCGCAACAAATCGGCCGTGGCGCGCCGGGCGTGCGGCTTGGTCAGCGACGGGAAAAATGCGCCGAAGGCCAGGTAATCGGCGCCAGCCGCGATTGCCGTGCGTGCGCGTTCGATCGAGTCGTAGCAGGAAACGCCAATGATGGCGTGGCTGCCCAGACGCGTGCGCGCAGCAATGATGTCAGCGTCGTCCTCGCCCAGATGCACCCCCTGTGCGCCGATGGCGACGGCCAACGCGACATCATCATTGATTATCAGCGGCACGCGATGGCGGACGCACAAGGCGGCCAGGGCCGCCGCCTCCGCGCGCCGGCGCGCAGGATCGGCGGTCTTGTCGCGGTATTGAATCAGCGCCGCGCCACCGTCCAATGCGGCCGCACAGGTGTGGAGGAGATCACTGCGCGGTCCGTCCGTGATGGCGTAGAGTCCGCGCGCGGGAAACGGAACCGGGTGCATGCGCGATAGTGTAAAGGGTAGAATTTACGGATGAACGCCTTATTTCAATCCGACAACGTGCCCTTCCGCAGCTTCATGTGCGTGGTCTGCGGATTCATCTACAACGAGGCCGAAGGCTGGCCGGCAGACGGCATCGCAGCGGGTACGCGCTGGGAAGACATTCCCGAAACCTGGACCTGTCCGGATTGCGGCGTGACCAAGTCGGATTTCGAGATGGTTGAGGTGTCGCGCTGACGCGATGCGGTGAAGCGCATCGCGTGCGGCACCGAAAGCCACGAGTAGAAGCGTGTAGCGGGGTTGCTTGGTGAGCACCGGACGCGCGCGCCTGGCAACGGGTCTCGGATCGATGCGATTCTGCTTGGGCTAATTCAGTCGCGGCAGCGTGCCACCCAGATCCGCCAGCTTCAACGCGATCTCCTCGGCGTCGTCGGCCTGCGGCATCAGCGCAAGATAACGTTGCCAATCCTCGCGTGCGCCGCGCGAATGACCCAGATGCAGGTAGCAAGCGCCGCGATCGCGGTATTCGGATACCGCCAGGGTGTCGAGAATGAGCAGGCGGTCGCAGCAGCGCACGGCCTTCTCCCACTGCTCGCGTTCGGCGTAGACGCCCTTCAGGTTGCGCAACATGCGCGTCAGGATCGCCCGGTGGCTGGCGGGCTCGAGCATCCGCGCCAAGCGGTCGTCGTCGAGTTCGTGCACATCGGTGTGCGCACGCGCGCGGCGGCGCAGTTCCGCGACATCGAGCGAACGGCCTTTCTGATAGGGATCGAGCACGACCATGCCCTCTTCCAGCGGCAGCCGCACGAGGAAATGTCCCGGAAACGAAATGCCTTCCAACGGAACGCCCAGGCGCCGCGCCAGCTCGATCTGCACCACCGCGAGCGAGATCGGGTTGCCCATACGTCGGTCGAGGACATCGTTCAGATAGCTGTTGCGCGGATCGTAATAATCGCGGTCGTCGCCGCAGAATCCGAGTTCGTCGTACAGAAAGCGATTGATCGCTTGCAGTTGCGCCGCGCTTTCGTTGCTGCCGTGCGGCAAGTCGCGCAGACGTTGCGTATAGCCGCGCAGATGCGATTCGTAGGTGGCCGCATCGAGGGCGGGATATTCGTCCTTGGCGATCAGCAAGGCGGTGGCGAACAGCGGGATGTCGGCGTCGTTGGCATTGCGCAGATTCTGCCAGGCATCGTGCATCGCCCTTCTCCGGCAGCGGCGGCGCCGCGTTGCCATGATCTTACGCGAAGCGCGTGCCGGCGCAAGCCCGAAGCCGGCGCCCGCGAATTGCCCGCCGGCCGTCACGCGCATTGCATCTGTGAGCGCTGTAATAGGCGCACAAAACGATGGAGAAAGGCGATGTTGCAGTTCGTCCCGCTGACCGACGAGATGCTCTATGCGCGGAATGGCCCGCCGCTGCCGCTGGTGCCGTACCGATGCGGGTTGCCGTGCGTGCGCGACGATCAGCGATGCACGGCCAACGCATCGCCCGGCTTGACGCCGAGTTTATCCGCCGCACCGGCGTTGAGTTCGAGCACATATTGCGCGGCGCCTTCCGACGGATAAACCGGACAATTGTTGCCGGAGTCCAGACAAGGCGGCACACGTTGCTGCACGCTGACCAGCTTGTAATTTTGATCGAAGTATAAAATGTCGAGCGGGATATGCGTGTTCTTCATCCAGAATGTGCGCACTTGCGCGTCGTCGAAAACGAACAGCATGCCGTGATCGGCGGGCATGCTGTCGCGGAACATCAGTCCTTGCTCGCGCGATGCTTCGTCGGCGGCGATTTCTATCTGGAAGCGTTGCCCTTTGAGTTCCGCCCAGGGGCCGGATGCGCGTGCGGCGCAGGCGCTCAAGCCGCTCAGCGCGAAAACAACGGCAGCCGCCGCATTGCGATACAGTCCGGAATACACGAATCCTCCTGGGATCAGCGCTGCGCGCGGCCGAGCGCTTCGATCAAGGCGCTCAGGGCAGCGAAGTTTTGCGGGTCCATGTCGTAAAACTCGATGCCGATATGGGCCTTGTCCACCCATACCAGCAGGCCGTCGCCGCGGAATGGCGGCTGACCGTCGAATTCCAGGGTCATGGCGTGTCGGGCGCCTGCCTGCAATTGGGTACCGCCGCCGTGTTCGAAGAGCGCGCCATTGAGGGAGAGGTCCAAAATGCGGCCTTCGACATCGCCGCCGCGCCCGGTTTCCAGCCGGTAGCGCCCCGCGGTCGTGAAGCGCGGTTCCTGCCTGCGTTCTTCGTAGAGTTCGCCCATGGCGACGCGTACCGTCTGCGAATCGATGAGTCGATGCTAGCACAGCGTTCGCGCCTCAATTCCCGGACTGCTTGACGGAAGTATGTATTTAC
>JAJXWU010000031.1 GCA_021781425.1 Pseudomonadota bacterium
TGGAAATCGCGCGCTGTTTCGCGGATGCCGCACAAGCCCTGTTGCAGCGCGAAGGTATTGCGACACGTGAGGTCGCTGCGCTGGGCTCGCACGGACAGACCGTGCGTCATCGCCCGCTGCGCAAACCGCCGTACACCTTGCAGCTCGGCGATCCGAACGTGATCGCGGAAGCGACCGGTATCGCAACCGTCGCGGACTTCCGCCGCCGCGACGTCGCTGCCGGCGGCCAGGGTGCACCACTGGCGCCCGCGTTCCATGCCGCCATGTTGCCGCGCGATGGCATCGATCGCGTGGTGCTGAATCTTGGCGGCATCGCGAACATCACCATCCTCGATGGCAATCCGTTGCGCGGTTTCGATACCGGTCCCGCTAGCTGCCTGCTGGACGCCTGGGCGCAGGAACATCTGGGTGAACCGTTCGACCGCGACGGCGCTTTCGCCGCGCGTGGTGAAACGGACGAGGCATTGCTGGCGCACCTGCTCGCCGATCCGTACTTTGCCGCACCGCCGCCGAAAAGCACCGGCCGCGAAGTGTTTCACCGGGACTGGCTGCGCCGGCACGCGCGCGTGACCGAACTGCCACCCGCCGATGTGCAGACCACGCTCGTGGCACTGACCGCCTGCAGCATCGCGCATGCGGTACGCACGCACGCGCCATCCGCGCGCGAGGTGCTGGTCTGCGGCGGCGGCGTGCACAATCCGGTCTTGATGCGCGCGATTGCCGATGCGCTCGCGCCGATCCCGCTGGCAAGCACGGCCGCACGTGGAATCGATCCGGACTTTGTCGAAGCGATGGCCTTCGCCTGGCTCGCGCGCGAACGTCTGGCGGATCGTGCACCGGAACACGCAAGCAGCGTCACCGGCGCACACGGACCGCGCGTACTGGGTGGGATCTACTTCGGCGTTTGACCGCCCGCTTTGTCCGCATCGTCGAACAGCGGTGTGCCGTCGACTTTCTCGAACGCTTCCAGAGCCTTGCGAAAGGCCGCCGACTCGGTCGGATTCCAGGTGCCGCGCAATTCGGCGACGTCGTGGATTTCGCGGCGCGCCACGTCCTCGCCACCGAATCCCAGACTGTGACGCAGGACGTGGACGATCACCTCGTTGATCGACCAGCCGCGTTCGCGCGCGATCGCCTTGATGCGCTCGGCCAGCGCGTCGTCGATGTTGCGTACGAGTATGTCCGGCACCGCTGGATCCTTTGCTGTGCCCCTGCGGGCGCGATTCTGGCAGCAATCGAGACGGATTTCACGCGCCCGCGGCACGCACGCGCGGCCACAGGAACAAACCGAGTACGATTGCTGGCGGAACGGCCAGCGTGGTGAGGACAAAGTACGTTGGATAGCCGGTCGCGGTGACGATTGCGCCGGAGAAAACACCAAGGATCTTCCCGGTGATGTTGACCAGCGAGGACAGCAGGGCATACTGGGTTGCGGTGTGCTCGCGGTTGACCAGTGAGGACAGGAAAGCGACGACCGGCGGCCCGAGAAAGCCCAGGGTGAGTTCCTGCGCGGTGATGGCGATAGATAAGGCGACCAGGCTGCCGTGGTGGCCGGGCAGGATCAGATAGGTCAGATTGGCGCTTCCGCAAATCGCGATGGCGACGAGCAGCGGACGCCAGATTCCCCACCGCGCGACGGCCGCGCCGCCCGCAAATGTTCCGGCGATGCCGACCCAAACGCCGTAGAACTTGGTGATAGTGCCGATCGCGGTTTGCGAATAGCCCATGTCGAGATAAAACGGGCTTGTGATACCGCCGATCGTTGCCTGTTCCGGAATCTTCAGGATCAGGATGAACACGAATGTTGCCGACGCAAGCGCAGCTCCATAACGCCGGAAGAAATCCACGAAAGGGTCGACGGCACTGTGGCGCAGCGCTGCCGCCCAGGTCGGCGACTGGTAAAGCGGGGCGCCGGGTTCATGCGCACAGAGATTCGCGACGATCGGAACGATCATCGCCGCGGCCATCAACGCATACACCGCGGGCCACGGAATATGGTCGGCGAGCGTCGCCGCCAGCGCGAAACTCACGAGTATGCCGAAGCGATAACCGAGCGAATATGTCGCGACCAGCGCGCCCTGATCCTCGAGCGGCGCGATTTCGATGCGATAGGCGTCGACGGCGATATCCTGTGTCGCGCCGAAGATCGCGACGCCGAGCGTGGCGATAACGAACGATCCGAGATTCGCCGGCGTCGCCGCTACCATGCCGAGCAGACTTGCGACGACGCCTAACTGCGCGAACAACAGCCAGCCACGTCTTCGACCCAACCGATGAAACAACGGCAAGCGCCAGTGATCGAGCAGCGGCGCCCACAAAAACTTGAGCGCATACGCCATCCCAGCGCTCGCAACGACCGTGATTTCCGACAAGGCGATGCCCGATTTCTTCAGCCAGAACGCGAGCGTTCCGGCGACGAGCAGGAACGGCAGCCCGGACGAAAAACCGAAGAACAGCATCGTCCACGCAGCGGGCTGCGCGAAAGCGCGCCACAACGACGGCTTGCGCGCTGCTGCGGCCACGTCTTCAGTCTGCATAGTCGACCGTGTACGGCGCGTGATCGGAAAACCGCGGCGTCGCCGCGATCGCGCAGGATTTCAACTTCGCGCGCAGACCCGGCGTGACGATCTGGTAATCGATGCGCCAGCCCACATTGTTCGCACGCGCGGCGCCGCGCGCCGACCACCAGGTGTAGTCCTCGCCGTCAGGTCTGAGCGTGCGATAACTGTCAACCCAGCCGTGTTCGTCGATCAGCGCGTTGAGCCAGGCGCGCTCCTCGGGCAGGCAACCGGAATTCTTCTGATTGGACTTCCAGTTGCGGATGTCCCTCTCGCTGCGCACGATGTTCCAGTCGCCGCACAGCACATAGTCGCGTCGGGATTTGCGCCAGTCCGCGCAGATGCCGCCGAGCCAGTCCATCACTTTGTACTTGAAGCGTTGGCGTTCGTCGCCCGATGTGCCGGACGGGATGTAGAACGACACCACGCTCAATTTTCCGTAACGCGCCTCGATGTAGCGGCCTTCATCGTCGAACGGCGCCCAGCCCAGCGCGGTCAACACGTCGTCGGGTTCGCGCTTCGAATAAATCGCGACCCCCGAATAGCCCTTCTTCGTGGTCGCGTCGCGATAGAAACAGTGATGCCTGTCCGGACGGAACATCGGATCGGTCAGCTGGTCTTCCTGCGCCTTGGTTTCCTGCAGGCAGACGACGTCGGCGTTTTGCTTTTGCAGCCAGTCGAAGAAACCCTTGGTCGCGGCGGAACGAATGCCGTTGGCATTGAAACTGACGATTCTCACTGGACGACCGGCTCCGGAGGCGAGACTCATGGATAATAGCCGGAATCCACTGCCGCGAACGCGCATTCCATGCTCGCCCACCAACGCGAATTCCTTGATCTGGCACTGCAGAAGAACGCGCTGCGCTTCGGCGAGTTCACGCTCAAGTCCGGGCGCGTGAGTCCGTATTTTTTCAACGCGGGTTTGTTCGATTCGGGCGCCGCACTTGCCGTGCTAGGCCGCGCCTATGCGCAAACCCTCGTCGCGTCCGGCATCGGTTTCGACATGCTGTTCGGTCCGGCCTACAAGGGCATCGCTCTGGCTACCGCCGCGGCGGTCGCGCTGGCGCACGAGCACGCGCGCGACGTGCCGCTGGCGTTCAACCGCAAGGAACCCAAGGATCACGGCGAAGGCGGCGTGCTCATCGGCGCGCCGTTGACCGGACGCGTGCTGATCGTGGACGATGTCATCAGCGCCGGCACCGCCACACGCGAGTCCATCGCCCTGATCCGCGCCAACGGCGCCACACCCGCCGGCGCGCTGATCGCGCTGGATCGCCAGGAGCGCGGCCAGGGCGCACAATCGGCCACACAGGAAATCGCGGCGGAATTCGGCATTCCCGTCCTCGCCATCGCGCGCCTCGCGGACCTGCTGGCGCTTGCCGCCGAGCGCCCGGAACTGGCCGCGCATCACGCACGTCTGCAGGCCTATCGCGCCGAATTCGGCGTCTGATGCCGGCGGGCGCGCGCCGGCCTATACTTGCCCTCCGGAGGATATTTCCATGCGCCGCACAGGATCGCTGATCGCCCTTTGCCTGTTCACCCTCGCCGCGGCGAATGCGCTGGCCGCCGACAAGTCGCACGAACGCTATCGCTGGAAGGATGCGCACGGTGTCGTGCACTTCGACGACGTGCTCTCGGATGCGGCCATCCAATCGGGTTACGACATCGTCGGCAGCAGCGGCATGCTGATCCGGCGCGTGGCCCCACCCATGACCAGCGAAGAGCTCAAGGCCGACGAAAAAGCCAGGGCGCAGAAAAAAGCGGCCGACGAGGCGGCCGCCGAGCAGGCTCGAGATGATGCACAGATGCTCGCGGCGTATCCGACCGAGCATGACCTGAGCGACGCGCACAACGCGCAACTGGCCATGATCGATCAGTACATCCAGTCCACCCAGATCAGTTTGCAGAGCCAGGAAAGGAGCCTTACCGACATGCTCTCGCACGCGGCGGATCTGGAACGCGCCGGCAAGCCGATACCGGCCGCGCTGAGCCAGCAGATCGAGTCGCTGCGCGCGAACATCGAAAAACAGAAAGCCTACATCACCGCCAAGCAGCAGGAAAAAATCGACAGCGCGGCGAAATTCGAGACCGAGTTGGCGCACTATCGGGAAGTGCAAGCGAAGCCGCACGCGCAACCTTAGGCTCGCGTCAGAACGGCAGCTTCAGGTTTGCGTCCAGCGCTAGCAACTGCTTGCGGAAAACGTCCTGGATGCGCGCGAGTGCCACGTCGGTGTCGGCGTCGAAGCGCAGCACGAGCACGGGCGTGGTGTTCGAGGCGCGCACCAGGCCCCAGCCGTCCGGCCAGTCCGCGCGCACGCCGTCGATCGTGGTGACGCGCGCACCCTCGAAGCCGGCCTTTTCCTTGAACTTCTCGATGAAGCGATAGTGCTCGCCCTCGGGCATCTCGATCTTCAGTTCCGGCGTGGACACGCTATTGGGCAAGCCGTCGAGAATCTCCTGCGGCGCGCGGCCCTTCGGGTCAGCGGCGAGGATTTCCATCAACCGCGCGGCGGCGTAGATGCCATCGTCGAAGCCGTACCAACGTTCACGGAAGAAAAAATGCCCGCTCATCTCGCCAGCGAGTTCCGCCTCGGTCTCGCGCATTTTCGACTTGATCAGCGAATGCCCCGTTTTCCACATGATCGGGCTGCCGCCGGCTTGCAGGATCCACGGCTGCAACTTGCCAGTGCACTTGACGTCGTAGATGATCGTCGCGCCCGGATTGCGCGTGAGCACGTCGCGCGCGAACAGCATCAGCAGCCGATCCGGGAAAATCACCTCGCCGTTCGCCGTGACCACGCCGAGACGGTCGCCGTCGCCGTCGAAGGCCAGGCCCACGTCCGCCTGCATCTGTTTGACCGACAGGATGAGGTCCTGCAGGTTGTGCGGATCGGACGGATCCGGATGGTGATTCGGAAAGTTGCCGTCGACCTCGCAGTAGAGCGGCTGCACTTCGCAACCGATGCCCTCGAGCACGGCCGGCGCGACCGCGCCGGGAATGCCATTGCCGCAGTCGACCACGACCTTGAGCTTGCGTTCGATCAGCACGTCGCCGGTGATGCGTTCGATGTAATCGGGCACCACGTCCATCGTCTGCAGGCCGCCGCCGCCGCTGGCGAAACGGTTTTCGCTGATCCGGGCGTACAGATCGGCAATGGCTTGTTCGGCCAGGGTTTCGCCGCCAAGCACGATCTTGAAGCCGTTGTAGTCCGGCGGATTGTGGCTGCCGGTGACCATCACGCCAGAACCGGCGTTCAGATGATACGTGGCGAAATAGAGTACCGGCGTCGGCACCGCGCCGATGTCGATAACGTTGCAGCCGGTCGTGCGCAAGCCGTCGATCAGCGCCGCTGAAAGCTCCGGCCCGGACAGCCGGCCGTCGCGGCCGACCACGATTTCCTTCAGGCCGCGCTGTTGCGCCTCGCTGCCGATGGCGCGACCGATCTGGCGCGCCACACCGGCGGTGAGCGTCTTGCCGAGCACACCGCGGATATCGTAGGCGCGGAAGATGCTGCGGTCGACGACGACGTCGGATTGTGCCGTCGCGGGCGCGGGCTTGGGTTTCGGTGCCGGTGCCGGCTTGGCGATCGTTTGCGCCAGGGTTTGTTCCGACGCGGCCGGCATCGCCGTCGACTGCTGGCGCAGGAAGCGTTCCAACGCTGCCTGCAGACCGATTCGGCGCGCCTGCAGCAGGAACAGGCCGAGGCCCAGCAGGATCAATACCGCCGGAATGGCCACCCACAAGCTGTCCGGAAGCATGATCGGAAATTCCTCCGGCGAGCCGCCGATGCGGAACAGGCTGCCGCCGATACCGATGCCGATATCGGTCAGCGAATCGCGCGCGGTCGCGCTGCCGATGCTGGCGAGCACAAGGTCGCCACGGCCTTCGCCCTGGCGCAAATCGATGCGCGCATCCGACAGACGCTGCTGCTGAAACACCCTCAGCAGCGGCTCGAACGGCAGTTCGACATAGGCGTAGGCAAGCGTCTGCTTGTCATGAACCACCGGCAGCGCGAACGCGAGGATGCGTTGCTGGCGACCGACCTGGTGCGATTGCAGCGGCGCGCCGATCTGGGCCTGGTGCGCCTGTACCAGCATCGCCGCCTTGGCGTAGCCGAACTTGGCGAAATCGGTGCCGAGCACGTCGCCCAGGTCGGCGCGATAGAAATCCGCGGAAATCACATCTGGCAAAGCCTGCTTCAATGCAACCGCCGCCAGGGCGCGGCCAGCATCATCACCCGTGGCCAGCGCCGCGGCGACGGCATCGCCGTCGACTTCGCGGATGACGCGCTGGCGGGTGTCGGCGACGAACTTGTTCAGCGTCACGAGCTCGGCCTGCGTGACCGTGTCGATCTGGTGCGCGCCGCTGATCCGGCTCCACATCAACCAGGCCTGCCAGGCGCAGAACGCGCCCGCAACAAAGGCCAGACAGGCGCCGAGAAACAGGAGCGTGCGCGGTTCGAGCAGGCGGGCCAGCACGTCGGGGCCGCGCGCCTGTTCGAGCGCGCGTTGCAGTGCCGAGGTCTTGTCGCCGGACTTGTTCGCCATCGCCGATCTGCCGTATCCGTCTCTTGTCGCTCAGCGCACGCCGGTATGACCGAACCCACCCGCTCCGCGTTGGCTGGCGGCGAATTCTTCCACTACGCGGAACCGCGCGCGCGCGACCGGCAGAAACACCAGTTGCGCAATGCGCTCCCCCGGGGCAATGGTATAGGGCGACCGCGCGCGGTTCCAGCACGAAATCATCAGCGGACCCTGGTAGTCGGCATCGATCAGACCGGTAAGATTGCCGAGCACGATGCCGTGCTTGTGACCGAGGCCCGAGCGCGGCAGGACCACCGCGCAATAATCCGGATCGCCGATGTGGATGGCGATACCCGTGGGGATCAGCGCGCTCTCGCCCGGTCCGAGCGTCAGCGGCGCAGCCAGTGCCGCGCGCAAGTCCATGCCGGCCGATCCGTCCGTGGCGGGCGCAGGCAGCGGGATTTCGCCGCCCAGGCGCGAATCGAGAATTTTCAATTCAACGTCGATGATCATTGACGATGCGGCTTCGCCCGCAAGGCCGCAATACGTTCGAGCAGGCGATGCGCCAGCGCAAGCTTGTCCCCACGCTGCAGTTGTTCTTTGCCGCCCGACCAGAGCAAGGTCAGCTCGTTGTCGTCGGCATCAAAACCTGTGCCGTTGCCGACGCGGTTGGCGGCGATCAGGTCCAGGCCCTTGCGTTCGAGTTTGGCCCGCGCCTGTTTTTCCAGCCGTTCGGTTTCCGCGGCAAATCCGGCAACGAAAGGCCTTTTCTTGCGGGCTGCAACCTCGGCGACGATATCGGGATTCTCGGTCAACTCCAGCACCAGCGTCTTGCCGGTTTTCTTGAGTTTGTGCGCGGCCACCTCGGCCGGACGATAGTCGCCGACCGCCGCAGCGGCGACAAAAATGTCGCATTGTGGAATTTGCCGCATCACGGCGGCGCGCATCTGGCGGGCGCTGCGCACATCCTCGCGCACCACCCCGGCGGGCGTTGGCAGATGCACGGGGCCGGCGACCAGATGTACGGCCGCGCCCTGCTCGGCGGCGGCCCGAGCGACAGCGAAACCCATGCGTCCGGAACTGCGGTTGCCGATGAAACGCACCGCATCGACGTCTTCGCAGGTCGGGCCGGCACTGACCAGCACGCGCTGACCGGCCAACGGCTTGGGTCCATGCAGTGCAGCCAGTCCGGCGACTATCTGGTGCGGCTCGAGCAGCCGACCCGGACCGGATTCCGGCTCGGCCATCGGACCGTCAGCGGGACCCAGCAGCGTGACCCCGCGCCCGCGCAGCGTGGCGACATTGGCCTGCGTGGCCGAGTGTGCCCACATGTGCAGATTCATCGCCGGGGCAACGGCGAGCGGCGCGGCGCTGGCCAGGCACAACGTGGTAAGAAGATCGTCGGCGATGCCATGCGCCAGGCGCGCGATCACGTCCGCGCTCGCCGGCGCGATGAGGATGCGCTGCGCCCAACGCGCAAGTTCGATGTGCCCCATCGCCGCTTCGGCGGCCTCGTCCCACAAACCGCTGCGCACCGGATGCCCGGACAAGGCCTGGAATGTCAGTGGGGCAACGAAGCGCGTCGCATTGGCGGTCAGCACGACCTGCACCTCCGCGCCGGCATCGCGCAGCCGCCGCGTCAACTCGGCCGCCTTGTAGGCGGCGATGCCTCCCGAGACCCCGAGCAGGATGCGCAGGTTGGCGAGCGGCTGCGGAGGCATGCGCGAAAATTCCGACACGGCGAAGGGTCGATAGCTTACCGGAATTCGCGCATCCGCCGGCATCGCCGCATCCGAGCGGTGCGCATGCTTGACGCATGACCATCCGTGATTGGCCTAAATCCGAACGTCCTCGGGAAAAGCTGCTTGAAAGGGGCGCGGCGGCACTTTCCGACGCGGAATTGCTCGCCTTGTTCATCGACAGCGGCCGACGCGGACAGACCGCCGTGGATCTGGGCCGGGAACTGCTCGCTCGCCACGGCAGCCTGAAGACCCTGCTGGAACGCGATGCGTCCGCGCTTGCCGCCGAGCCTGGCCTGGGTACGGCCAAGTCCTGCCGCCTGCACGCCGCGCTGGAACTCGGCCGGCGCTATCTTGCCTGCGATCTGCACCGACCGCAGGCACTGGCGAATCCGGCTGCCTGCGCGGACTACCTGCGCGCCCGCATCGGCGCCTATCCTTATGAGGTATTCGCCTGCGTGTTTCTCGACAACCGCCATCGCCTACTCGCCTTCGAGGAACTGTTCCGCGGCAGCATCGACGGCGCCAGCGTGCATCCGCGCGAAGTGGTGCGGCGTTGCCTGGCGCACAACGCCGCGGCGGTGATCCTCGCCCATAACCATCCCTCCGGCG
>JAJXWU010000134.1 GCA_021781425.1 Pseudomonadota bacterium
AATCGGGCATCGTCTACATCGGCGCCGAGGTGAAGGCAGGCGATATTCTCGTCGGCAAGGTCACGCCCAAGGGCGAGAGCCAGCTCACGCCGGAGGAAAAACTCCTGCGCGCGATCTTCGGCGAAAAGGCGTCCGACGTGAAGGATTCGAGCCTGCGCGTGCCGCCGGGCATGGACGGCACCGTCATCGACGTCAGCGTGTTCACGCGCGACGGCATCGAGAAGGACAAGCGCGCCAAGCAGATCGAGGAAATGGAGATCAAGCGCATCAAGAAGGACTTCGACGATCAGTTCCGCATCCTCGAAGGCGCGATCTTCAGCCGTCTGCGCGACCAGCTCGTGGGCAAGGTCGCGAACGGCGGCGCGCACGGCCTGAAGAAGGGCGCGACGATCACGAACGACTATCTCGACTCGCTCAAGAAGGATGAGTGGTTCGCGCTGCGCATGAAGAACGCGGACGTGGCCGAACTGCTGGAGAAGGCGCAGGAGCAGATCAAGCGCCACAGGTCCGAGTTCGACAAGCGCTTCAAGGACAAGCAGGCCAAGATCACCGCCGGCGACGATCTCGCCCCCGGCGTGCTGAAGATGGTCAAGGTATACCTCGCGGTCAAGCGTCGCGTGCAGCCGGGCGACAAGATGGCCGGCCGTCACGGCAACAAGGGCGTGGTGTCGATGATCCGCCCGGTCGAGGACATGCCGTTCATGGCCGACGGCACCGCGATCGACATCGTGCTCAACCCGCTCGGCGTCCCCTCGCGCATGAACATCGGCCAGATCCTGGAGACGCATCTGGGCTGGGCTGCGCGCGGACTCGGACTGAAGATCCAGCGCATGCTCGAAGCGCGCGAGAAGGCGAGCGCGCTGCGCAAATTCCTCGACGAGATCTACAACCACGACAAGGACGTGTTCGGCGACCGTGTCAAGCTGCGTGAACTGAGCGACGAGGAAATCCTCGCGCTGGCGCGCAACCTGTCGGCCGGTGTGCCGATGGCGACGCCGGTTTTCGACGGCGCGCACGAGTCCGAGATCAAGGCGATGCTCAAGCTCGCCGAGCTGCCGGAATCCGGCCAGACCACGCTGTTCGACGGCCGCACCGGCGAGGCGTTCGACCGCAAGGTGACAGTGGGCTACATGCACATGCTCAAACTCAACCACCTGGTCGACGACAAGATGCATGCGCGCTCGACCGGTCCGTACTCGCTTGTGACGCAGCAACCGCTGGGCGGCAAGGCGCAGTTCGGCGGCCAGCGTTTCGGCGAAATGGAAGTCTGGGCGCTGGAAGCCTACGGCGCGGCCTACACGCTGCAGGAGATGCTCACGGTCAAGTCCGACGACGTGCCGGGACGCAACCAGATGTACAAGAACATCGTCGACGGCGAGCACGAAATGGCCGCGGGCATGCCCGAGTCGTTCAACGTGCTGGTCAAGGAGATTCGTTCGCTGGCGATCAACATGGAACTGGAGGAGCGCTGAAGCGCGCCTCCACAACCTGACCTTGCCCGCCATCGCATGAATCACTCCGAATTGGAGAACGCAAAATGAAAGACCTGTTGAATCTGTTCAACCAGACCCGCCAGTCGCTCGACTTCGACTCGATCAAGATCGCGCTCGCTTCGCCGGATCTGATCCGCTCGTGGTCGTTCGGCGAAGTGAAAAAGCCCGAGACGATCAACTACCGCACGTTCAAGCCGGAACGCGATGGCTTGTTCTGCGCGGCGATCTTTGGCCCGGTGAAGGACTACGAGTGCCTGTGCGGCAAGTACAAGCGCATGAAGCACCGTGGTGTGGTCTGCGAAAAGTGCGGCACCGAGGTCACCCTGACCAAGGTACGCCGTGAACGCATGGGCCATATCGATCTGGCCTCGCCGGTCGCGCACATCTGGTTCCTGAAGTCACTGCCGTCGCGCATCGGCCTGATGCTCGACATGACCCTGCGTGACATCGAGCGCATCCTGTACTTCGAAGCCTATGTCGTCATCGATCCGGGCCTGACCCCGCTCAATCGCGGCCAGTTGCTCAACGAGGAACAGTACCTGCAGGCGGTCGAGGAGCACGGCGACGAGTTCGATGCGCGCATGGGCGCCGAGGCTGTCTACGAACTGCTCAAGACCATCGACCTGAATGCCGAACTCGTGCGCCTGCGCGAGGAAATTGCTGCAACCAACTCCGAGACCAAGCTCAAGCGCCTGTCCAAACGCATCAAGCTGGTCGAGGCCTTCATCGATTCCGGCAACCGTCCGGAATACATGGTCATGACCGTGCTGCCGGTGCTGCCGCCGGATCTGCGTCCGCTGGTGCCGCTGGAAGGCGGCCGCTTCGCGACGTCGGATCTGAACGACCTGTACCGTCGTGTCATCAACCGCAACAACCGCCTGCGCCGCCTGCTCGAACTCAACGCGCCGGACATCATCGTGCGCAACGAAAAGCGCATGCTGCAGGAAGCCGTCGACGCGCTGATGGACAACGGTCGTCGCGGCCGCGCCATCACCGGCACGAACAAGCGCCCGTTGAAATCCCTGGCCGACATGATCAAGGGCAAGCAGGGCCGCTTCCGCCAGAACCTGCTCGGCAAGCGCGTGGATTACTCCGGCCGTTCCGTGATCGTGGTCGGACCGACGCTGAAGCTGCACGAATGCGGATTGCCGAAGAAGATGGCGCTGGAATTGTTCAAGCCCTTCATCTTCTCCAAGCTGCAGCGCCGCGGCCTCGCCACCACGATCAAGGCGGCGAAGAAGAAGGTCGAGAGCGAAAGTCCGGAAGTATGGGACATCCTCGAAGAGGTGATCCGCGAACATCCGGTCCTGCTCAACCGCGCGCCGACCCTGCATCGCCTCGGCATCCAGGCGTTCGAGCCGGTGCTGGTCGAGGGCAAGGCGATCCAGTTGCATCCGCTGGTGTGTACCGCGTTCAACGCCGACTTCGACGGCGACCAGATGGCCGTGCACGTACCGCTGTCGCTGGAAGCCCAGCTCGAGGCGCGCGCGCTGATGATGTCGTCGAACAACATCCTTTCGCCCGCGAATGGCGATCCGATCATCGTGCCGACTCAGGACGTGGTGCTCGGTCTGTACTACATGACCCGCGCACTGGAAAACGCCAAGGGCGAGGGCATGGCATTCGCCAACCTGACCGAGGTCAACCGCGCCTATCAAAACCGTGCGGTGGAACTGCACGCCAAGGTCAAGGTGCGCATCCACGAAGTGGTGATCGACGAAAAGAAGAACCGCAGCGAGAAAACGACGCTCGTGGACACCACGGTCGGCCGTGCGCTGCTGGCCGAAATCCTGCCCGAAGGATTGCCGTTCGCCTTGATCAACATCGAGTTGACCAAGAAGGCGATCTCGCGCCTGATCAACGCCTGCTACCGCCAGCTCGGGCTGAAGGACACGGTCGTGTTCGCAGACAAGCTCATGTACACGGGCTTCCATTACGCGACGCGTGCCGGCATCTCGATCGGCATCGACGACATGAAGATTCCGGGCGAGAAGGCGAAGATCCTCGAAGGCGCCGAGAAGGACGTCAAGGAAATCCAGGAACAGTTCGCCTCGGGTCTCGTCACCGCGGGCGAGCGCTACAACAAGGTCGTCGATATCTGGTCGCGCACCAATGAGCTGGTTGCCGGCGCGATGATGAAAGGCATCGGCGTGGACAAGGTCAAGACCGCCAAGGGCGAGGCGCTCGAGCAGAAGTCGATGAACTCGCTGTTCATCATGGCCGATTCCGGCGCGCGCGGTTCCGCGGCGCAGATCCGCCAGCTCGCCGGCATGCGCGGCCTGATGGCGCGGCCGGACGGCTCGATCATCGAGACGCCGATCAAGGCGAACTTCCGCGAAGGTCTGGACGTGCTGCAGTACTTCAACTCTACCCACGGCGCGCGCAAGGGTCTGGCCGATACTGCGCTCAAGACCGCGAATTCGGGCTACCTGACCCGCCGTCTGGTCGATGTGGCCCAGGACGTGGTGGTGACGGAAAGCGATTGCGGCACGCACGCAGGCCTCACCATGACGCCGATCGTGGAAGGCGGCGACGTGGTCGAACCGCTGCGCGACCGGGTACTCGGCCGCATTGTGGCCGCCGACGTCTACGCGCCCGGCAACGAGGACAAGCCGATCCTCACGCGCAACACCCTGCTCGACGAAAAACTGGTCGACAAACTCGATGCCGCCGGCGTGCAGTCGATCCTGGTGCGTTCGCCGATCACCTGCGAATCGAGCTTTGGCGTGTGCGCGCACTGCTACGGACGCGACCTGGCGCGCGGTCATCTCGTCAACATGGGCGAGGCGGTGGGCGTCATCGCCGCGCAATCCATCGGCGAGCCCGGCACGCAGCTGACCATGCGCACGTTCCATATCGGCGGCGCCGCGTCGCGTGCGGCCGCGGTCGACAACGTGCAGGTCAAGACCGTCGGCACGCTCAAGTTCAACAACCTCAAGACCGTGCACCACGCGCAGGGTCATCTGGTTGCGGTGTCGCGTTCGGGCGAATTGTCGGTGATGGATGCGCACGGCCGCGAGCGCGAACGCTACAAGGTTCCGTACGGCGCGACCATTTCGACCAAGGATGGTGCGGCGATCAAGCCCGGCCAGGTCGTCGCGAACTGGGATCCGCACACCCATCCGATCGTCTCGGAAGTGGCCGGCCGCATCCGCTTCATCGACTTCATCGATGGCGTGACCGTGCAGGCGCAGACCGACGAACTGACCGGTCTGGAATCGTCGGTGGTGACCGATCCCAAGCGCCGCGGTACGCAGGCCAAGGATCTGCGTCCGACCGTGCGCCTGGAGGACAAGAAGGGCAAGGATCTCAAGTTGCCGGGTACCGACATCCCGGCGCAGTACTTCCTGCCGGCGGGGGCGATCGTATCCTTGCAGGATGGCGCGGAAGTGGGCGTCGGCGACGTCGTCGCGCGCATCCCGCAGGAAACTTCCAAGACCCGCGACATCACCGGCGGTCTGCCGCGCGTGGCGGATTTGTTCGAAGCGCGCAAGCCGAAGGAACCGGCGATCTTGGCCGAGGTTTCGGGCATCGTCAGTTTCGGCAAGGACACCAAGGGCAAGCAGCGTCTGGTCATCAAGGATGCCGATGGCGACGATCACGAGGAACTGATTCCGAAGTGGCGTCACGTCATCGTGTTCGAGGGCGAGCATGTGGAGAAGGGCGAAACCGTGGTCGACGGCGAGCCCAATCCGCACGACATCCTGCGCCTGCTCGGCGTGGAACCGCTGGCGGCGTACCTGGTCAAGGAAATCCAGGACGTCTACCGTCTGCAGGGCGTGAAGATCAACGACAAGCACATCGAGACCATCATCCGCCAAATGTTGCGCAAGGTGGAAATCGCAGAGCCGGGCGACACCCGTTACCTGCGTGGCGAGCAAGCCGATCGCATTCGCGTGGTCGAGGAAAACGCTCGCGTCAAGGCGCGCGACGAACACCCGGCCGGAGTGACGCCGATGCTGCTCGGCATTACCAAGGCGTCGCTGGCGACGGAGTCGTTCATTTCGGCCGCGTCGTTCCAGGAAACCACGCGCGTGCTGACCGAGGCCGCGGTACGCGGCAACCGCGATACCCTGCGCGGACTCAAGGAAAACGTCATCGTCGGCCGCCTGATCCCGGCCGGCACGGGGCTGGCCTACCACAGCAAGCGTCGCAAGAAAGCCGAGGGTGGTCTGAGCGATGCGGACCTGGAAACGCTGCGTGGCGGTGTGACGGAGTTTGTCGGAGAGGCGGTAAGCGACGGCTGATCGTTCGCTTCGGGATGAACAAGGGGCCGCGCGAGCGGCCCTTTTCCGGTTCCGTGCCGTTCGGCCATGCCGGCCCTGAAATTGTGCAACGGTCGCGCTCTTGCAAGATTCCGGCCGACCCGTTAGAATGCGCGGCTCGCTGGGCAGAAACCTTGTCCGCGAACGATTTTTGGCGTTGCAAGGCGAAATAAGGGGCAGGACGCTTCTTGTATTCGCTACACGGATGTGCGGCCAGGGTGTTGCGCCCAGGGCCAAACGCAGGATGTACCAGGATTCGACAGGCCGGTTCAACCCCGGCCTGTTTTTTCGTCTTGAACCGGGTTCTTTTTTGGAAAGTGTGGTCAGGATGACCGCTCTTTGACTCTCGCGATCAGGGATGAGCGCAAAGGAAAACAAATGTCGACCGTCAATCAGCTGGTGCGCAAGCCGCGCAGTCCGAAGACCTACAAGAGCGCCTCGCCGGCACTGGCGAACTGTCCGCAGCGCCGTGGCGTGTGCACGCGCGTCTACACGACGACCCCGAAGAAGCCGAATTCGGCTCTGCGCAAGGTTGCCAAGGTGCGTCTGACCAACGGCTTCGAGGTCATCAGCTACATCGGCGGCGAAGGCCACAACCTGCAGGAGCACTCGGTGGTGCTCATCCGCGGCGGCCGTGTCAAGGATCTTCCTGGCGTGCGCTACCACACCGTGCGCGGCTCGCTCGATGCCGCGGGCGTCGCCAAGCGCAAGCAAAGCCGCTCCAAGTACGGCGCCAAGAAACCGAAAGGCAGTTAATCATGTCGAGAAAAGGCAATACCCCCACGCGCGAGCTGCTGCCGGATCCCAAACACGGCAGTCTGCTGATTTCCCGCTTCATCAACATGGTGATGCAGAGCGGCAAGAAGTCGGTGGCCGAAGGCATCGTCTATGGCGCGATCACGCAGATCGCCGCCAAGCACGCCACACCGATCGAAGTCGTGGAAAAGGCGCTCGGCAACGTCGCGCCGGCGGTCGAGGTCAAGTCCCGCCGTGTCGGTGGCGCCACCTACCAGGTGCCGGTCGAAGTGCGCGCCTCGCGGCGCATGGCGCTGGCGATGCGCTGGGTGATCGAAGCGGCGCGCAAGCGCGGCGAGAACTCGATGCCGCGCAAGCTGGCAGCCGAACTGCTCGAGGCGGCCGAGAACCGCGGCGGCGCGGTGAAAAAGCGCGAAGAGACGCACCGCATGGCCGAGGCCAACAAGGCCTTCTCGCATTACCGTTGGTAATGCCGTTATTTGTGCCGTCCTCCGTGACGGCAAAAGAACAAATCGCCACCCATGGCGGACTTTTCACGAAAGCGAAGTTTTACGGATTTCTGAATTGAATATGGCGCGCAATACTCCAATCGAACGCTACCGCAATTTCGGCATCATGGCCCACATCGATGCCGGAAAGACCACGACCACGGAGCGCATCCTTTTCTATACCGGCGTCAATCACAAGATTGGCGAGGTACACGAAGGCGCCGCGACCATGGACTGGATGGAGCAGGAACAGGAACGCGGCATCACGATCACCTCGGCCGCGACGACCTGTTTTTGGAAGGGCATGGACCTGTCCTTCCCGGAACACCGCTTCAACATCATCGATACCCCGGGGCACGTCGACTTCACGATCGAAGTCGAGCGCAGCTTGCGCGTGCTTGACGGCGCCGTGTTCGTGTTGTGCGCGGTCGGTGGCGTGCAGCCGCAGTCCGAAACCGTGTGGCGCCAGGCCAACAAGTACGGTGTGCCGCGCGTGGCCTTCGTCAACAAGATGGACCGCGCCGGCGCGGACTTCGACAAGGTTGTCGGTCAGCTCAAATCGCGTCTTGGCGCCAATCCGGTGCCGATGCAACTGCCGATCGGCGCTGAGGATCACTTCGAGGGTGTCGTCGACCTGCTCAAGATGAAGGCGATTCAGTGGGACATGGAATCGCAGGGCATGAAGTTCGAATACATCGACATTCCGGCCAGCCTCGCCGATCAGGCAAAGAAGGCGCGCGAGCATATGGTCGAGTCGGCGGCGGAAACCTCCGAAGACCTGATGAACAAGTACCTCGAAGAGGGTGATCTGTCCGAGGACGAGATCATCGCCGGCATCCGCAACGGCACGCTGGGCAACAAGATGATTCCGGTTTTCTGCGGCTCGGCGTTCAAAAACAAGGGCGTGCAGGCCATGCTCGATGGTGTGATCCGCTATCTGCCGGCGCCATCGGATCGTCCGCCAGTAACAGGCATCGACGAAGACGACAAGATCGAGACGCGCAACGCCGGCGACGGCGAGCCATTCTCGGCGCTGGCGTTCAAGATCGCGACCGACCCCTACGTCGGCGCGCTGACGTTCTTCCGCGTCTACTCGGGTACGTTGAACTCGGGCGACACCGTGTTCAACCCGATCAAGGGCAAGAAGGAACGCATCGGCCGTCTGCTGCAGATGCACGCAAACAACCGCGACGAAATCAAGGAAGTCCGCGCCGGCGACATCGCCGCGGCGGTCGGCCTGAAGGATGTCACCACCGGCGATACGCTGTGCGACACCGGCAAGGTGATCACGCTCGAGAAGATGACCTTCCCGGAGCCGGTGATCGCGATGGCGATCGAGCCGAAGACCAAGAGTGATCAGGAAAAGATGGGTTTGGCGCTGTCGCGCCTGGCGCAGGAGGATCCGTCCTTCCGCGTGCGCACCGACGAGGAATCCGGCCAGACCATCATCGCCGGCATGGGCGAGCTGCACCTGGACATCATCGTCGACCGCATGAAGCGCGAATTCAACGTCGAGGCCAATGTCGGCAAGCCGCAGGTGGCGTACCGCGAGACCATTCGCAAGGCGGCGCTGGACGTCGAAGGCAAGCACGTCAAGCAGTCCGGCGGCAAGGGCCAATACGGCCATGTCGTCATCAACATGGAACCGCAGGAGCGCGGCAAGGGTTACGAGTTCGTTGACGCGGTCAAGGGCGGTGCGATTCCGAAGGAATTCATCCCGCCGGTACAGAAGTCGTTGAACGAGAACCTCACCTCCGGCGTGCTCGCGGGCTTTCCGGTCGTGGATATCAAGGTCACGCTGCACTTCGGTTCGTACCATGAAGTCGACTCGAACGAACACGCGTTCAAGTCGGCCGCGTCGATCGCGTTCAAGGAAGCGATGCGCCGCGGCAATCCGGTGCTGCTCGAGCCGATCATGAAAGTCGAGGTGGTGACGCCGGAAGACTACATGGGCGATGTGATGGGCGATCTCTCGCGCCGGCGCGGCGTCCTGCAAGGTCAGGACGATTCGCCGTCGGGCAAGCTGATCGACGCACTGGTGCCGCTGGGCGAGATGTTCGGTTACGCCACGAGCTTGCGCTCGCTGAGCCAGGGTCGCGCGACGTTCACGATGGAATTCGATCATTACGCCGAGGCGCCGAACAATATCGCCGAAGCTGTGGTCAAGCAAGCTTAACTGTATAAATTTATCTGAGGGTTTAGCCATGTCCAAGGAAAAATTCGAACGCAAGAAGCCGCACGTGAACGTGGGGACGATAGGTCACGTGGATCACGGCAAGACGACGCTGACGGCGGCGCTGACGAAGGTGGGCGCGGAGCGTTTTGGCGGCGAGTTCAAGGCGTAC
>JAJXWU010000150.1:0-12419 GCA_021781425.1 Pseudomonadota bacterium
GCGCGTGCGGTCACGTTCGCGCTGCCCACGCCCATCGCCGCGTTTTTCGTCCTTGGCATTGTCGCGGCGCTGTTGGCCATTGCCGCGTGCCGCTTTGCCGCGCGACGGTGCAGGTACCAGTTCGGCCAGGGTTTTCTCGGGTGCGGCCGGCTTGTGAAGCCAGCTCAGCATGCGTGCGAATAATCCAGGCGCTGCCGCGTGCACCGGCGCGGCGGCGAGCTCCGGAGTTTCGCGCACCGGCGCGGGGGTCGCCGGTACGATGCCGCTGACTGCGGGCCTCTCCGGTTCCGCGCCGGGTTTGGCGATTTGCGGCGGCGGCACGGCGAGCGCCGGCGTCAGGCGTTCGTAGCTGGGCTTTGCGTCGCCGGGAATTTCAGTGGCGCGAATGCGCTCGATGTGAAAATGCGGGGTCTCGAGTTTCTCGTCGGCGACCACGATCACCGGCACGTCGTGACGTTGTTCGATCTCGACGATGCTCTTGCGTTTTTCGTTGAGCAGGAAGTTGGCGACCATCGCCGGCACCTGCACCAGCACCTGGCCGGTCTTTTCCTTCATCGCCTGTTCTTCGACCAGGCGCAACACCGACAGCGACAGCGATTCGACGCTGCGCACGCGGCCGTGACCTTCGCAGCGCGGACACACGCTCTGCGTGGACTCGCCCAGGCTCGGGCGCAGGCGCTGACGCGACATCTCCAGCAGGCCGAAGCGCGAGATCTTGCCGATCTGCACGCGCGCACGGTCGTGGCGCAGCGCGTCGCGCAGCTTGTCTTCAACCTCGCGCTGATGGCGCGGCGAATCCATGTCGATAAAGTCAATGACAATGAGCCCGCCCGCGTCGCGGATGCGCAACTGACGCGCGACTTCCACCGCCGCTTCGCAATTGGTGTTGAACGCGGTTTCCTCGATGTCGCCGCCCTTGGTGGCCTTGGACGAGTTGATGTCGATCGCGGTCAGCGCCTCGGTCTGGTCGATGACGATCGATCCGCCCGAGGGCAGGCGTACCGAACGGTCGAACGCGTTTTCGATCTGGGTTTCGATCTGGAAGCGCGAAAACAGCGGCACGGTGTCGTTGTAGAGCTTGAGCTTGCGCAGATTCTGCGGCATCACCTGCTGCACGAATTCACGCGCGTCGTTGAAGAGCTCTTCCGAGTCGATCAGGATTTCGCCGATGTCATTGCGCAGGTAATCGCGCAGAGCGCGGATGATCAGGCGCGATTCCTGGTAGATCAGGAACGGCGCCGGGCGCGCCTTGCCGGCCTCGTCGATTGCCGTCCACAGTTGCAGCAGGTAATCCAGATCCCACTGCAGTTCCTCGGCCTCGCGGCCCAGGCCCGCCGTGCGGATGATCAGGCCCATTTCGTCGGGCAGCTTGAGCTGGTCGAGGACTTCCTTGAGGTTCGCGCGATCGTCGCCCTCGATGCGGCGCGACACGCCGCCGGCACGCGGATTGTTCGGCATCAGCACCATGTAGCGGCCGGCCAGCGAGACGAACGTGGTCAGGGCGGCGCCCTTGTTGCCGCGTTCTTCCTTTTCGACCTGGACCAGCAGTTCCTGGCCTTCCTTGAGCAGTTCGCGGATGGCGGCCTTGTTGTGGTCGACACCGGACTGGAAGTAGTCGCGCGAAACTTCCTTGAGCGGCAGGAAACCGTGGCGGTCGGCGCCATAATCGACGAAACAGGCTTCCAGCGACGGTTCGACGCGGGTGATGCGGCCCTTGTAGATATTGGCCTTCTTCTGTTCCTTGGAGAGAATCTCGAGATCGAGATCGTACAGGGTTTGGCCGTCGACGATGGCCACGCGCAACTCTTCACGCTGAGTTGCGTTGATCAGCATACGCTTCATTTTTTTACATCCTCGGCGCTCGACCGTGGAAGGCGTCGCGATTCCGCGCCATGACGGCGGCGGAACCGCGCAGACCGTGGGCGTGGCACGCCACCACGGGAGCGCTTTGTAGCTGCCGGCGCAAACTCTGCGCCTGGCGGTTGATAGGTGCCCTTTGCGTTGCCGGGACTCCACGCCGCCATGACGGCGACGGGCAATCCGCGATCCGACCGGTTAGGATTGCGCGGCGGCCGAGCGGCTCCTCCCGGAGTTGGGCTCGGGCGCCAGCCCATGCCGGCGGGCGGATGCGCCATTCCACCGCTTGTCGGCGGTCGGCGCGAAACGCGGGCGAAGTGTAGCACAGCAACAAAATTTTCAATAGATACGCGAACTTCGATGATTAAAGATGACAAGGAATCACTTGCTGGCGTGCGTCAGGTCAGCGTGCCGGACGAGCGCGAAGGTCAACGCATCGACAACTTCCTGTCCGGCCAACTCAAAGGAGTTCCGAAGAGCCTGATCTACCGTCTGCTGCGTACCGGGCAGGTGCGCATCAACGGCAAGCGCGCCAAACCCGATGCACGGCTTTCCGGCGGCGATAGCGTACGCATTCCGCCGGTGCGAGTGGCCGAGCCCAACGCCGTTGGCACGCCAGCGCCTGCGCAACTGCGCCGGATCGAGCAGTCCATCATATTCGAGGACCGCGATTTTCTGGTGCTGGACAAGCCCGCTGGCGTCGCCAGCCATGGCGGTAGTGGCGTCGCATTCGGCGCGATCGAGCTCTTGCGCGCGGCGCGTCCCGGCGAAACCCTGGAACTCGCGCATCGGCTCGACCGCGATACCAGCGGCGTGCTGGTGCTGGCGCGGCGACGTGCGGCGCTGACCGCGCTGCAGGAACAGATCCGCGACGGACATATCACCAAACAGTATCTCGCCCTGCTGTGCGGTCGTCCCAAACGCGCCCGGTTCGACGTCAACGTGCCATTGCAAAAATCGGGTGTGCAGGGCGGCGAGCGCATGGTGCGTGTCAGCGACGAAGGCAAGCCGGCGCTGACCGCATTCAAGATCATTGGCGCCTATGCGGATGCGAGCCTGGCCGAAGTGACTTTGTATACCGGACGCACGCACCAGATCCGCGTGCACGCGCAACATGCGGGATATCCGCTTGCCGGCGACGAAAAGTACGGACTGCGTGATTTCAACAAGCTGATGCGTGAATCCGGCTTGCGTCGGCTGTTTCTGCACGCGGCGCGTTTCGAGTTCGAATTGACCGGCAAGACCTGGAGTTTTTCCGCGCCGTTGGCGCCGGATCTCGCGGTCGTGCTTGACAGGTTGCCTACTGGAAAAAGCGCGCGCTGACGTCGGCCGAATACAGCCACGACGGCGGCGCTAGCGCGATCAGAATCACCGCGCTGGCGGCGTGCGAAAACGCCAGTGGCAGCAGGGCGCGTTCGCGCAGGTACAGTGCGCACCAGCAAAGTCCGCCGGCGAATGTGGCCAGCATCAAACCGGCATTGGGCGTGTGCAACAGGGCGAATCCGAGCGCGCCGAGATAAGCCGCAACGGCGTTGCTGGTTGTCGCCAGTCGCCAGCGACTCGCGCACACGACGCAAATCAGGTATTGCTGGATCAGCGCCCAGCCGAAATAGCGCAGTACGTGCGCCGGGCCTATCACGCGTATCGGGCCGCCGTGCCGGAAATGCGCAGCGGCTCCGACGACCGCAGCAAGTCCGATCACGGCCGCGGCGAGCATCCACGCGCGATGACTGCCGTTCCATCGCCAGTCGCGCGGGTAGCCGAGGCTGATCGCGTAAATGCCGACGCCAGCGATGAGGAATTCTTGCCAGACGTCGACTTTGCCCGTGAAGTGACCGCCCACGACCAGCCATAAAGGTCCGGCGAGTGCCAGCGCGGCTTCCAGCGAGGAGCGCAAGCGCACGTTACGAGGTGGCAAGATACGGCTGCACAGAAGCACTCCGCCATACAGGGCAAGCGCAAGCCAACGCAAGATGCCTGGAACAGGCGTTGCACCTGCGCGCGCGTACTCGGCCCGGGCCTGCGCGAAAGTCGCATCAAAAGCTCCTTGCGGCACGACGATCGCCGCCGGAAGCGTGCTGCGGATCGAATCCAGCAACAAGCGCTGCCGTTCCACGCGCCGGGTTTGCGGGAGCGCGAGAATCGGCGGGTCCGAGCGCGCAAACACGGCGATTTGCGCGACATTCACGCCGCCATCCGGCACGCGATAAACCGGGATGGTGTCTGACGGAGCCGGCATGCCTGCATCAACGAGCGCGGCAACACGCGTCAGGTCGAGTCGTTTTGCCAGTGCGGGTCGCTCCAGCGCGGCGCCATTGAATTGCAGGGTGGCGCCCCGCGGAAGCCGGAAGCGCAGACGCAACATCGCCGCCGCGGCCGGCGGTCTGACGTATCGTCCGTCCGGGTCGCGCCATGCGATTGCATCGATGTCGAGATTCGTCGCCGTGGAAATTCCGGCGAGTGGAAAGGGCGCGCTGGTCCATTCGCCACCATCGAGGCGCTCGCGCACCACGATTTGTGCCTGCGCAGGCTTGTCCGCAAAGGCGAACGTGCGCAGGCGCGGAAAATCGCGCAGCGACAGGATTCGAGTCAGACGCAGACCGAATTCGAAGGGCGAGCCGCGGGATTTCACCAGCAGGCAATCGCTGGCAAAGTCCGCGTCGGCGTCGCCGAAAATGCGGCCCGCCACGATGTCTTGGCGATGAAAATCCCAATGCCACGGCGTTTTTCCGGAGGCGGCGAGGGCCAGATCGCGAGCGGCTTCGTTGCGCAGATGCGCCGTGAATTGCGATTGCGCGAGTTGGCGCAGGCCAACGGTCGTCAGTGCCAGCACGAGCATCGCCACGGAAATCTTCACTACTAGCGTCGCGCCGCGCCGCATGACGATAGGGCGATCAGGCGCCGAGCAATGCGTCGGTTTTGGCGGCACAGATGAAATCGTTCAGCGACAATCCGCCGACGTCGTGGGTCGAGAATCGCACCAGACACCGGCCCCAACCCAATTCCAGGTCGGGATGGTGGTTTTCTTTTTCAGCGATGAAGCCGAGTGCGTTGACGAAAGCCAGCGCGTGCAGGAAATCCGGGAAGCGGAATTGCCGACGAATGTCGGCGCTTCCGGAGCCGAATTCCCAACCGTGCAGAATGCTCAAAAGTTCCTGCGCACGTGCGGCGGTTAACTGGTTTTCCTTGCCCTTGAGCGATTTGCAATGTTGCTGGCGCAGTTCATCGGCGGTCATGGCAGACTCCTGATCGGGACCGCGAAAAGTATAGCAACCGTGACGTTGGTCCGATTCAGTACTAAAATAGTCCTGTATCTACTCGGTGCCATCGCCATGTTGACCTTGACCGAATCCGCGCAACGTCATTTCCGCCGGCTGATCGAGCAGCAGGGCATTTCCGGACTGGGCGTGCGCATGCAAGCCATGCATCCGGGTACGCCGAAAGCCGATTGCCGGCTGGAGTTCTGCGAGGGTTCCGATCTGACCGGCGGGGAATGGGAACTGGCCTGCGCAGGCTTCAATTTGTATGTGGACGCGCTGAGCATGCCGTATCTGGATGGCGCCGAGATCGACTATTCGAACGATGCCACCGGTGGCCAACTCATCGTGCGCGCGCCGAAGCTCAAGGGCAGTCCGCCAGCGGATGGCGCGAGTCTCGCCGAGCGCGTGCGCTACGTGCTCGATACGGAGGTCAATCCGCAGATCGCCACGCACGGCGGGCGCGCGACGCTGGTGGAAGTCACCGATCACAAGGCCGTGATCTTGCGCCTGGGTGGCGGCTGCCATGGCTGCGGCATGGCCGACGTGACCTTGAAGCAGGGTATCGAGCGCACGTTGCGCCAGCACTTTCCGGAAATCTCTGCCGTGCGCGACGCGACCGATCACGCCAGCGGAAGCAATCCGTACTATCGCGGCCATGAAGGCCACAGCGCACTCAACAAGAACCTCTGAAGAACCGTAGCGAGCGTAGGCTAGTCGCGCGTCGCCAGCGCGCAGGAGCCGGAGCCTACTTTTGTGTATGTGAGGATTCCGAGCACTGCCGGCGTACGAGTTGCCGAGCGCAGCAGGTTATTCAAAGGTTCGTCAGTCGCCCTGTTCGTCGTGCGACAAATCGTCCAGCTTCCCCGGCATCGCCGCGAAGTAGCGCGATAGCTTGTCGATGTCGGCATCGCTCAGGGTCTTGGCAAAGCCGGCCATGATCGCGTTCTGGCGTGCGCCGGATTTGTACTCGTGCAGGGCGCGCGCGAGATAGTCGTGATATTGGCCGGCCAGACGCGGGTAGATGGGCGCCGTGGAATTGCCGTCGGCGCCGTGACAAGCCGCACATGGCTTGGCCAGATCGGCCGCGGTGGCGCCGGGCGCACCACCGGCATCCGCCGCAAAGACGTTGATCGCGAACAGTCCGGCCGCTAGCGCGATGAGTCGAATGTAATTCATGGGCTTTCCTTATTGGCTCGGGCTCAGGCTGGACAGGTACGCGGCGACATTGCGAATATCCTCGTCGGACAGACTTTCGCCCTGTGCGCGCATGGTTGGGTGCGAGCGTTCGCCCTTCTTGTATTCGGTCAGCGCGGCCACGATGTAGTCGTAATTCTGGCCGGCGATGCGCGGCACATGATAGTTCGGATAGGCGTTCTTGTAGCCGGTGACGCCGTGGCAGCCGCCACAGGTATACACCAGGGATTTGCCAGCTTTCGCATCGCCTTTGCCGGCGTCGGCGGCGAGTGCGGGAACGGCGAATAACGCGGTTGCGAACAGGGCGATGCGGCAGGCGGAGGCGATTTTTTGCATGGCGGGTGGTGCGATCCGTGGCTGGGCGAAAAACCCGTGAAGTATAACGTGGCGAATGCGCGCGTCGCTACTTGCGCCACACACGTACAGCAATTCCTAGGCACAGCTCAAACCGCGTGCACGCTGCAACCCCACGCCGGCTTCGTGCATCCATGACGATTGCCACGTGCCCGATATGACTTGCGGCCCTGTCGCAAAAGTCGGCCTCCGGTTACGGTGAGGGCCACACCATAACGGGGGCTTGCGTAACATGGTGATATAGTTTAGTATAACACCAAATCAACCCTGATTCTCGCAGCCGGACCACAGCGCACATGATTCAAGAAAAGATGCGAAACCTATTGATAAAATTAACATTTGTTTGCCTTGCCTGCTTGCTTGCTGCCTGCAATCGCGATGGAGCAGCCGCGCAGTCCAAGGCTCCGACTGTCGATGCGGTGCCGGTGGAAGTCGCATTGGCGGCGCACAGCGCGATCAGCGCGAGCTACAGCGGAACGGCTGCTTTGGTGGCGGATCACGAGGCGCAAGTCACGGCGAAAACCTCGGGCGTATTGAGGAAGCTGTATGTGGAAGAGGGCATGACCGTGAAAGCGGGCCAGTTGCTTGCCGAACTCGACGATGCCGATGCGCTGGCCAAGGCCAAGCAGGCGGAGGCGCAGATGCACAAAGCCGAGGCGACGTTCGCCCACGCGCAGGCGGCGATTCCAAAACATCTGATTCCCGAGTACGAATACGAACAGGACAAGTTCGACCTGGCCGCGCAACGTGCTGCCTACGAGGCTGCGAATATCCAGTTGTCATATACGCGCATTGTCGCGCCAGTCGACGGCGTGATCGCGCAGCGCGACATCAAGATCGGCAATCTGGTGCAGGCCAACCAGAACCTGTTCCGCATCGTCGGCATGAACCCGCTGCAGGCTGTGCTCAACGTGCCCGAGCGCCAACTCGGGATTCTGAAAGCGGGGCAGGCGGTGCAACTCGAAGCCGACGCGCTGCCCGGCAAGAAATTCATCGGAACGATCCTGCGCATCGCGCCGGTCGTCGATCCGGCCAGCGGCACGTTTCGCGTCACTTGCCAGTTCCGTGATGCCAGCGCGGTGTTGCGCCCGGGCATGTTCTCGCGCATCGACATCGTCTACGATCAGCGTCCCGACGCGCTGACCGTGCCGCGCTCTGCGCTGGTCGAGGAAGACGGCCAGACCTCGGTGTTCGTGGTCGAAAAGGCGCCACCCGCGCCAGTGGCGAAGGTCGAGGCTGGCAAGCCCGCGGCGAAAGCGCCGGCTGCCGCTGCGGACGGCTTCGTCGCCCATCGTCAATTGGTGAAGACCGGCTACAGCGATGGCGACAAAGTGGAGATCATTTCCGGATTGAATGCCGGTGCGCGCGTCATTACGGTCGGTCGCAACGCCGTGCGCGACGGCACTGCGGTATTGGTGCTGGACAACAAGGCATGAGTCTAGTCGAACTCGCCACGCGCCGGCGCGTCACCGTCGGCATGGTGACGCTCACCCTGGTTTTGTTCGGGCTGATTGCGTTGTCGGGACTCAAGGTCAACCTGCTGCCGGATCTGACCTATCCGACGCTCACCGTGCGCACCGCGTACGAAGGCGCCGCACCGGCGGAAATCGAGACGCTGATCTCGCAGCCGGTCGAAGAGGCGCTCGGCGTGGTCAAGAACGTGCGCACCATCCACTCGGTGTCGCAGGCCGGCCAATCCGACGTGATCCTGCAATTCGCCTGGGGCACGAACATGGATCAGGCGAGCCTGGACGTGCGCGACAAACTCGACCTGTTGCAATTGCCGCTCACGGCGAAGAAGCCGGTGCTGCTGCGCTTCAATCCTTCGACCGATCCGATCCTGCGTCTGGCGCTCACCGGCCCGGCGCAGAGCGGTGCGGCCGAGAATGCCGAACTGAAGCAATTGCGCCGCTTCGCCGACGACGAGTTGCGCAAGCGCCTGGAACCGACCAACGGCGTGGCCGCGGTCAAGGTCGGCGGCGGTCTGGAGGACCAGATCGACGTCGACATCGACCAGCAGCGTCTGCAACAGCTCAATCTCAACGTCGCCGACGTGATCAAGCGTCTCGGCGACGAGAACGTGAATGTTTCCGGCGGGCGCATCGAAGACGGCACCCAGCGCTATCTCGTGCGCACCGTAAACCAGTTCACTGATCTGCAGCAGATGCGCGATCTACTGGTCAAGGTCGACAAGGGCGTGCCGATCCGGCTCAAGGACGTGGCCAACGTGCATCAGGGCCACAAGGAACGTCAGGGCATCGTGCGCGTGGATGGGCACGAGGCGATCGAATTGGCGGTTTACAAGGAAGGCGACGCCAATACCGTCACCGTCGCCGCGGCGGTGCGCAATCAACTCGACAGGTTCACCTGCACCAACCAGCCCGCGCCATGCGCTTCGATCCTGCCGCCGCACGCGAAGCTGGCCATGATCGACGACCAGTCGGTCTTCATCCGGGGCTCGCTCAACGACGTGCGCGACGACGCCATCATCGGCGGCGTCCTCGCGGTGCTGATCATCTTCTTCTTCCTCGCCGATTCGTGGAGTACGTTCATCATTTCGCTGTCGTTGCCGGTGTCGTTGATCGCCACGTTCTTTTTCATGGGCGAGGCCGGCTTGAGCCTTAACGTGATGTCGCTCGGCGGTCTTGCGCTCGCCACCGGCATGGTGGTGGACGATTCCATCGTGGTACTCGAGAACATCGCACGCATGCGCGAGCGCGGCATCGGCATCGTCGAGTCGGCGGTCAAGGGCGCGCGCGAGGTGTCGATGGCGGTGACCGCTTCCACGCTGACCACGGTCGCGGTGTTCTTTCCGCTCGTGTTCGTGCAGGGCATCGCCGGGCAATTATTCCGCGATCAGGCACTGACCATCACTTTCGCCATGCTCATTTCGCTGGTCGTCGCGATGAGCCTGATTCCCATGCTTGCCTCGCTCAAAGGCAGGGCGCCGCTGGCGTTCGCCGACGAAGCGAAGCCGGTTCGCACGCCGCCGCGCACGCGCATCGGCAAAGGGTTCACCGCGCTCGGCCGGCTCTTCCGCTGGCTGCCGCGCGTGCTTGTGTGGACCGGTTTCACGCTCGGCCGTTTCGGGGGCGCTGTCGTCGGCCGCATCCTGCGTTTTCTCGGCAAAGGTCTGCTTGCCGGATACAATCGTGCCGCTGCCGCCTATCACGGATTCCTGCCCAAGGCGTTGGCACATCCCTGGCGCGTACTCGGTTTCGCCGCCGCGATGTTCGCGATCAGCGTTGCGCTGATTCCGACCCTTGGCACGGATCTGATCCCGCAACTCGCGCAGGGCCGTTTCGAGATGACGGTCAAACTCGCGCCTGGCACGCCGCTCGTCGATACCGATGCGCTGGTGCGCGAGCTGCAAAGCAAGAATGCGAAGAATCCGCTGATCCGCATGATCTACGGCGTCAGCGGCACCGGCACACGACTGGACGCCAATCCCACCGAATCCGGTGAGAACATTGCACGCCTGCTCGTCGTGCTGGCGCCCGGTGCCGGGCGCGAGGGCGAAAGCAAGGCGATGAATGCGTTGCGCGCGGACATGGTCAGCCACCCGGACAGTGAAGTTCAGTTTTCGCGGCCGAAGCTGTTCAGTTTCGACACGCCGTTGGAAGTGGATTTGCGTGGGTACGATCTGGACGCCTTGCAGAAAGCCGGCAACAAGCTCGCGGCGCTGCTGCAGGCCTCGCCGCGTTTCGCCGACGTCAAATCCAGCGCACAGGGCGGTTCGCCGGAAATCCGCATCCATTTCGACCAGGATCGGGCAGCAGCGCTCGGCCTCACCACCAAGCAGATTTCGGATCAGATCGTCGACAAGGTGCGCGGCGCGGTGGCCACGCAGTACAACTTCCGCGACCGCAAGATCGACGTGCTGGTACGTGCCAAACCCGATGAGCGCATGTCGATCGGCGACATCCGCAACCTGATCGTCAATCCCGGCGCGGCCACGCCCGTGCGCCTGGCCTCCGTCGCCGATGTGACGGTGGCGATGGGTCCGAACGAGATCAATCGCATCGGTCAGGAACGCGTGGCCATCGTAACGGCCAATCTGCATTACGGCGATCTGGGCAGCGCCGTTGCCGAGGTGCGGAGCATCCTGCGCGAACATCCGCTTGCCGCCGGCGTCAGCGCGCACATCGGCGGGCAGAGCGAAGAACTCGATGCCTCGTTGCGTTCGCTGATCTTCGCTTTGTCGCTGGCGATCTTCCTCGTCTATCTGGTGATGGCCTCGCAGTTCGAATCGCTGTTACATCCCTTTGTGATCATGTTCTCGATTCCGCTCGCCCTCGTTGGCGCGGTGCTGGCGCTGAAGATCACGTTCAGACCGCTGTCGATTGTCGTGTTCATCGGCCTGATCATGCTTGCGGGCATCGTCGTCAAGAACGCCATCGTGCTGATCGATCGCATCAACCAGTTGCGCGAGGAAGGCGTGGACAAGCTGGCAGCGATCGCGCAGGCCGCCGAATCGCGGCTGCGTCCGATCGCGATGACGACGTTGTGTACCCTGATCGGCTTTCTGCCGCTGGCGTTGAGTTTCGGCGATGGCTCCGAGGTGCGCTCGCCGATGGCGATCGCGGTGATCGGCGGCCTCGCCGTTTCCACATTGCTCACGCTGATCGTGATTCCGGTCGTGTACAACCTGCTCGACCGGCGTGCCGATGCGTGGTACCGGGACAGAGGCGCGCGCAATCCGCGTCATCCCGACGCCTCCGCCGCACTGGTTGAAGGCATCGCTCCGTGACACTCGCCGAGCTCAGCCTCAAGCGCCCGGTCACGGCGGTGATGTTCTTCGTGTCACTGCTCGTGGTCGGCGCGATCGCGGCGTTCCGTTTGCCGCTCGAAGGCATGCCGGACGTGCAATTCCCGTTCATGATGATCGATCTGCCGTATGCCGGTTCGACGCCGGCGGAAGTCGAGCGCACGATCACGCGTCCGGTCGAGGATGCGCTGTCCACACTGACCGGCATCGAGCACATGAATTCGCTGTCGCGCGCGGACGGCGCCCAAATCTTCCTGCAGCTCAAATGGGGCGAGGATACGGCGGTCAAGGCGGTGCAGGCGCGCGAGAGGATCGACGCCATCCGCGACGAGTTGCCGAGCGACTTGCAGCGCTACACGGTGATGAAGTTCGCCACCACCGATCAGCCGATGCTGCAATTGCGCATTTCCAGCGACCGCGACCTGTCCAATTCCTGGGAGTTGCTGGATCGCAAGCTCAAGCGCCCGCTCGAAAGGCTGCCGGGAGTGGCCAGGGTGCAGATTCAGGGTGTGGCGCCGCCGGAAGTGCAGATCGAGGTTTCGGTCGACCGCTTGACCGCGGCGGGCGTCAGTCTGAACGATCTGTATGCGAAGCTTTCGGATGCGAATTTTTCCGCTTCGGCCGGCCAGATCACGGACGGCAATCTGCGCTATCAGGTGCAGCCGCTGGGCGAATGGCGCAGCCTCGACGACATTCGCGCCATGCCGCTCAACGACAAGGGACTCAAGCTCGGCGACATCGCGAGCGTGACGCTCAAGCCCTCGCGGCTGAACTACCGGCGCCATCTTGACGGCAAGCCGGCGATCGCGGTGGACATTTCCAAGGAGCGCAATGCGAATCTGGTGGAGGTCGCCAGCCGCGCGCTGGCCGAGATCGACCGCATCGGCCGCGACCCGGAAATGCGCGGCATCCAGTTGTACTTCCTCGGCAACGACGCCAAGGCAGTCACCGACAGTCTCAAGGAACTCGGCGAAGCTGGCGGGATC
>JAJXWU010000150.1:12429-38662 GCA_021781425.1 Pseudomonadota bacterium
CGGCATTTTGCTGTCCGTATTCGTGCTGTATTTCTTTCTGCGCGACTGGCCATCCACGTTCATGGTGTCGCTGGCGATTCCGATCTGCATGGTGATCACGCTCGGCTGCATGTACTTTCTCGGGATGACGCTCAACATTCTGTCGCTGCTCGGCTTGCTGCTGGCGGTCGGCATGCTCGTGGACAACGCGGTCGTCGCCGTCGAAAGCATCTATCAGTACCGCGAGAAATATCCCGACAAGCCCTGGTATTGCGCGGTGCAGGGCACCCAGGCCGTCGGCATCGCGATCGCCGCCGGCACGTTCACCAGCATTGTCGTGTTCCTGCCGAACATCTTCGGTGCGAAGAACCAGATCAGCATCTTCCTGACCCAGGTCGCGATCGCCATGTCGATCGCGCATCTGGCGTCGTGGCTGGTTGCGGTGAGCCTGGTGCCTATGCTGTCGGCGAAATTGCCGCCACCGCACTTCATCGGCCGCGAAACGCTCATCTCGCGTTTGCAACGCCGTTACGAATCCGCCATCGCCTGGACGCTCGGGCATCGCAAGGCCATGGTATGGGGGCTTGTCGCCCTGTTCGTGGCCAGCTTCGTGCCGATGACCCGCGCCAAGACCGACATGTTCCCGTCGGGACAGTCCGGCGAGCTGCATCTGCAATACCAGCTCAACGGCATCTACCGGCTCGACGAATTGAACAAATCCATCGTCACCGTCGAGAAATGGCTGGACGCCCACCGCAAACAATTGCATATCAAGAACATCTACAGCTATTTCGACGAGACAGGGCAGGCGATGACGAACGTCCTGCTCACCGACGACGACGCCGGGCGCGGGCACTCGCAGCAGATCATGGAGAAAATCCGCAAAGGCGTACCCAAGGTTCCGATCGGCAGCATCGGTTTCGATTTCCAGTCGCAGAACCAGAACACGAACGTGCAGGTGTTCCTGAACGGCGATTCGAGCACGACGCTGCGCGAACTGTCCGCGTCCGCGATCCAGACCCTGCAGCGCGTGCCCGGATTGCGCGACGTGCGTACCGCACAGGACGGCGGCGATCGCGAACTGGCCGTGCACGTGGATCGCGTGCGCGCGCGCACCTACGGTTTTTCCGCGAATGAAATCGCGCAGTACATCGCCATCGCACTGCGCGGGTTGCCGCTCAGGGAATACCACGACAACGGCACGCAGATTCCGGTGTGGCTGCGTTTCGGCGGCGAGGACACGCGCAGTCTCGCGGATCTGGCCGATTACAAGTTGCGCGCCGCGGATGGCACCATGGTTCCGCTGCTGTCGATGGTCGAGCTTAACAACCGCGCGGCGCCGGCGGCGATCGAACGCGAGAACCGTCAGACCTCGCTCGCGATCCAGGCCAACCTCGCGCCCGGTGCGACGCTCGACGAGGTCAAACCAAAACTCGAAGCGGCGATGAACGCGATGCAGTTCCCGCCGGGTTATCGCTGGAGCTACGGTCAGAATTTCGACTTCGCCAACGAAGCCGGCCAGCAGATGCTGTTCAACACCCTGATCGCGCTGGTGCTCGTGTACGTCGTGATGTGCGCGATGTTCGAATCGCTGATCTATCCCGCGGCAATCCTGACCACGTTCGTGTTTTCCATTCTCGGCGTGTACTGGCTGTTCTGGCTCACCGGCACGACATTTTCGATCATGGCTTCGATCGGCGTACTGATCCTGATGGGCGTGGTGGTGAACAACGGCATCGTCATGATCGTGCACATCAACCAGTTGCGCCTGGAAGGCCTGACCCGCAGCGAGGCGCTGATCCGCGGCGCGCGCGATCGTCTGCGCCCGATCCTGATGACGATGGGCACGGCAATCCTCGGCATGGTGCCGCTGTGCCTGAGCGACGCGACCATCGGTGGCGGCGACACGCCGTACTACCCGATGGCGCGCGCCATTGCCGGCGGGCTGGTCTTCTCGACCCTGGTCACGCTGGCCGCGTTGCCAGTGATTTACGCCTTGCTCGACGACGCACGTCTGGCCACGCGGCGCGTGCTGCGTGATGCGCGCGCACGCGCGTTCCCGCGGCTGCGCGTGTTGAAGACCTGATTCCGGGCTACAGGATGCGGTGCAGGATGCGTATCCCTGCCGTCCACTCGCCGATCATCATGCCGATGTTGGTGAGCATGAACACGAGCAGGGTGCGCGAGACGCGGTTCTTCCACCAGCCGGTCCAGTGCAGCACGTCGTCGCGCAAGGTCTCGAAATCGGCCACGCGCGGATGACGCAACCACATTTCCACGCCGGCGCTGAATGCACCGGATGGCGCGAATGGGCGGAACGGCTTGAGCGGGCCGGAAATCGCCGCAACGAGCACGCTTAAGGGATGACCGCCCCCGGCCAGCGCGCCGAGCGCGCAGCCGGCCGCCGTGAAGACGATCCAATCCTCCAACGCCTGGGTACCGTGGCCGTTGCCGCGGCTGAAAGCGAAGCCGATCGCGGCGGCGATCACGATCAATACGCCAAGTCCCAGCCATTTCGGCCAGCGCGAACCCGTCGGCGCCACGTTCAGCGGCGCCAGGATTGCATTCGGCGTTGCGGTTTGCGCGACAAGTTCGCGTTCGATGCCGGCGACATGGCCGGCACCCACCACGGCAAGTACACGCTTGGCCGGATGGTTGCCCGGCTCCTCCTGAAAACGTCCCTCGCGCAGGCGTGCCGCCATGAAGGCGTCGCGCTCGCCGATCAGGCTGCGGTAGAGCGGCTCGGATTGCGCGGCGAATTCGCTGAAGGCACTTTGCAGCATGTCGCCTTGCTTGAGCTTTTCAATGTCGTCCTCGCTGATTTCGCTGCGCTCGAACAGACTCGTGATGAGCCCGCCAACGATGCCGAGGCGGTCGCGCAGGCGCACGCTGTGGTAAGCGCGCTTGAGGGTGATGCTGATTTCGCGGTCGATCAGCCACAGCGGCAGGCCGCGCTGTGCAGCCAGATCCGTTGCCGCTTTCAATTCCGCGCCAGGCTCGATGCCGAACTGCTCGGCGAGACGACGCTGATACGCGGACAGCGCGAGATTCGCCGCCACCATGCCGGCCTTGCCGTCGCGGATCACGCGCCACAAATCCAGATTTCGCCAGGCTTCCGGGTCGTGCATCGCGCGATAGCGCGACTCGCACAATTCCACGGCGATCGCATCGTAGCTGCCGGTTTCGATGGCGGTACGTACCGCATCCACGCTCGCGCGCGAAACATGCGCCGTGCCGAGCAGCGTATATTCGACGCCATCGCGCACCGCGCGCGCGTGCGGTTGGCCGGCAAGCGCCGATTCGATTGTTGGGACATCCATCTCAGTCACGGAATCGCTTGAGCAGATCGCCGTAAGCGTCGATGCGGCGGTCGCGCAGGAACGGCCAGATGCGGCGCACGGCTTCGCTGCGTGTCATGTCGATGTCGGCGACGAGCAATTCCGGCATGTCGGTTGAAGCCTGCGCCAACATCTCGCCCTGCGGCCCGGCGACGAAGCTCGAACCCCAGAAATCGATGCCACAGCCAGCGTCCGCAGAAGGCTCGTGCCCTGTGCGGTTGCAGGCGAGCAGAGGCAGACCATTGGCGACCGCGTGGCCGCGCTGCACCGTGATCCAGGCATCGCGCTGGCGGGATTTTTCCGCCACATCGTCGGCCGGATCCCAGCCGATCGCGGTCGGATAAAGCAGCAGGTCGGCGCCGGCCAGCGCCATCAGGCGCGCGGCTTCCGGATACCATTGATCCCAGCACACCAACACGCCGAGCTTGCCGACGGATGTGGCGATGGGCTCGAAACCGAGGTCGCCCGGCGTGAAGTAGAATTTTTCGTAGAACGCCGGGTCATCCGGAATGTGCATTTTGCGGTATTTTCCACAAATATCTTTTGCACGGTCGAAGACGACGGCGGTGTTGTGATAGATGCCGGCGGCGCGGCGCTCGAACAGCGAGGCGACGACGACGAGTTGCAATTCCGCGGCCAGCGCGCCCAGGCGTGTCGTGCTCGGCCCCGGAACCGGCTCGGCGCGATCGAACTCGGCCGTGTTCTCGTGCTGGCAGAAATACGGCCCGTTGTGCAGTTCTTGCAGCAGGACCAACTGCGCCCCCCGCGCCGCCGCGGCGCGCAGGCCTGACTCGATCGCATCGAGATTGGCGGCGACGCCGCCGCGGTCGCGTTCCTGCAGCAGCGCAACGCGCAGGATCTTGCTCATGCCAGAACTCCCTCGGGCAACTGCATGGTCAGACAATGCAGGCTGCCGTTTTGCCAAATAAGTGATTGGCAGGGTAACGCAATCACGGCGCGTCCGGGATGCGCCGCGGCGATGACGCGTACCGCTTCCACGTCCGCGGGATCACCGTACGCCGGCGTCAGCACGGCACCGTTGACGATGAGGTAATTCGCGTACGACGCGGCGAGACGCCGGCCGTCGTCGAAGATGGGCCTGGGCCAGGGCAGGGGATGCAGGCGATAGGGTTGGCCGGCTGCAGTCCGCAGTCCCGCGAGTTCCGCACGCATCGCTGCGAGTTCGTCGAAATGCGGATCGGTCCGGTCGTCGCAGGCCTGGAAGACAATGGCATCGTCCGGCGCGAAGCGGGCGAGGGTGTCGATGTGCGCGTCGGTATCGTCGCCCTGCAGATAACCGCGTTCCAGCCACAACACGCGCTCGGCGCCGAGCTTGTCGCACAACAATCGCGTCATCTGCTCGCGGCTCTGCTCGGGATGGCGGTGATGCAGGCAGCGCCAGGTCGTGAGGATCGTGCCGGTGCCGTCGGATTCGATCGCGCCGCCTTCCAGAGCCCAGTCCACGCGACGATGGTCGGCATTGCGGAACAGTTCGCGCGCGGCAAGTCCCTCGATCACGCGATCGTCCCGGCTGGCGGCGAATTTTCCGCCCCAGCCGGTAAAGCGGAAATCCATGAGCCGGAATCCATCGGCCGAACGCAGTGTGATCGGGCCGGAGTCGCGCAGCCAGGTGTCGTCGTATTCGATTTCGATGAAACGGTAACGGCTCGCATCCGCTCCTGCCGCAGTCAAAAGCTGAGTGGCGCGTGCGCATACGGCAGCGTCGGCGGCACACATCAAGACCGGCTCATGCCGCGCGATGGCGCAGGTCAGGGCGGCGAAGGCAGTTTCCACATCCGCCAGGCGTTCGGCCCAGTCGGTTTGCGCGTGCGGCCAGGCCAGCAGCACGCCTGCCTGCGGCTCCCATTCCGCAGGCAGACGAAATACAGCGGATGTCATTGGGCCTTACTGGGATTTGGGGCCGAGTTCACCCGGCTCGGCGTGCACGGCGACGCTGTCGATGACGATGCTACGCTCGAAATACACGATGTAGTTCGGATATTCCCAGCGGTTGATCACCGGATGTTTCGTCGCATCGCCGCCAGCCGGGGATAGTTTGCGCACTGGCGCACCGAACCGACGTTCGACCTGGCTCATGGTCATGCCGCGATGCGGAGCGTGCATGTCGCGCTCTTCGCGGACACGTTTCATCAACAAGGTTTCGGCATGGGCCAGTTGACCGGCTCCGAATGCCGCTACCGCGGCAGTGCAGGCAATGGCGAGGAAATGATGCTTCATGGCAGACTCCTCAAGTCACGCGGCGCATGCCGCTCCGCAGCGATTTGTAGCAGATTCGGCCAAGCAATTCCACGACTTGCCCGGCAAATCTCGGATTGTTCTCAGCGCGTCGCGACCGGCCACAAACACAAAAGGCCGCACGCGGCGGCCCTTGTGCGCCGCTTGGGCATCTCTCAGCGCTGGCGCGCCTTGAAACGCGGATTGGACTTGCAAATCACGAAAACCTTGCCGCGGCGACGCACGATCTTGCAATCGCGGTGACGGGACTTGGCGGATTTGAGCGAGGACAGGACTTTCATGGGATTACCGTCAGGCTATTTGAATCAGCCGCTTATTGTAAAGCATTGTGGAGAAAAGGGAAATACTTGCGATGCGCGTGTCTGTTCCCGGGGGCCCTTATCGATCCAGGCTGTAGCTCAATTTCATCCACACCGTGCGGCCATTGAGCAGATAGAAGGACTGGCTGCCGAATTCGCTGGAAGTCACGGGTGGCCGGCGATTCGTAAGGTTGGCGCCTTCGAAGGACACCGCATATCGTCCGAACCGATAGCCGATGGTCGCCGCCAGGGTGGAGTATCCGCCGACTGGGGCCGTGTTCTCTTCGTCCAGGTAGCGACGCCCGACGAAATTGCCGACCAGGGTGGCGTAGAAACCGGTTTTTGGCGTGTAGAGAATCCCTGCCGCGGCGAGAAGGTGCGGAGAGAGCGGCAAGGCCCTTCCGGCCACGTTGACGTTGGTGCCGGTATCCGGATCGGCGAACAGGTATTGAGTGAAATACGCATCGTGGTAGGCAAGGCTCCCCGCGAGAGCGAGGTCGGACGTGAGCTCATAATGCGCTTCGAGTTCGGCGCCCTGCAGCCGCTCTCCACCTGCGTTGACCAGGAATCCCGAGCTGGATGGGACCACCAGATTCTTGAAATTCGACAAAAACGTCTCGGCCTGCCAGTGCAACCGGCCGTCGAGGAGCGCTCCCTTGATGCCGGCTTCGTAGCTTTCTGCCGATTCGGGCAGCAGCACAGCAGGCTGATAGTCGGGTCCGAAGTCGAGCGCCGACGGCTTGAAGGCATTACGGTAATCGGCATACAGGACCGCTTCGTCGGCGCCGCTCTGCCAGAGACGATTGCTGGCGCCCAGCGTCACCGTTGGCCTGACGACATTTCTCTTATGGGTCTCTGAAACGAGCGGATCGGGATCGACCAGATCTGACGAGAATTTGTTCTCGAAGGTCTCGTTCAGACGCAGTCCGGCCACGACATCCCATCGCTGATCGGGTTTCCAGTCCAGTTGCGCGTATTGGCCAAGGAAGTTGCGGCGGTCCCTGACCACGCCGATTTCGTTGACGGGCAGCGATGTGGTGGGCGGCGGCAGCACGGATCCATCCAGTGGCACTGTATAGGCGCTGTTGCCGTTGTGCGTGGTCTGCGTGCCGTATCCGTACAGGGCGTCGGCGCCAACGATGAAGGCAAGAGTGTCGCCGAAGCGATGGGTCAGGTGGGTGTCGAGATAGTCGTCGTCGATCCTGCGACTCTGGTTCTGGGTATCGGCGGCGCCGCTCAAGTCGGGATGCAGAAACGCGCGGATGTCGGTGATGTTGGAATGGGTTGTCGAAACGAGACTGCTCCATTCGCCCCATGCCGTGTCGCGGGTATACCCGATCGCGAGGTGATTCTGGTCCTGGTCAATCCTTGCATCCGCCGGATTGAAATTCGCGTCGACCGGTATCGCGGGACTGAGCGTCGCACCGGAGCGGACGACAGGACTGGGGGGCACGTCGCGGACGGCCGACAGGCCGGCATCGATGGTCAATGTGCCGTGGTCGAGACTCAACGCTCCGCGATACAGAGCCTGCCCGTTCTTCACAGCCTCACGACGGTCGGAGAACCCGAGACTTTGCCCGTCGATCGCGAACGACTGCCTGTAATCGCCGGTCTGCGGCAGCGTCAATGCGGCCGAAGCGCTCCAGGAATCATGATTGCCGTAGGCGAGGGAGGCGACATTGGAAGCTTCGCCGGCAGGATAGTGGAGCGCTTGCACGACCCCGACAAAGGAGGTCGCACCGTACATGACGGGTGCGGCGCCCTTGAGGACTTCGATGCGTTGCACGTCGTTCAGGTCAAAGGTGGTGATCATGGGATTGAACGCGCCGCCCCAGGGGACGCCATCGACCACCAGCAGGAATGCATCGAATTCGTGCAGGCCCCAGAAAGCAGGCACCGCGCTCGATGGTCCGGCATCGCCGCCCGTCGGCGCCTCGACGCCCGGAACCAGACCAAGGGCGGAAGCCATGTTCGAAGCGCCTCGATTATCCAAATCCTCGCCGTCGACGACACTGACCATTGCCGGCGTTTGGTTGACCGGTTCAGGCGTTTTCGACGTCGTGACTTCAACTGGCGGCAGCGTCTGATCGGAGTTTGGCGCCTGCTCGGAATCAGCGGCGACCGCAGTGCCGCTGAAATGGATCAACACCGCAACGGCAAGCACGTGAAGGCGCATGGCAGAGCCTTGTTTTGGGAAAAGCAAGGCTGCGCACTATAAAATCCCTGGCGACGCTCGCAAACAGACTTCGGGAGTAGCGAGTACTAGGTCTATGGTCCGATGAAGCGAGTTACGATTTATTTCGTTCATGTCGTTGAGGAACCGGAGCGCCAAGTCAATAGGAGCATCGCAAGGTCAGCGTGAGGGCGTGCGAGGATACCGAGTTTGGTGTACGCGAACGCCGCTCGCTAGGTGCCGCGCGGCGCATGCAACGTCCGTGTTTTCCGAGCAAAGGACACCTCGGCCATGATCAAGTCAGCGCAAGAGACTCCCCCGGAACCGAAACCAGACTCGGGATTGACCAGCGCGCAAGCGCAGGAACGCTTGGCGCGATTCGGTGCCAACGCTGTGGCCGATCCGGATACCCGTCCGTTGCGTCACGCGATCGAAAAATTCTGGGCGCCAGTGCCCTGGATGCTGGAGGCCGCCATTGCGCTCGAACTGGTTCTGGGCAAATCGCTGGAAGCTGCCATCATAGCCTTGCTGCTCGTTTTCAACGCGGCGCTCGGTCTGTTTCAGGAAGGCCGCGCGCAGGCGACACTGGCCGCGCTAAAATCCCGTCTTGCGCTGAACGCGTCCGTGCGACGCGACGGGGCTTGGCACATCGTGCCGGCGGCGGAACTGGTCCCGGGCGACCTGGTGAAATTGTCGCTGGGGGCCGTGGTTCCAGCGGATGTGCGCTTGGTCGAAGGTGAAGTGCGTCTCGACCAATCTCTTTTGACTGGCGAATCCGTACCGGTCGATGCCGGTGCCGGCTCGCTCAGTTATGCGGGCGCATTGGTACAGCGCGGAGAAGCAGTGGCGCAAGTGACGGCGACCGGTGCGCGCACGCGCTTCGGTCGTACTGCGGAACTCGTGCGCACCGCGCACGCGGTCAGCTCGCAACAGAACGCCGTCCTGCACGTTGTCCGCAATCTGGCGCTGGTCAACAGCGCGGTCATTGCGTTGCTCGTCGGCTATGGCCTGTGGCTCAAATGGCCGCCTGCTGCCATCGTTTCACTCGGACTGACCGCACTGTTGTCGGCGATCCCTGTGGCCCTGCCGGCCACCTTCACCTTGGCTGCAGCATTTGGTGCGCGCTTTCTCGTCAAGCAGGGCGTGCTGCCGACACGCTTGTCCGCCATCGACGAGGCCGCGTCGATGGACGTGCTGTGCATGGACAAGACCGGCACGCTGACGCAAAACGCGCTGCGCGTGACAGCCGTGCGCGCGCTAAGAGATCTCAGCGAGGCGCGGGTGCTGGAACTTGCCGCACTTGCCAGCGCCGAAGGAGGGCAGGATCCGGTAGATGCCGCGATCCGTGCAGCAGCGGCCGCAAGTGGAATGCGTGGCTTGCAGCGGCGCCTGGCTTTCATGCCGTTCGATCCGGCGACCAGGATCGCCCAGGCTATGGTCATCGATGCCGATGGATCGCAACGCCGGGTCGTCAAGGGCGCGTTGGCGACAGTCTTGCAGCTGGTTCCGCCGGCCGCGCGCGCGACGACCGATGCCGCCGAAGCGTTGTTGGCGCAGGGATATCGCGTACTCGGCGTGGCGGCTGGCTCTGCCGAGAACCTGACACTCGCCGGATTCGTGGCCTTGAGCGATCCGCCACGCGCGGACTCCGCGCAACTGATCGTCGAGCTGCATGCGCTGGGTGTGCGTACCGTCATGGTAACAGGCGACGCGGCCACAACCGCTGCCGTCATCGCCCGCCAGATCGGACTCGACGGCCCGGTCTATCCGCCCGGTCCGATGCCCGCACAAGTGCACGCCAGTGAGTACGCCGTGTTTGCCGGCGTTTTGCCGGAAGACAAGTTCAAGCTGGTGAAGGGATTTCAAGCACGCGGCCACGTGGTCGGCATGTGCGGTGACGGCGCCAACGACGCTCCGGCATTGCGCCAGGCGCAGATGGGTATCGCCGTATCCAGCGCCACGGATGTTGCCAAGTCCGCGGCTGGCATGGTGCTTACGGAGCCCGGGCTCGCCGGTGTTGTCGCCGCCGTCCGGACCGGTCGCATGGCCTTCCAGCGTGTGCTTAGCTACACGCTGAATGTGATCACGAAGAAAACCGTGCAGGCGTTGTTTCTCGCCGTGGGTCTTCTGCTGACTGGGCAGGCGATCCTGACGCCTTTCTTGATGGTGCTAGTCATGGTCACTGGAGACTTGCTCGGCATGGCGCTGACCGTCGACAACGTGCAATCGACTGCGCGGCCGAACCGCTGGCAGATCGACCGGATCACGTTGGCCGGCGTGCTGGTCGGGTTGGGCGAGCTCACGTACTGCACCGGGATGCTCGCGATCGCCATGCGCGAATGGAGGCTCGATGTCGACGCCTTGCGTACGCTTGCCTTCCTGCTGGTCGTGTTCGGCAATCAGGCGACGTGTTACATCAATCGTGACCGTCGACACTGGTGGTCGTCACGCCCAAGCAACTGGCTTATTGCGTCGTCGGTGGCAGACGTGGCGATCGCTTCGACGTTGGCGCTCGCCGGTATCGGAATGATGGCCGTTCCAGGTGGCATAGTCGCCCTGACGTTGGGCGGCGCTATCGCATTTCTGCTGGTGTTCGATCTGCTAAGGGCGCCTTTGTTCGCACGGCTGCAGATTAGCGATTCGCATGGGTCGGATGCGCGCAGCTTCTAGGTGCCTGACCACTGCCAGTTGGCGTATTCCTCCGCATCGCAGCCTTCGCGGGAGGCGAAACGCTGGCAATCCAGGATTGCGTCGCGCATGCGCTCGCGGACATGGACGCCGGCAGCCTTCAACGCCGGCACGCGTTCGATGGCGTCGATTACCAAATTGAAACGATCAATCTGGTTGCGGATGGCAAGGTCCATCGGAGTATTGATGTTGCCTTGCTCCTTGTAGCCGCGCACATGCACGTTGCGGCTGTTGCGGCGCCGGTAGATCAGTTTGTGGATCAGCCACGGATAACCGTGGAAATTGAATATAACCGGTTTGTCCCGGGTGAACAGGCCGTCGAACGCGGCGTCCGGCAGACCGTGCGCATGCTCACTGTCCGGTACCAGCCGGAACAGATCGACCACATTGACGAAGCGCAGCCTGAGCAGCGGAAAATACTGACGCAACAAAGCCGTGGCGGCCAACGCCTCGAGGGTCGGCACGTCGCCGGCGCAAGCCATCACCAAATCGGGCTCGCTGCCGTCGTCGCTGCTGGCCCATTTCCAGATGCCGATACCCTTCGCGCAATGGCGCGCCGCCTCGTCGATGGACAGATATTGCAGGTGACTTTGCTTGTCGGCGACGATGACATTGATTTTGTCGACGCTGTCCAGGCAGTGATCCACCACCGCCAATAGGCAGTTGGCGTCCGGCGGCAGATAGATGCGGGTCACGCGCGGACTCTTGTTGGTGACGACGTCGAGGAATCCGGGATCCTGATGCGAAAAACCGTTGTGATCCTGGCGCCACACCGTGGAAGTGACCAGGATGTTGAGCGAAGACACGCTTGCGCGCCATGGCACGTCAAGGGCCTTTTCCAGCCACTTGGCGTGTTGATTGAACATCGAATCGATCACATGGACAAAAGCCTCGTAGGAGGCAAGGATGCCGTGGCGCCCGGAAAGCAAGTATCCCTCCAGCCAACCCTGCAGCGTGTGCTCGGAAAGGATCTCCATTACGCGGCCATCGCGTGCCAGATGGCTGCCGTCGGCATCCTCGGGTAGGACGGCGGCCATCCATGCCTTGCCGCTGGCCTGATAGATATCGTCCAAGCGGTTGGACGCAGTTTCATCCGGGCAGAAGAAGCGGAAGCGGTTTGGATTCATCCGCATGACATCGCGCAGCAAACGGCCGGTGGGACGAGTGTTTTCTTCTCTGGTCACGCCCGGTTTGGCTACCGCAATCGCATAGTCGCGGAAGTCAGGCCGAAGCAGTGCCTTGCGCAACAGGCCCCCGTTGGCCACCGGGTTGGCACTCATGCGGCGATTGCCGGTCGGAGCGAGCGCGGCCAGCTCGGGAACCAAGCGGCCATCGGCAGTGAACAATGCATCGGGATGGTAGCTGCGCAACCAGCGTTCAAGCTGGAGCAAGTGAGCCGCGTCGACGTGCGGGTCCAAGGGGATCTGGTGCGCCCGCCAAAAGCCTTCCACGCGGTGGCCGTCCACCTTCTTTGGACCGGTCCAGCCCTTGGGCGTGCGCAGCACGATCATCGGCCAGGCCGGCAGACCGGCATCGGTGCGCGCGCGGCGCCGGATTTCGACGATCTCATCCAGCACGGTTTCCAGCGTCGCAGCTAACTGCCGGTGCACGCTCACGGGGTCATCGCCTTCGACGACATGCGGCGTGTAGCCGTAGCCGCGCATCAGGTCGGCCAACTGCTCACTCGGGATGCGTGCCAGCACCGAGGGATTGGCGATTTTGTAGCCGTTCAAGTGCAGGATCGGCAGCACCGCCCCGTCGCGGGTCGGGTTGAGGAACTTGTTGGAATGCCAGGCTGCGGCCAGCGGTCCAGTTTCCGCCTCGCCATCGCCGATCATGCAGACGACGAGCAGGTTTGGATGATCGAATGCCGCGCCGTAAGCGTGCGCGAGACTGTAGCCGAGTTCGCCGCCCTCGTGCAGGGAGCCTGGTGTTTCCGGCGTGCAATGGCTGCCCACGCCGCCGGGAAAGGAGAACTCCTTGAAGAAGCGGCACAGGCCATCGATGCTGGCGCCTTTGTCCGGATACAGTTCGCCATAGCGTCCTTCCAGCCAGGCGTGGGCCAGCACGGATGGAGCGCCATGCCCCGGACCGGAAATGAAGATGGCATCCAGGTTGCGTTCGCGAATGAGGCGATTCACATGCGTCCACACCAAGGTTTGGCCGGCGTCCGAACCCCAGTGACCGAGGAGCCGGCGCTTGATGTGCTCCAGACGTAGCGGCTCGCGCAGTAACGGGTTGTCGCGCAGGTAGAGCATGCCCACGCACAAGTACAACGAAGCGCGCCAGTAGCGGTCGAGCAGATCGACGGCTTCGTCGGAAAGCAGTGGGCGCGAATCAGCGTGCACGGCGGAAACTACGGTCGTGGATTTCACAAGGTGACGGCTTCGCCCTTGGCGGGCATCCGCACATCGGTCGCCTTCAGCTGTGCGGCGAAGCGCTGCATGACTTGTGCATCGCCATGCACGAGGATGGTTTGCGCAGGCCGGATAGCCCGATGCCATGCCAGCAGCTCATCTTGATCGGCGTGTGCGGAAAAGCCATTGATCGTGTGCAGACGCGCACGAACGGGGATGTCCTCATTGAACAGGCGCACCGCCTTGGCGCCATCGATCAGAAGGCGTGCCAGAGTGCCCGAAGCCGCATAGCCGACGAAGACGATGCTGGAGTCCGCGCGCCACAGGTTGCGGCGCAGGTGGTGGCGCACGCGGCCGCCAGTGCACATACCCGATCCGGCCATGATGATCGCGCCGCCGCTGATGCGGTTGATCGCAATCGATTCGTCGGTTTCGCGCGTGAAGTGCAAGCCGGGCAGGGTGAAGGGATCGCGGCCGTCGGCGAACAGGTCGCGTTCCTCGGGGGCGTAGCACTCCGGGTGGCGGCGGAACACCTCGGTGGCCGAGATCGCCATCGGCGAATCGAGGAACACAGGCAATGTGTGCGGCAGGCGTCCGCTCTCCACCCCAACGCGCAGGTAGTAAAGAATTTCCTGCGCGCGTTCCAGCGCGAAGGTGGGGATCACGACGTTTCCGCCGCGCGCGAAGGTGTCAGTGATCGCGGCGTAGAGTTCCTCTACGGAGGGACCGAGGGGCTTGTGCAGACGGTCGCCGTAGGTCGTTTCCATCACTGCCACGTCGGCGTGAGGCGGCGGCTGCGGATCACGCAGGATCGGCCGACCACTGTTGCCGATATCACCGGAGAAGATCACCGAGCCATTGCCCCGATGTTCGATGCGGATGCTGGCCGAGCCGAGAATGTGTCCCGCATCGTAAAAAATGGACGTGAGGCCCTGAGCAAGCGCAATGGTCTCACCGTAGGCCACCATCCGCCCGAAGCGGTCCATGCTGCTGAGCGCGTCGAGCATCGTATAGAGTGGTCGGCCATCGGAGTGCCCTCTGCGCGAGGCTTGCCGCTGGCGCCGCCTGGCCTCCTCCTCTTGCAGAAAAGCGGCGTCGAGCATCACCAGCCGCGCCAGTTCGCGCGTCGCCGCGGTGCTGATGATTTCGCCGGCGAAGCCACGCTCCACCAGCAGCGGGATGCGTCCGCAGTGATCCAGATGCGCGTGCGTGAGCAGCAGCAAATCGATCGAGGCCGGGTCGAACCCGAAGTCCTCGCCGTTTTCTGCGGTCAGTTCGCGGCTGCCCTGGTACAGGCCGCAGTCGATCAGGATGCGTTTGCCCGCTACTTCGAGCAGATGACAGGAACCAGTGACTTCGCGGTCTGCACCGTGAAAGGAGATCTTCATGTGCGATTGTCCATGTCGTTGGATCAGAGCAACGGGCTACTGTTGCGGCGATGCCAGTCGAGAATACCCTGCCAGGCTTCGTCGGCGGTCTCGGCATACCAGAATAGTTCGCGGTCTTCCTCGTCGATGCTGCCGGCTTCGAGCAGGAAGTCGACGTCAAAAACACGGCGCCAATAGGCGCGTCCGATCAGTACGATGGGGATGGGCGGATTCTTGCGCGTCTGGATCAGGGTGAGCGCGCCGAACAGTTCGTCCAGCGTGCCGTAGCCACCGGGCAATGCCACGATCGCGGCTGCGCGTTTCATGAAATGCAGCTTGCGCATGGCGAAGTAGTGGAACTGCAGGCACAGTCCGGGGGTGACGTAAGGATTCGGATACTGCTCGTGCGGCAGCACGATGTTCAGGCCTACCGTCGCAGCTCCTGCCTCGCTGGCGCCGCGGTTGGCGGCCTCCATAGCGCCGGGTCCGCCGCCAGTCAGGACGGCCAACCTCGGCGCGCCCGCCGTGCCGACCAGTTTGCCGATTTCGCGCCCGACCTCGTAATAGCGCGACAGCACCTCTCGCTGTTCGGCGATGTGCACTGCGCTGGCCAGCGCAGAATCGTCAGGTCGCTTCGCGGCGGCCTCGCGGGCGGCGGCCAGCTCCCGCCGCGCAGCCTGCGGTTCACGCAAGCGCGTACTGCCGAACACGATAATGGTACGCTCAATCCCGTGTGCAGCCAGCACCAGTTCCGCCTTCAGGTAGTCGACCTGCAGGCGTACCCCACGCACATCGTCGTGATGCATGAACTCCGGATCGCTGTCTGCTTCCCGGTACGACGGATGCTGCATGATTGCGCTCAGGCGTTCGTCAACCTGCGGCTCTTCCGAATGCGCCTTGGGACGTTCCCAGGGCAGCGGGGTCCGGCGTTGGTGTGACGGTTGACAGTTGGAATGTCGTTGATTCACGGGTGAAGCTCCTGTCGTTGCGGTAGGCGCGCCGCGATTTACTGGCGATGATCAGTTTTGCGTGGCCAATTCAGACAAGCATGGTCAGCGCATGTCACAGAGCTTACGAGACAAGGACAAGGTTAACGAACACCAACAATGGCGTTGTCAGTGCGCGCAAACCTCGCCCTTTGAATTATTTTCTTATGGATCAATAGGCTAGCGTGAAGGCGGCTACGCCACGCGATGGAAATTGTCAAAGTAAGCGAACATTTTCGTTGGGAATGACAAAGTAAGCGAGCTCACTCTCCTTCCAAAGTAAGCGTCCGGTGAACCCACGGCCTGACGTCGATGATCGCATCGGCGTCGGCCGTCAAGGTGGGGTCGGCAGAAGGGTATTTATAGCCGTGTTGGAGGAGCGACCACGTGATCCCTATTTCCCGGGCGCTGGTCTGTGCTTAATCAGGACAAGACTCTGTCTGAAATAGAAATACCCGAGGACCAAATACGACAGAGCAATAAGCGTCCATATCAAATCCAACGTAGCGGGGGCGCCGCCAGTCAGGTCATGAAAAATATTGCGCAGTCCTACAAGAGAATAGACGATTCCGGCCGCGATAAGAATTAAGCCAAGGATCGCCTGAGGCACCCCAAGAATCCTGCCTAAAATGATCGTCGATTTACCAAGATGCGATTCTTTGCTGATTGTTCGACTTGCGTCGATCGATAAGAGCACATTAACTGGGATCACCAAAACAAACAGAACTGTGAAAATGATCCCTTGAAAGGCGCGGCTATCACTCGAAAGTCCGCCAATCAGCAAAGTTAGAAGAAGCAGGAAAGAAAGCGAAAGCTTGGCTAATGCCGCTCTGATCTGTCGCGATGTATGTTGAGCCTCACGCATGTCTATTTCACCGGCATTATCGCTTGATCGGCGGCGGCATCCTGCTGCATTTCCACGAGCGCAGACAATTGTTCCTGTAGTGAAACTTCACCGCCCATATACGTGGTGAGATCGCCCGCACCAGTCATTAACTGGATACTGAGCATCATGGTTTGAGCGCCCGCCCTGATCTGAGCAACTCGTGATAGTTCGCCCAGAGTAGAGCCACCCAAAGCCACCATTCCGACGGCTTCACCTGCCTCGTTGGAGTATTGGTACGTGACTGAAGATTTATTAATGCCGGGTGCGCGCATCGCCCACCTGCGCAAAGAGCAGGACATCACTCAGGTGCAGCTTGCCGAGCTGCTCGGCACGTCGCAGCAGACCATTACTGCTTACGAGGTCGGCCGTCGGCGCGTGCCGGTGTCGTCCTTGCCCAAGATCGCCAAGCTGCTCGGCGTGTCAGTCGAAGCATTGATCGGCGAGCAAGCCAAGCCCGGCAAGCGCGGCCCAGCGCTCAAGCTGCAACAGCAACTTGAGCGCATTACGCGCCTGCCCAAAACTCAACAACGCTTCGTCATGCAGGTCATCGACAGCGTGATCGCACAAGCGGCACGCTAAATCGTTTGGACGGCTAAATGAAAAGCCCCGCAGCGCGGGGCTTCAAATACTAGCCTCTCGGCCTCCATTCTTGTTGTTCACTTTCCTTTAGCGCAGTCCGAATAATCCAACTCAGGCCATATCCGAAAAACGCAACTGCTAAGCCAACCAAAAGCCCGATAACTTGGAGCTGCGGAATGAAGTAGTCCTTTGCTGCAAGTGATCTGCCGTAAGCGTAACCAGTTACGATCAGAGACGAGACAACAACCACTATCAATAACCAAGCCCACCCGGGTAGAGATCGCCCCCCATCTTGGCGCGGTCCGAGAAAACATTGAGCTAGCGCCCCAAGCACCACCAAGATTACTCCAGAAGCGATCGGCTGCACGACCGGGGGCAAATAATATCCGTAGTGCGATTGCACCAAAGGAACGGAAACATTCATCAGCCCGAATGTGATGCCAACCAAGAAGCCAGAAAAAACTCGCATAGCTTTGACCTTGCTCAGTGATGCACGGGACTCATGTACGTGCCGCCAATCTCATTTTGTATTTGTATAAATTGCACATTCGGTATATAGCTCAGATTGATCGCGCCGCCCATAGTGAAGCCGCCGGCCGACAGTGTATTGGTGACCAAGACTGCACAGTTGTTATTCATCCAATCATAGGGTTGCTGATAGGTCGAGCTTGCGAAAGAAATCATGGCTTGATCATAGGTGGCAGGCGCAGCGATCTGAAGCCCACGGTCATACCTGCTCGATAGATCATTGCTGCTGAAGTCAGCCAAAGTAGGGAATGCTTGCATTGTATTGCTGTCGCCGCCATTCTTGGAAACGTATACCCAGCCTGTCTGATCGCTCCCAATGATCTCAGCGTTGTGGCCCATCGTGCCCAAGAACGGAACGTTCACAGCATTGGGGTCATTGAGAACGATAATGTCCGAAACCTGTGGGCTGTTATCGACAATAGTTTGCATGCGCTGATTCATCGCCGCACCGTTGGCCGCATCGCTGTAAATCTGGCCGAACGCGCCGGAGATGGCCCCGTCGCTGAACTTGCCGCCCGAGATCGCCGACGCCGTGCCGCCGATGATCGCCGCCGTAACCGCGCGGTCGGCGCTGACGCCAAGCGTGCGTGCGTCCATGTGCGCCGTCGCACCGCTGAACGCTTCACTCACGCCCGCACCGATAAATCCCGATCCGAACTTGCCGCCTTCCAAACTCGACATGACGCCACCGGCCACACCGTGCGCCAATACCGTCGATGTGTAGCCGACATCGCTATTTCTCATGCACCGCGTATCGCAGGGCAGCCTCACGTGGAACGGGCTTTGAGATGAGAAAGTGACAAGGTAAACGCGCATGACAGGGTTAGCGAGCCAAGGACAAGGTTAACGAGCACCGACAAACAATGGTGTCAGTGCGCGCAAACCTTGTCCTTCGAGACCATTATCTTATAGATCAATAAGTTGGCGTGACCGCAGCCTCGCTACACGACGGAAATTGTCAAAGTAAGCGAGCATTTCCGTAGAAAATGACAAAGCAAGCGAACATGTCGCCGTCGCAAGATGCGTCAGGTGTGCCATGTCAGTTTCGGCAATCACTCCGGACTGGGCTTCGTACCGAAGTTACTCTTTCGTAGGTCGGCGATCACTCTATTCCAATACCTGACCGCCTCTATATGTTCGGCACGAGTCAGGATCAACTTGTTCGCGGGATCAAGCGGATCGCCGCCGAGCGCCAGCGGTTTTATGTCGAATATTTCATTTCCGAAGGAGCGGGCGGAACGCGGACTCATGCTCGATGGAGGACTTCCAAAAATTGCCAAAACGTCTCCGCTTGCGGGATGGCAATGTCCCGGCTCATGCCCACAAACAGCATCTTTACAATCGACATTGAGGACGTTGTGTCGAAAGCAATTGCTTCACCACCACCGTCTGAACCGACGAACACGTATCCCGGCGCGTACCTCCCAACTTCATACGCGTCGTTGAGTTGCTTGAGTTCATTGACGGGCCAGAAGCACGCGTAAGAGTTATTGCCGACAAAGCCTTCCGCACCGTTACTCTTCTCAAGAAACTCGCGATACTCCCGTGGCAACTGTAAATCCAGCGCGCGCTCCGCCGCCGAAATTTGAGCGCGCGTTGCCGGGGTAGCCAAGGTCAAACGCGATGACAGGCGCTCCCAAGTCTCTGGCGAAATTGCTGTCATCTGGCCGGGTTCTCCAAATCCCGTTGCAACTGATTCCACCAGTTCGTATATGGAATGTGATCTTGGCGCAGCAACGGGAACTTGTTCGCAGGATTGAGCGGATCTCCACTGAACTTGAGCGGCGTAATATCGTGAATATCCATTCCACGCAACGATGGATCAGCCGCCTTCATCTCCTGATGCATCTTGGTCGCTAACGACCGGTTAGCTTGCAATTCTTCTTTGCCTACCAATCGAAAAGGCCCGGTTGGCTGAGGAACACCTCTCACGGTCGGATATCGCGACCAATCGAAAATCGAAAAGCTACCTTCGACAAAGGTTGTCGTAAATCTTGGCACCGAAGCCGTCACGGAGATCGGCGCCAGTACGCTTAGCCCCGTGCCGATCCGCTGATCGTGCGCATCAGCAGCAAAAAGCGGCTGACCCGACACCGGATTGTGCGTGTTACCGAACGCGTCTTCCGAAGTGAACGGCGCAACCAGTCCGCCGCCGAAATTTACGATCCCTGCAATTGCTCGTTCGAGCCAACTGCCCTGAGACATTTGGTCATAGAGCCAATGGCTATTGTCCGCGCTCATCGTCCCCGTCGGCTGCGACGCTTGCGTAGGCGACTGCTGCCCGGGCTGGGTCTGCGGTGTGCTACCCGTAGGCGTCCCCGATGTTTGCTGACTAGGCGCATTGCCACCCGCACCCAAAGCATTCGACGACACCGAGCCATTGCTGCTGGGCGCTTGATACACCATCCGGAACCCATCGATCTTGTCGGCGATGCTCATTGGGTCCGAACAAGCAGTGCGATCCTCATTGCACGACGCATTTTCAGGCACCACTGCATAACCAGTCGGATCGCGTCCGCTCAGAGGATTGTTGCCGAGGTACGAATACGGGTTGAGCCCTTGGCTGCTGAGCGGGTTCTGGATGATCGGATCGACATTGAGGAACCTGCCAAGGTTGTAGTCGTAGATTCTGCCGCCCATGTGGATCAGCCACACGTCGTCCGAGTGCTCATGCTTCGTGAACCCATGGATCGTATCAGCCAGGTTCAAAGTGCCGTTCGGACGGACGCCCATATTGCCGTTGCGCGTCGCGCCGAACGCGTCGTAGTCGCGCGTGTTGCCGTTGTTCGGCACGCCTGCGTCAATCGTGTCGATGGTCGAGCCCAGGCGGCCGCGCAAGGTGGTGGTTACTGAATCCACGCTGCCGGACTGGGTGACCACAATCGGTCCCAGTTCGTGGATGCCTTGCGTACCGACTTGCTCGTAGCCACCCGGAGCGAAGTAACGCACGCCGCGAGAGGAACTCTCGTAGTCCATGCCCCCGTTCACGTCGTACGCCCAGATAACACCCCCCCCGCCAACGCGGTTCGCCGTGCGTGGGTGATTGTCCGCATCGTACGCGATACTCAACGTGTTGCCGCCACTGGCGTTATATACGTTGCCGTTGTTATCGCAACTGTAGCTGTAACCACCGGCGCCACTGACCGCGTGCGGGCCGCAGTGGTTGCCACCATAGGCGTAGCTCGTGCCGAAGTCGCTTTTGCTCATCAGATTGCCGCTGGCGCTGTAGCCGTAGGTCACGCCGCCACCGGTGCGGTTGGTCGTCCACAGTCGCTGCAGCTGATCGTACGTGTAGGTTTCCGTATTGCTCTGGCCCTGCGCCACCCGGGCCTTGCTCACCAAATTGCCCAGACTGTCGTAGCCGTACGTCAGGCTATCCACTGTAGTTCCGTGGAGCGTCCAACTTGCCGTATTTTCCTGTCCGGAACTTGGGTAGTTGAACATCGTCCCGGTCGTGCCGTCGACGTAGCTTTCCGTCGTGGTCTTGCCCCACGCATCTTCGGCCGTCGTCTCGTACCAGATTTCTCCGGTCGTGGCATTGCCAATGCCACCGGGCTGCCCGTACGGGCCATACACCGTCTCAACAACCAGCCCGTCCGGATAGGTGTGCGTGCTCGGCCGGCCGTCACCGTCGTAACCCATTCCACTGTTCAACGTTACCGCACTGCCTTCCGTGATCTTCGTGACGATAGTCGAGGGTCGAGCGTCGCTGTCGTACCCGTACGTCTCGCTCCACGTCGCCGGATTGCTCCCCGGTGTCGAGTTCGCACCGCGCTGGCGGGTGGCGATCCACAATTCGCCGATTCCGTTCGTAGGATCGTACGTCCAACTGTCCTGCACGAATTCATTGGTCAGACCGGCCATCGTCCCGGGCGGAACCGCCTGTTGCTGCGTCTTGCGACCCAAGGCGTCGCGACCGGTGATCGTCGTCACGACACCGCGCGCATCTTTTTGCATACGCAACTCGCCGAACGCGTCGTACCAGAAATTCCACGTACCCTGGTCGGGATCTTGGCTGCGAATGCGCCGGCCCAACGTGTCGTAGTAGGCATAGGTGTAGTTACCCTCGGCGTCTTCCATCGCCGCCACATGCCCCTGTGCGTCCATCCAGTAGTTCGTTACGCCGTTCTTGGCATCTGTAGTTTGCATGTATTGACCGAGCACGTTCTGACTGCGGCTCATGGTCATGCACAAGTTGACAGGTGAGCCGCCCGGGCAGGAGACGTTTGCCGCGTGCGCGACGATGTTTGTGGTGCGGCCGTCGTACGAATAGTCCGTATAGAAGTCACCGTGAGTCGGGTCCATGTCGCTGGACGAGGCAATCTTTACCGTCGGGCGGCTCAGCGCATCATAAGTCCACGAAGTGAAGTACTGAGCCGGCGAGCCGCCGAAGAAGGGATCGAATTTGTAGGTCGCCGTACCCATGTCGTCATATTGGGTCAGTGTCTCGATGAACGACCCTGAATATCCGCGCTCGGCAATCTTGATCGGACGGCCCAGCATGTCGTACCAGACGACCTGGGTCGGATAGCCAGCTTGTACCGTCGTCACGCGATACGCGGCGTTCGATTCATTTCCATCCTCGGCATAGCCGCCGGCGCAACTGCCAGCGCAACGGGTGTACGCAATCTGGGCCGGCGACTCGAAGACGGTGCCTGCGTTGTTCAAATGCTGGATCTGGGTCGCGTGCCCGAACGCGTCGTATGCGGTGACGATCTGCACACCATTCGGATCTCTTGCGTTCGTAATCTGACCGTCGTTTGTTTCGTACGCGGTCGATGTCGTCTGACTGTGCGTTGCATCGACCGTTCTTGTCGTCGTCAGAACGAAATAACCATCTGCCGAAGCCGTCGAGCCGTTACTTGTGTACGTATAGCTTGTCGTGCGCGTCGGGCTCGTTGGCGCGCTCAGATCCGGTGCGTTGACCGAGATGGAACTCGGCAGCCCATAACTGGGAGTCGGATATCCGTAGGTCGTTGTCGACTGCTGATCCGTAATACCCGATTGCACGGTCATGGTGGCCGGCGTGCGATCACTCTGGTTCCACGTGTAGGCTGTCGTGACAGTTTCGCTCGGAGCCGAGGCATTGCTGGGCAAAGGATGGTCGGGGTCATAAACGATGCTGGTCGTTGTCGCGCTTTGGCACAACGCATTCACCCACCAGTTCACCAAGTCGCTTGTGCAGCCGGTGCTTGAATGATCGACAGCATACGTGTTGTCGACTTGCGTTGTTGCACTTTGGACGAACTTTCCGCCGGTCGCATCATCGGCGCGCGTTACCGTCTGGTTCGTCAGGTTGCCGTAGCTGTCCCACGTATTGCTCGTCTGCGAGTGATCCACCGCACCGCCCGTGGCAAGATCGTAGTCCTGCACGCTCTGCGACGATTCAACGGCATTGACGAGGTACTGACTGGTTGGCGTGACCAGCGAATCGCCTTGCGGACACTGCGCGAATGGACTGATGGTTCCGTTCGCGGGAGTGTTGAGGCTGCACTGATAACCATATAACTCGTAGCGGACCTGTTGACCGGTCGCTGCCGAAGTGACGGTCACGTTGTCCGGCTTGCCGGTCAACGGATATTTTTGGTTGTAGACCGTGGTGGTGATCAGTTTGCGACTGCTGTCCGAGGGTTCGTCTTCGCTGGTGATGGTCTGGAAGCCAGTAAAGCCACGACCGTAATGGTTGTACATGGCTTGCGCGTACCCGTAGACGGCCGAGCGAGCGCCGCTGGCTACGCCAGTGCCTGAGCTTTGCGCCATCCCGGCGACGACCGGCATCGAGCTTTGGAAGTAGAAGTGCCGGCTGTCTTCATACCCACCGGTAGGCGGTACGCTGTACAAGCCGATGCCGTCTTGCGTCGCGGGCAAAGACAACGTCGCGTAGCGCCACACGGCCGTGTCATTCATTCCATTAGTTGCCTGCGTCAGAAGGCTCGGGAGTACAGGAATGGAGAGTCCCAACGACGTGCTGTTCGCGGGCGATTGATTTACTACCAATGGAGGCAATGCTGCCATTGCGGAAGGTGTGGCAGAAGCGGCTGCGCCCTGATTGATGTTACCGTACAACGCCCAAGTCGTTGCGAGAGTCGCATTGGACGTTCCATCCGGGAAATTGACCGGCCCGTATGTTCCATCGGCGACTGGCGAGCAATATTGATAATTTGCACCATTTATCGACTGGAAGTAGTTACCGCAGCCGGCCGATGTGGTCAGATCGGCAAGTCCGTCACCGAACAAATCATCATGCTGCGCGTAGCTCGAGTTCAGGCGGGAAACCAGCGCCGTGGGTACAGTTTTGATGACGAACGAACTTGGCCCGGTCTGCACAAATTTCAACGCCGACAAGTGATAGACACTGCTGTCGGCTTCTCCGCCAGGTGGTAGACCATTGAAAGGAGCGTTGCCGTACGTTAAGAATGCGGCCAGTCCATTCCATTGGTTCGCCGGATTGTGATCAACAGTGCGATCGTTGGACGGCAGTGTGGCCGTCATCGCACCGGGATCCTCGGGGCAGTAATAGATTGGACACTTGCCAGTCACCGGACCGGACGTCGTCGCTCCCGCGGTGTTGGTTCCCGATGCCGTCGGACATGTGCCATCAGTTGGATATGGATCGACATACGCAATTGTGCACATTTTCGAGGCGAACGAATTCATCGTGTTTCCGTTCGCCGCGGTCGGCACGAGGATATCCGGTTTACCGTCTCCATCGACATCGAGAACTGGCAACGAATTCAAATATCGGAACGCCACCCCGACACTGCTTGCCACGGGGTAGGTGTCCAACCCAAGGTAGCCGGTATCTGTTGCAGTGATCGCCGGCCCCAAGCTGCCGCCTTGATTTAGGCGAACTTCCCAACTCGGGGAATTCGGTCTAGCGATGACGAGGTCTTCCAGACCGTCACCGTTCACATCCATCCAGTGCGCCGCATAGCCGTTGCCCCAGTAGCATTCATCGGTGGTACTGCCGGACGTCGAGTCGCAGGTGAGTGGCTCGATGGAGGTCGTCGACAAGCCGGGCTGGGTCAGCCGGATGCTATCGAACTTACCAGCATCCACATCGTCGCCTTGGTCGGTGAGAAAGAAATCCGGCAGCCCATTTCCATCGAAGTCGGCGATATGGTCGATCGCCTGGACGTGGTACAGCGTCGAGGTGGTAAAAGTCCGCTGCAAACAGAACAATTGCCTGCCAGCGGAAAAGTATGGGGGGTTGGAGGGGCTGATAGCACCTTGCGTCTTGTTCAAGTAAACGTATACACCGTATTGATTACCGACCGAATCCGGTGGACCGCAGCTGCCGTCCGTAACTTGCTGGACGATCACGATGTCGGGCCTTCCGTCACCGTCGATGTCTGCGGCCAAAAGCGTGTGCGTTTGCCCGTAAAGTACTTGCGTCGGGTCGTAAGGAACACACGGTGGGGTCGCGCAAGTCGAAGCAATCAATGTAAACGGGTCGCTGGTCGCAACCTGACCACGGCTCAAGCCCCAAACTCCAAAAGTCAGCGTGCCAGGAGCAGCCAGAACCATTACCGACCGGCCACTACCGTCTATGTCGTCGCTGGTCCCTCCTAGTGAAGCCAAATTGGTATTGGTCAAGTCTACAGCAGCCGTCGAAACGGCGCGGTTACCGGTCATTTGCAGGAGATAGCGTTTGTTGCCGTCAGACTGGATCGTGACATATGCTTCGCGGGAGCCATCGCCGTCGTAGTCGCCGGCGACTTGAACGTCATAGGGAATGGCACCTGCGACATCACCCGTTGTAGTAAGCCCAAACCCTTGTAAGGATTTGATTGCAATATTCGACGTGGAATTGAGAGCGTCGTCGTTATAAGCGAAATTAGTCGCCGGATGACATGCCGTCGTGCCGGCGTTTGTCGCGCATTCCTGAAGGGTGGTCATCAGCAGTCGGCCGCTATACGCCGAGGCGCCATAGCCTGGGTAGTACTGACGTACGGTTGCGCCGCCCACGGTCGTCGTGATCGAAGCCAGTGCCTTGGTCTCCATGGTGAGACCGCCGGCGAGGTAGCTCGAGCTGACGTCCGTGGCGGTACTTGCCGCTGTGGTACGCGGCTCGTAGGCGAACGTCACCGTGCGGTTGCCGGCCGTGATCGTGCCACTGCTGGTAATGAAACCGGTATATGTCACCGTCGACAATAGCACTTCACCGTTGCCTTCGTTCGTATAACTGTACTGCTGCAGGTTGCCGACGCGATCCTGGATCTGCTGCACCAGCCAGCTCAAGGGAATTGGCTTGCCTGACGTATCGAGTGGACCATTGCCAGGAGCAACCTGTGCATTCGACAACTGGCCGTAGGTCAACAACCGGCCATCGCGCTCCTGCACGACGAAGTAGGTCGCCGCGCTTTGCAGGTTGCCACCGTACTGGATGACGTCGGCATAGCTGTCAACTTCCGTGCGGTAGTGCGTGTTGGCCAAGCCGTAGGTGTTGGGGCCGGACACAGAAACCAACCGTTGCCCGTCAAGGCACAAGCGGTCGGTATTGGTGTAGGACACACCAAGCGTTTGGCCGTCTTGCTCCGGAGTCTGTGGGCAGCGGTGGATGGAACTTAAACCTGAGATCGTCCAGCCCATGCCGGCCACGCCATCGCCACTACGACTGTTGTAGTCGAGCGCGAGCGAAGGCTGCATGCCTGTGCGTCCGGGCGGCACGACGATCGGAACCTGATAGGTGGCAGCACCACCATCGGTCCCTGCAACCCCGACCATCGTTCCGACTGTGGCGTCATTGGCTGGCGCTACATCGGTCACAGCGGGTGGCAAGGGCGACAATCCGGCT
>JAJXWU010000244.1 GCA_021781425.1 Pseudomonadota bacterium
CCGTGTAAGCGAGATTTTCACGAAAGGCAAACGACAAGGAAGCGCCAGGCGCCAGCGCGGTCGCCAGCTTGTAGCGATAAAACCCCTGTGCGGGATCGGCGAACGCGACCGTGTGCGCCGGGAAATCCAGATCGATCTTGATATCGCGGGTTGCAGGGGTCGGCAACTGCACCAGCAACTCGTCGATCGGGTGATCATGTTTGTTGACAAGCGTGTAGTGCCCATCCACGTCTACGCGGCGCTGTTGCGGGTGCAGAGCCACGTTCAAGTTCACGTCGGTGATGCGCGGCTGCGCGAATCCCACAAATTTGCGATACGCCTTTTCGTAATCGGCAGCCAGCTGTTGCTGCTGATCGTGGGTCTGGAAGCGGTATAGCCTATGTGTGTTGTGGAACGCGAATACGCCGATCGCGACGAAACCAATCAGACCGGCCGCGAGCAGAACACGCGCGGGTGTACGGAAGCGCTGCTGGGCCACACGCCGGCGCGCATGCCAGCCGCTGGTCGCGCCACGTACCCAGTACAGCGCGGTCAGTACCAGCAAGGCGACGTCGCCGCACAGCCAATACGCGCGGAACCATAACGTACCGATCCAGAACGTGCCGAAGCCGTTCATGTCCGAATACGGCGCGGCGGGTGCGCTGCCATAACGGTACAGGTGATCGACTAGGTGAAACTGTGCCAATACGATGGTCGCGACGATGTACGCCAGCAACAGCGCGTAACCGGCAAATTTGTTGTTCGACAATACCTGCAAGGCCACCGCCAACACGGCAAACGGCAAGAAGCTGAGCAGGTCCAGCCCAATGTATTGCAGATACAGCAGCGGCTGTAGATGGTGATAGCCGCGGATCAACTGGTAGGCGATGCAGAACACCGATCCTGCAGCGAGAAAAAGCACGATCACCGTCGCCAGCGCGGTGATCTTCGACAGCAGCGGAATCCAGTCGGGCGTCGGGAACGCGTCGACGACCTCTCCGATCCGCCCGTCGCGTTCGCGCCATACCAATTCGCCGGCGTAAAAGCCCAACACGATCAGCAGCAAAAACGTATAGCTCTGGCTCATCGAGCGTGCCATCAGGTGCGTCACCGGCCACACCGTGGTGCCGTAGATTTCTGCGCTGAAGGCGAGGTTGGCGCCGAGGTTGGCCAGCCCGAACGCCAGCAGTACCAGGAATGGAACGCCGCGCAGCACGTTGCCGGTATCGAAACCGGCGAGTTTGAGGAATTGCCGTGTGCGTGCGCCGAAACCGTCGCGCAATGTCACCCGTGGCAATGCGACGATGGCGTTAATTGTCGCGGCAGGCGTGTCCGCCACCGCGCTGGGTTTACGCCGGCGAAGCAGGCGCAGTCCTTCACGATCTGGCTTGAATAGCGCGAACGTTGCAGACAGCAGTGCCGTGCCGATCGCGACCCATAGCGCACGGTTGCCAAGCATGGCGCCGGCGAGTTGCGGCAGCAGCGTATTTCGATCAGATGGCGTCCAGTAGCGCGTGGCAAGTTCCAGCGCACCCAATCCGAAAGGATCTATGAGCGCACCAGCGGTCTGGTGTTCGATGTTGCCATTGCCCAGCGTCGTCAACGCGATCTGCCAGAGCACGAAGAACGTGATCACACCAATGTAGGTACCGAGCATCGAACGCGTCAACGTCGCGAGCAGAAACAGCAGCGACGCGATGAAAAAAAGATTGGGCACCACGATGGCCACCATGGCCCAGCCGTAAGCATGCCACGGCGTCGGCCCAAGCCGCGCCGGATCCAGCCAGGGCGTCAGCGAACCCAGCCACAAACCGATCGCCACCGCAATCAGCACCAGCACGCTGACCAGCCACCCTGCGGCGAAGCGGCCAGCTAAATAGGCGCCGCGCGACATCGGTGTCGCGAATATCAACTCGGCGGTGTTCGCGCTGAAATCGCGAAGCGCCGCGCCGGCCACGAATACCGTGATCAGAAACAGTCCGAGCACGGAAAACACCGCAAGCATCTGCACCACCACGAACGGTGCGTTGCGATGGACATTGCCGACGCCGCCGCCGATCGTGATCGAATCGGAACACGCCGCTGCGAACGCCAGCGCGGCGAAGCCGATCGCGATCAGCCAGAACAGCGGACTTTTCAACTGTTGGCGAAGCTCGAAGCGGAAGATCTCGGAAAACATGTCACGCCGCCTTCGCGGTAGCTGCTGCATGACGCAATTGGCCGAAGTACACGTCCTCCAGGTCCGGCGGCACGCTTGTGAAACCGTCCTCCGGCTTTGCATCCGCCAGCACATGGATTACGGTGTGGCCGGCCACAAGCCGGGTCGAGAGCACGTTCATCTTTTCGCGGTAGTGCGGTAACGCGGTCTTGTCAACCGCACGCCGCCAAACCCGTCCCTCCAGCGCGCGGATTGTCTCGCGCGGTTCGCCGGTCAGACGCACCTGGCCTTGCGCGATGATCGCCATGCGCTGGCATAGTTCGGTCACGTCCTCGACGATGTGGGTAGACAGGATCACAACCACCTGCTCGCCGATTTCCGCGAGAAGGTTGAGAAAACGCTGGCGCTCCTCCGGATCCAGGCCCGCTGTGGGCTCGTCCACGATCACCAGTTTGGGGGCTCCGATCAGCGCCTGGGCGATGCCGAAGCGCTGACGCATGCCGCCGGAAAACGTGCCGAGCTTGCGTTTGCGCACATCGTGCAGATTGACCTGCTTCAACAACGCCGCGACCAGATCGCGGCGCTCGCCACGTTGCGTGACGCCCTTGAGCATTGCGAAATGATCGAGCATCGCCTCGGCGCTCACCTTCGGGTACACACCAAATTCCTGCGGCAGGTAACCCAGTTGGCGGCGCGCCGCCGGCTTGTCAGCGAGCACATCGAGATCGCCCAGGCGGATGCTGCCGGTGTCGGGATCCTGCAGGGTCGCTATCGTGCGCATCAGCGTGGACTTGCCGGCGCCATTGGGGCCGAGCAGGCCGAACATGCCGTTCGGAATTTCCAGCGACACGCCTTTCAATGCTTCGACGCCATTCGCATAGGTTTTGGAAAGATCGCGAATCGACAACATGGATTATCTCCGGACGCAAAGGCGGCGAAACTAACATTGCCGAAGCAGCGTTGCAATTGGCCTTGGCCTTGTCGCTCCTTTGGTGGAGCCGCCTGCAGTCTTGTTCACGCATCTTTCGCCAGCAAGCTGCCAGTCATGACTGGCAGCATCGGGTCGATTGTTCGCATTCGTCCTGGTGATCATCCGCGCCAGCATGCTGATCACAACTTTCTGGAATCGTGATCACGATCATCCAGCGCACGCAGCACGTCCTGATAGTCAGCCAGCATGGCGACTGGACTAGCGGCACAACATTTTGTACGCTGCCGCACATATGTTGCGGATGTCAGACAGTGGCAACCAGACTACGCCGAATTTTCCTTATGAAGCTACCCGCGTGGCACTGAGGCTTTCCATGCCGCCCGCACAAGTCGACCCGAGACAAAACCACCTGCTCGCTGCGATTCCGGAAGTGGAGTGGGAGCGTTTTGCCCCATACCTTGTCCCGGTGAAACTGGGGCTCGGCAACGTTATCTACGAATCGGGGACCGATCAACCTTACGTCTATTTTCCAACGGACTCGATCGTTTCGCTGTTGTATGTGATGGAGGATGGCGCATCGGCCGAGATCGCGATCGTCGGCAACGAAGGACTTGTAGGCATTTCGTTGTTTATGGGTGGTGGCACGACTCCCAACCGCGCCGTCGTGCAGAGCGCCGGCCACGCGTTTCGCATGCGTGCCCAGCACATTCGCGACGAATTCGTTTTGGCCGGCCCGGTGCAGCAACTTTTCCTGCGCTATACGCAGGCATTGTTGACGCAGATGGGTCAGACCGCCGTGTGCAACCGCCATCACACCGTGGATCAGCAACTTTGCCGCTGGTTGCTGATGAGCCTGGATCGATTGCCGTCCGACGAACTGGTGATGACCCAGGAATTGATCGCTAACATGCTCGGCGTGCGGCGTGAGGGCGTCACCGAAGCGGCCGGCAAACTGCAGCACGCGGGCGTAATCAAATACAATCGCGGTCGGATTCGGGTTCTGGACCGGCCACGCCTGGAAGGCATGGCGTGTGAGTGCTACGAGGTGGTCAGAAAGGAATTCGCGCGCCTGTTGGCATAGCGCGGAACACCCGCTGCCGATCCGCGGCAATGCATTTCCCCCGCTCCGCTATGTGGGTTGACAGACAGACGGCAGACGCCCTTCGCGACACGCTCGCTGCGTTCGATTTGCTGAGAATGCCATGCCCGCGCAGTGTGCCGTCGCCGCCAATCAGTTGCTTGCCGCGCTGCCCGCAGCGGTGCGCGAGCCTCTTCTCGACGATTGCGCCCGGGTCGAACTCGTCCTCGGCAGTGTTCTCTACGACGAGGGCGAGCGCGTGCGCCACGTTTATTTTCCGATCGATAGTTTCATTTCAGTGCTGAAGAAGATCGACGGCCGGTCCACGCTCGAGGTCGGCATGATCGGCAGCGAAGGCATGTGCGGATACAGCGCGGTTCTGGGACAGGATTCTGCGCCGCTGCACGCCCTGACTCAGGGCGGCGGCTCGGCTTGGCGTATGAAGATCGCCACGTTTCGGCGCCGGCTGGAAGACACGCCGGCGCTGCGTCGGCATTTGCATCGCTATGTGGATGTCCTGCTGCGCCAGCTTGCCCAGACCGCCGCCTGCACGCGCTTTCATGTCGTGGAGGAAAGGCTCGCGCGCTGGTTGCTGATGACCCGGGACCGCGCACATGCGGATTCGTTCGATGTGACCCAGGAGTTTCTCGCGTACATGCTCGGCGTGCGCCGCGTCGGCGTCACTTCCGCCGCAGGAATCCTGCAGTCGCGCAAGCTGATCCACTACAGGCGCGGCAACCTGACGATACTAGATCGCGAGCGCCTCGAAGCGGCTGCCTGTGCGTGCTATCGATCCGATCTTGAAATTTACCGGCGCGGCATGGCCGTCGTGCGCAAATCGTAGTCGTCCTACTGCGGTCGGGCGTATACAAAACGCCGGGCCGATTGTGGGCGCACGGCACGCAACTTTCGATTTCCGCGCGCAATCGCACCAATGTCCTGTCGGCAACATGCTTGGCGCGGCGACTTCAGGTTTGTCAATGGCTCGACGTTCTGGTGCGCTCGGCAGCGTCGTCAGCGCCGCGCCCGTGACATGTTTTCGGCAGAGCGTGCCGGCGGCCTACCTGTGGCGGGTTTGATCGCATCGTGCAGATCCGTCGAATGTCTGTGTCGCTCGTTGGAGTGGTTTTCGACGGTATCTCTGTGCCTATCGTTATCCGAGGAGCGTGCGATGTTGCGAAAGGGAATCGGATGATTCGTGGTGCGCTGATCGGATTGCATGATCTTGTCCTCGATGCAGGGGGGCATCTGTGTTTCTGCGACCGCGTGGCGATCCCCGCCGCGGCGTGCCGTGGTTCTTGATGCTGTGCCCATTTGCCACGGCACTCTGTACGTTGTCGCACATCCCCGACGGAATTGATCGCCGCTTACGCCACAACCAATGTGCGACACCGTACATACGTGAGGATCTGGTTGTTTGACCATACAGCTCACGCCCGCTGATCGCTGTAGGCGCGAGGCGAGCTTCTCGTGATTGCCGAATACATACGAAACAAGTGGAAAGCGGCTCGCGGGTTGCGGTCAGGACAGCCGCCGGACACCAGCGAATTGCCGTTGCGGGCGGAGTTGTACAGCGCCGACCAGCTGGAACAACACGGCGAGTATCTTGCTGGTCTGCACAAGGACTCGCGTGCGCGCAGTCCGGATCGCTTGCTGCCCCGGCTGGCTGACAACCAAAGGGTATTGATCCAGGTAGGCAAGTTGCTCACCGAGGCGACTGAAGCCGAACGCCGCATCGCCCCAGCGGGCGAATGGCTGCTCGATAATTTCTACCTGGTGCAGGAGCAGATTCGCATCGCCCGGCTGCACCTCCCCAAACGCTACAGTTGGGAGCTGCCGCGCCTAACGACGGGCCCTTCGGCAGGCTTCCCGCGTGTGTACGACATTGCGCTGGAAGCCATCTCGCATGGCGACGGACGCCTCGATGCGCAAACTTTGACCCGCTTCGTCACGGCGTATCAGCGTTCGACGGCGCTGACTCTTGGCGAGCTGTGGGCCGTTCCGATCATGTTGCGCCTGGCTTTGATCGAAAACCTGCGGCGAGTCGCCGCGCGCCTTGCGGTGGATCGGATCGATCGCGATCTGGCCGATTCGTGGGCAGACCGGGTTGCCGACATCGTAGCAACGGATGCCAAAAACCTGATTATGGTCGTCGCCGATATGGCGCGATCGAAGCCGCCGATGCGCAGCGCATTTGTTGCGGAATTCGCGCGGCGTCTGCAAAGCTACAATCATGCGCTGGTTCTGCCGTTGACCTGGATAGACCAGACGCTGGTCGAATCTGGCCTGACCACTGTGCAACTCGTACAGGCGGAAAATCAGCAGCAGGCCGCCGATCAAATGTCGATCAGCAACAGTGTCGGCAGTCTGCGTTTCCTCGACAGAATCGACTGGCGTGAATTCGTCGAGGCGATGAGTGCGACGGAACGGATCTTGCGCAGCGATCCGGCCGGCATTTACCCGAAAATGGATTTCGCAACACGCGACCGTTACCGGCATGCGGTCGAGGAAATGGCCAAAAAGGGTCGGCTGATCGAACCCGAAGTCGCCCAGATGGCGTTGAATCTGGCTGTGCAAGGCACTACGGCAAGCGCCGATCAACGCACGTCACATGTCGGCTACTACCTGATTGACGAAGGGCGGTCGCAGCTGGAGCTCGCCTTGCAGGTGCGTTTCCCGCTGTTGCGCCGGTTGCGAGACAGGCGCTTGCGCATTTTCCTGTACCTCGGTTCGATCTTCCTCATCACGCTCGCCGGTAGCGTGATTGCGCTTGCCAAGGCGCATTCGGATGGAGTGCACGGTTGGTCGATCGTGTCGATCGGAGTGCTCGCTGCATTGTGCGCCGGCCAGCTCGCGGTCACCATCGTCAATTGGCTGAGCAATATGCTGATCGCACCCCGCCTGCTGCCGCGCATGGATTTTTCGGGCGGCATTGCGCCATCTGCGCGGACCTTGGTCGTGGTGCCGACGATGTTGAGCAGCAGCGTTGCAGTAGACACCTTGATCGAAGCGCTGGAAATTCGCTTTCTCGCAAACCGGGGCGAACATGTGCACTTCGGCTTGCTGACCGACTTCGACGATGCGCCAGAGGAAACGATGGCGGACGACGAACGCCTGCTGCAGGCGGCCACACACGGCATCGAGAGGTTGAACGAACAATATCGCAACGCCGACCGCTCAACCTGCTTCTTTCTGTTCCATCGTCCGCGCCGCTGGAATTCGCAGGAACGCCTCTGGATGGGAAACGAGCGCAAGCGCGGCAAGCTCGCCGATTTGAATACGCTGCTTCACGGCGCGGTGCCCGGCGCGAGCTTCTCGCAGATCACGGGCAATATTGCTTCGCTGGCGACGGTAAAATACGTCATAACGCTCGATTCCGACACGCGCCTGCCGCGCGATGTGGTGCAGCGATTGGTCGCGACCATGGCGCATCCGCTCAATCGCGCTCTCTACGATGCCGCTCGGGGACGCATCGTTGCTGGTTATGGCATTTTGCAGCCGCGCGTGATGGTCAGTCTGCCCAGCGCACAGCGTTCGCGCTACGCACGGCTGCACGCAGGCGATGGCGGGATCGATCCGTACACACGCGCCGTATCGGATACCTATCAGGATCTTTTCGGCGAAGGCTCATTCATCGGCAAGGGCATTTACGACGTCGAAGCATTCGAGCTCGCGCTCAAGGGGCGTTTGCCGGCGAACCGCATACTCAGTCACGACCTGCTCGAGGGTTGTTATGCCCGCTCGGGATTGGTGAGTGATGTCGAGCTGTACGAGGACTATCCGTCAAACTATCGCTCGGATGCACGCCGCCGCCGCCGCTGGATCCGCGGCGACTGGCAAATCGCGCGCTGGTTGTTGCTCCGCGTAAGAGGAATGCATGTACAAAGCATGAAGAATCCGCTTTCGGCGCTTTCGCGCTGGAAAGTACTCGACAATCTGCGGCGCAGCCTGGTGCCGGTCGCATCGACATTGCTGCTGCTGCTTGGCTGGGCCGCACTGCCGGCGCCCGGATTCTGGACCCTGGTCGTGCTCGGCGTGACGTTGATTCCAGCGCTCGCGACGGGCTTGTTCGATCTGGCGCGCAAACCGAAGGGGGCGTTGTTCCGACAGCATCTCGGTGTGTCGCTTCGGATAATGGGTGAGTCTTTCTCCAACATGCTTTTTGCCCTGATGTGTTTGCCATGCGAGATGTTTTTCAGCGTGGACGCGATTGTGCGCACGAGCGCGCGCATGCTGATCACACGGCGTAATCTGTTGCAGTGGACTCCATCCAGCGAATCCGATGCGCGATCCCGCACATCGATTGCCGATTCGTTTCGTGCCATGTGGTTTTCGCCTGCATTGGCAATCGCGGTTGGCCTGTATCTGGCGTTTGCGCGTCCGCTGGCACTCTTTGTTGCCGCACCCATCGTGATGCTGTGGTGTGCCGCACCACTTGCCGAATGGTGGTTGGGGCAGCCGATCAGAACACGCACCGCCGCGCTGACCACGCATGAGACTGATTTCCTGCGCCGACTGGCGCGGCGCACCTGGGCTTACTTCGACAACCTCGTTTCGGCGGAAGATCACTGGCTACCGCCTGACAATATGCAGGAACAGCCGTCCGTCATCGTCGCGCACCGCACATCTCCGACCAATATGGGGTTGGCGATCCTGTCTTTTTTGTCTGCTTACGATTTCGGCTATCTGGGCATGGGGACGCTCGTCGAGCGCTGTGGCCGCACGCTCGATTCGATGCAGGAACTGGAACGCGAGCGCGGCCACTTCTACAATTGGTACGACACACAGTCGTTGCAGCCGCTGACGCCGATCTACATCTCCACAG
>JAJXWU010000038.1 GCA_021781425.1 Pseudomonadota bacterium
CGAGACGGCGCGCTTCCAGATCACCGCGCGTCTCGAACAGCTTGGTGCTGCCGCTGACGTCGGCGAATAGGATGGTAAGGGGGTGGCTCTGGCTCATCGCGGCCCAAGTTTAGGCCATTCCGCCGACTGGCTCCAAGTCCCCTGCGCCGCCCGCGTTACGCCAACGTGTGCGCGGCCGCGACGATATCCGCATCGCCCGGCAGCACCAGCAATGCGGCCCCGGCCAGCGGCGTGTAGGTATCCACGCCGACCACGCGCTTGAGCGGCTTGGCGCCGTACCCGGCCTCGACGATGGCGGTGATGACGCCCTCGCCGACCCCGGCCGAGCGCCGGCCCTCGTCGACGACGAGGATGCGCGCGCATTCGCCGGCATGCCGCGCGATAGCCGCTTGGTTGAGCGGCTGCAACCAGCGCAAATCGACCACGCGCACCTTCCAGCCGCGCGCCTTATCGATCTCGCGCGCGGCGCGCAGGCTCATCGGCACGCCGTTGCCGAAGGTGAAGACGACCAGATCACTGGCGGCCGGTTCGTATACGCGCTCCTCGCCCAGGGTCAGCGCCTGATCCGGCGGCGGATAGGCAAATTGCCACGCGCCATCGCCGGCGGCATACAGGTCCTTGGTCATGTACAGCGCGATCGGCTCGAGGAACGCGCACACGCGACCATCGACCTTGGCCAGCGCCATGAGTGTGCGCAGCATCATCGCCGCATCGTCGCCGCGCGAGGGGCAGCCCACAACCAGGCCGGGGATATCGCGCAGCGCGGTAACCGAATTGTCGTTGTGGAAGTGCCCGCCGAAACCCCGTTGGTAACCGAGCGAGGCGATGCGCATCACCATCGGATTGCGGTACTGGCCGTTGCTGAAGAATTGCAGGCTGGCCGCTTCGCCACGAATCTGGTCGCAGGCATTGTGGAAATACGCCAGATACTGGATTTCCGGAATCGGCAACATTCCCATGTTCGCGAAGCCCTGAGCCAAGCCCAGGATGATGGTCTCGTCGAGCAGGGTGTTGAACACACGCGTGCCGCGGAACGCCTTGTACAACCCCTTCGTGATCGTATAAACGCCGCCCTTTTGCGCCACGTCCTCACCGAACAGCAACGCCTCGGGGTATTTGCAGAACAAATCGTGCAGGGCCTGATTGATCTGGATCGCCAGATGGCGCGGTGGCAGTTTTTCCGGGAGCTTCTCGGCGCCACCGAATACCGCCAGGCGCTGGTCGGCGAAATCAGCGCGCCTGGCTTCCAGTGCAACCTGGCTCGGATGGTACGGCGCCAACGGTGCGACCACGTCGGCGAGATCCGTCAGCTTGGGCCGGCGATCAGCTTCTTCGGCCGCGGCAAAGCATTTATTGCGGATGGCCTCGTAATGTTCGAGCAATTGCTGCTTGGTGTAGATGCTCGCTTCGAGCGCGATGGCCGCGCTCCGCAGCAGTGGATCGGTGGCCTCGACCGCCATCAGTTCTTCGACGCTGCGCCATTCGATCTCGAAATCGGTGCCGGCATGACCCATGATGCGCGTGGTGCGCAGATGCAGGAAGGTCGGCCGGCGCGTGCTGCGGCAGTGATGGATCGCACGCGCAACGCCTTCGTAGCCTGCGGCGAGATCGAGGCCATCGGCGTAGAAATAATCCAGATCGCGGCGTCCACTGAAATTCGCGCTGACCCAATCCGCGGGCGTCTTTACCGAGATGCCGATGCCGTTGTCCTCGCACACGAATAGCACGGGCGCCGGAAGTTTCTGGTAGGCCGTCCATGCCGCCGCGTTGAACGCGGTCTGGGCGGTGGCGTGATTACTGGAGGCGTCGCCGAACGAGCAGATCGCGATCGAATCACCCGGGATCGGCAATTTGTGTCCGATGCGCCGCGCCTGCTCGATCGCCACCGCCGTGCCGAAGGCCTTGGGCAAGTGCGAGGCGATGGTCGAGGTCTGCGGCAGCACCCACAGCGGCTTGCTGCCCCACACCTTGTGCCGTCCGCCGGAGGCCGGATCGTCCTTGCTCGCGGCGAACGACAACGCAGAATCCATGATCGGATCCATGCCGGGCAGTTTCCGGAAACGCTCGGCCATGAAGGCGCCGCTGCGATAGTGCAGAAACGCCGGATCGGTATGCCGCGTCAGCCGCGCGAGCATTGCATTGCCTTCGTGGCCGCTCGATCCGATCGTGTAGAACACCTTGTTCTTGACGCGCAGCACGCGCGCCATCAGATCCAGGTGCCGCGAGATCAGCTGCGAATCGAACAGTTCGACGAAATCGCGCACGCTGCACAGGCTGCCAGGCAACACCGGCACTTCCGCACCCGGTGCGCGCGCCGGGGCACCCGCCCAGTTCCGCACGAATTCGATGAAGTTCTGGTCGCAGATCTCCGCGCGATTGACGTTCTTGTGGCGGGCGGGAATGGGATTCGGGACGGCGTTCATCTGCTTCTCCTCCTCTTCCGCGGCGGCAGAGGGTGGGCTGAAGGTGGCAATCAGGATTCGGTGTCGCGCCGCGCAAACCATTCCTCGCGCGTCTGGCCCCAGACATCGACGATCGCGTCCTCGAACGGCGCGGGCAGGTTCGTCCGGCGCAGGATGCGCGAGCCGAGCCGCGTGGCCAAGGCTTGCGATGGCGCGTTTTCCGAATCGATGCAGTGGATCACATCGGTCCAGCCGAGATTCGCAAACGCCCAGTCGATGGACGCGGTCGCCGCTTCGCGCGCATACCCCTTGCCCCAGGCGCTGCGACGGAAACTCCAGCCGACTTCGGTGCCCGGCCAGCCGTCCGGTTGCCACGGCCCCGCCTGCCCGAGCCACTCGCCGCTGGCCTTGTCGATCACGCTGAACATGGCAAAACCCTGCACCATCCAGGCCCCCGGCATCTGCAGAAAACGCCGCCACGCCGCGCCGCGCGCCAGTTGACCGCCGATATGGCGCACGTTGTCCGCGTCCGCGAACATCTGCGCATAGCCTTCGAAATCCGCTGCGGCCGGCTGACGCAGGATCAGGCGCGCGGTTTCGATGCGGGGCGGATCAGAACGCATTGATGCCGGTTACTTCGCGGCCGACGACGAGTTGGTGTACGGTCTCGGTGCCTTCGTAGGTGATGACGGATTCGAGATTGAGCGCATGGCGAATCGGACAATGTTCGGTGGTGATGCCGGCGCCGCCGAGAATGTCGCGGCACTCGCGCGCGATGTCGATGGCCATGCGGCAGTTGTTCCACTTGGCGAGCGAAACCTGGGTCGGCTGCATCACGCCCTTGTCTTTCAGACGCCCGAGTTGAAGCGACAGCAATTGCGCCAGCGTGATCCGTCGCGCCATGTCGGCGAGCTTGATCTGCACGGCCTGATTGGCGGCGAGCGGACGCTTGAACAGGATACGGTTCTTCGCGTATTCGGTGGTCTCGGTAAAACACGCAATGGCCGCGCCGATCGGCCCCCAGGTAATGCCGTAGCGCGCCTGCGTCAGGCAGCCGAGCGGGCCTTTGAGACCTTTCACGTTGGGCAAGCGGTTGGCTTCTGGCACGCGCACGTTGTCGAAGAACAGCGCGGACGTGACCGAGGCGCGCAGGCTCATCTTCTTGTGCACTTCCTGCGCGGCGAAACCGGGCATCCCCTTCTCGACGAGGAAGCCCTGGATGCCGTCGTCGGTCTGCGCCCAGACGATGGCGATGTGGGCGAGATTGCCGTTGGTGATCCACATCTTGGCGCCGTTGATGACCCAGTCGCCGCCATCTTTCTTCGCCTGCGTCTTCATGTTGGCCGGATCCGAGCCGCCATGCGGTTCGGTGAGGCCGAAGCAGCCGATCACCTTGCCTTGCGCCATCGGCGGCAGCCAACGTTGGCGCTGTTCCTCGCTGCCGTAGGCGTAGATCGGATACATGCACAGCGAGCTTTGCACCGAGGCGAAACTGCGGATGCCCGAGTCGCCGCGTTCCAGTTCCTGGCAGATCAGGCCGTAGCTGACGCCATTCATGCCGGCACAGCCGTATTCGTGAGGCAGCGACGATCCGAGCAAGCCCAATTCCGCCATTTCCGGCACGAGTTCCAGCGGAAACCGGCCCTGGTCGAAGCAATCGCCGATGATCGGCAACACGCGTTCGTCGGTGAAGCGCGCCACGGCGTCCTGCACCATGCGTTCTTCCTCGGAAAGCAGCGAGCGGACATCGTACAAATCGGCGGGATTCAGCGGCGCGGCGGGCATGGAAACTCCGGGATTTTGCGCTATCGTGCAAGGGTCGCGTATTCTACCGGCCTGTAGCCCGAAAGTCCCGCCGAATCAAGCGCGATGCGCGTTCCCGTCCTGACCTACCACGCCGTCAACATCGCCGGCAACGACTACGCGAACAACGATCATGTCGCGTTTGCCGCCGACCTGCGCCTGATCGACGATCTGGGCCTGCGCATCGTGCCGGTGCATTGGGTCGTCGATCAGTTGCTCGGCACGGCGAACCGCGATTTGTCGCGCTGCGTGGCGCTGAGCTGCGACGACGGTTCGGATTTCGACTGGTTCGACCTCGACTATCCCACGCACGGTCCGCAGCGCAGCCTGTACAACTGCCTGCGGGATTTCACCGCCGAGCGGGGTAACGATGCCCAGCCCGATTTGCACCTGACCTGCTTCGTGATTGCTTCGGCCGAGGCGCGCGGACACATCGATCGCAACTGCTTGTTCGGCCGTGGCTGGATGCACGACACCTGGTGGAAACCGGCGCTGGAGACGGGCCGCGTCGCGATCGAGAACCACAGCTTCGATCACAACCACGGTGCAATTCCATTGCCCGGCCTGCTCGGCATGCCACGCGGATCGTTCCACGCCGTGGACAACCGTGCGCGCGCGGATGCCGAAATCGCCGCAGCGGCGCGAGCCATCGACGCCGTCATCGCGCCGGTGCGCACCTCGCTGTTCTGCTATCCCTACGGCGACGTCAACGACTATCTGCGCACGGATTATTTTCCACGCCACGAATCCGAGCACCGCGTGCGTGCCGCGTTCGGCGATGGCGCCGCGCCAGTTGCGCCGGACAGCGACCGCTGGAACCTGCCGCGCTACATCTGCGGCTGGCACTGGAAATCGCCGGAGGCATTGCGCGCGATCCTGTGCAGCGACGCTTGAATCAGAACGCTCCGAACGAGTGCGCCTTGGCGATCATCTGGCGGCGCTTGCGTTCGTCGACATCCTGCAGCCAGTAAACGACCAGGTGCGGATGGGGCGTGGAAACCCAGCCCAGATCCTCGATCACGCGCTGAGTCATCGTATCGCCGGTGTAGCCGAACACCGCGGCGAAGCTCGGCGCGAAATGACGCTGGCTCCACGCCAACGTGTGCTGGAACACGCCGCCGACCGCGCGCAGTGCATCGCGTTCGGCCTCGTCCATGCGCCGCAATATGCGATTGTCCGTGCACGCACCGCCGCACAGCAGCAGATCGCCGCAGTCGGTGAAATGAATGTAACACGCCAGTTCCCGCGTACCGTCGGCTCGTCGATACAGCGCGACCACGTGGTGCGGGAACTTCGGCACCGGGAGTCGATAACGCCGGTCGAACACCGGCTGCGCCAACTCGACCGCCTCCTCCATTTCGGCGACGGTGAGAAACTCGGAAAGCGCTGTCATCGTCTGGTCGTCCCCGGTTCGTTCGAAACGCCATGCGGCACGTGGCCCGTCGCCACATGCTGCCGCGCGGATTCGACGTTCGCGTGCGAATCGTCGAAGAAGATATCGGCGCCGAACGCCTGCAGGAACGGGCCCTTGTCGCGACCGCCGAGGAACAGCGCCTCGTCCAGACGCACGCCCCAACTGCGCAGCGTCAGGATCACGCGCTTGTGCGCCGGGGCCGAACGCGCGGTGACGAGCGCGGTGCGGATCGGCGAGTCATCGCCCGCCGGGAACGCCGTCTGCAAGCGGTGCAGCGCCGCAAGGAACCCGCGGAACGGCCCGCCGGATAGCGGCTTGTCGGCGTTTTCCACTTCGTTGCGGTGAAACGCCTCGATTCCCTGTTCCTGCGACACGCGCTCGGACTCGTCGCCGAAGATCACCGCATCGCCGTCGAAGGCGATGCGCAACTGAGCCGACGCGGTTTGCGGCGCCTTGGAAGGCAGAATCGTCGCCGCCGCGATCCCCGCCGCCAGCGCGGCGGCAACGCTTTCCGGATTCGCCGAGAGGAACAGCTGTGCTCCGAACGAGTTGACGTAGGGTGAGGTGGACGCACCGCCGGTGAACACCGCGCGCGCGATCTGCAAGCGGTGATGCTCGATCGAGTTGAAGATGCGCAGGCCGGTATCGGCGGAATTGCGCGAAAGCAATATCACTTCCACGCGCGGCTCTTCCGCGTTTTCGTTCAGGCGCAGCAGCTTGCGCACCAGCGGAAACGCGATGCCCGGCGCGAGCAGATCGTTTTCGTGCGCCATCTGAAAATCGCGGTAGGCTTCGAGCCCTTCGCGCTCGAACAGCGCGTGGCTTTCGGCAAGGTCGAACAGCGCGCGCGAGGAAATCGCGACGACCAGCCGCTCGCCGGTGCAGACATCGGTGCGGTCAGCGGTCGAAGCCATCGATGAAGATCACGTCAGTGTAGGCGGCGAACGCATCCACGCGGCCGTAGCCCAGCGCATGGTTCGGCCAGACCGTGTTGGCGATACCGCCGCAACTTTGCGTCACCGGATCGGTTACGCCATTCCGAATTGCGGTTTCGCGCAAGATCGAAGCCACTTCCGCGGGTTTGCCCTTGAGCGCCGGGAAAGCCGACATCAGCAATGCCGCGGCGCCGGCCACGTGCGGCGTGGCCATGCTGGTGCCGGTTAGCACCATGTAGCCGCTAGTTGGGCAGCCAATCGGGCTGCCGGGCGGACAACTCGAATTCACGCCGACTCCCGGCGCGACCACATCGGGGCGTATCTTCGTATCGCCAGTTACCGGGCCGCGCGATGAACCTTGGGCAGCGCTGTATAAAACATCGCTTGTATCGGTAGATCCAACGACAAAACTCGCATCGTAAATCGCAGGCGGCCCGGCGATCGTGCCGCAGCCGGGACCGGCATTGCCGGCCGCCGCGACATAGAAAATTCCTGCCGCGACAAGATTATTCACCGCGCCTTCGATTTCATTGCGAGTGGTGCAACCTTCTGATGGCGGGCAATACCACGAATTGCTGACGATATCCGGTGCCAAATCCGGATTCGGGTTGTTGCCGCTCGAATCTGTTGGCGCCAGCATCCACTGCATGCACTCGATATAGCGCGCCGGCGTGCCAAATCCTGACGCCATGTTCCGGCAGCCTACCCATTTCGCGCCGGGCGCGACGCCGATCCGGTTACCCGCACCGTCGTCGCCTGTCATCGTGCCCATCGTATGCGTGCCGTGACCTTGATCGTCGCAGGGAAATGGCGAATCGTTGCCGCAAGAATTGCCAGTCGAATCGTGGATGGCATCGTGCCAGTTGTAGCTGTGGTTCGCGCTGGTGCCATTCCAGCCGCGGTAATGCGTCTTGAGCGCCGGATGGTCCCACTGGTAGCCCGTGTCCTCTCCGCCGATGACCACGCCCTGTCCGGTATCGCCCGCCGCCCACACGGCGGGCGCATCGATTTTGCTCACGCCCCAGGCGATGCCGCTCACGGCTTGAGGCGACAAGGCGCGCTCGGCTTGCGGCAAGTGTTGCGGAATCTGCGGGTTCGGATCGATGCGGGCGATGTCCGTGCGCGCGGCGAGTGCAGACAACGCCGACGCGGGAATACGGGCCTGGATCAGATTGGCGATCCAGAAATCCCGGTGCGCGATGCCATGCGCATCGAGCCAGGCACGGGTAGCGGCCTGAGAGGAATCGGCGCGGACACCCAGCGCGGAGACCAGCGCACGGCGGCGCGCGCGATATCCGCCGTCAGGCGCGAGCGGCGCGAGCGGGGGCACGGCCTGATCGGAAAACACGAGCAGCACATCGGCACTGCCTGTCGCGGACAGCGCCGCACGCACCTGCGGATCGACGCTTGCCGCTTCGGCGCCGACCGCGGCAAGAACGCACAGCAATCCGCCGGCGAATCGGGACGATCGTTCAGTAGGCAAACTGCTCATTCAGAATCCGATCCTCCAGATTATGCTCGGGATCGAACAGCAAGGTTACGGATTTCTCCCGCGATTCGCGGATCGTCACCTCGACCACGTCGCGCACCTCGTGCGAATCGGCGGTGGCGCTGACCGGGCGCTTGTACGGATCGAGAATCTCGAACTTGACTTCGGTGCCGGCGCGCAGGATCGCACCGCGCCAGCGCCGCGGCCGGAACGGGCTGATCGGTGTCATCGCCAGCACATCGGCGCCCAGTGGCAGGATCGGCCCGTGCGCGGACAGGTTGTAGGCAGTCGAGCCGGCCGACGTGCACACCAGCACGCCGTCGCACATCAACTCCTCGATCTTCACCGTGCCGTTGAGCGAAACGCGGATGTGCGCGGCCTGCTTGGTCTGGCGCAGCAGGGACACCTCGTTGAACGCGAGCGCCGTGGTCGTGGCGCCGGATTCACCAGCTGTTTCCATGGCCAGCGGATGCAGGGGCGCTGGCTGCGCACGCGCCAGGCGCTCGCGCAAATCCTCGGCACGATACTGGTTCATCAAAAATCCGACCGTGCCGAGTTTCATGCCGAACACCGGCCTGGCCAGCGCTAGGTAGCGGTGCAGCGTGCGCAACATGAAACCGTCGCCGCCCAGCGCCACGATCACGTCGGCCCGATCGGCCGCAACCTCGCCATAGCGGGCGCGCAAATCCGCGAGCGCGGCTTGCGCCTCGTCG
>JAJXWU010000039.1 GCA_021781425.1 Pseudomonadota bacterium
TGAGCCGGCATTTCGCCGCCAAGCTCGCCGGTAAGACCATCGCGGTGTGGGGCCTCGCGTTCAAGCCGAACACCGACGACATGCGCGAGGCGCCGAGCCTGCGCCTGCTCGAACAGTTGTGGGCTGCGGGAGCGAAGGTGCGCGCCTACGATCCGGAGGCGCGCGAAGAAGCAGCGCGCCTTTACGGCAAGCGCGCTGATCTCACCTTGTGCGACGAGATGTACGCCGCACTGGAAACCGCTGACGCGCTCATCGTAATCACCGAATGGAAGGCGTTCTGGAGCCCGGATTTCGCTCGCATCAAATCGGCCTTGCGTGCGCCAGTCGTGATCGATGGCCGCAACATCTACGAACCGGCCGCCGTGGAGGCCGCCGGCATCGCCTACTACGGCATCGGCCGTGGTCGCAGCGTGCGCCGTGCGGGCGGACACGCATGAGTTTTTCCCTGCAACTCGCGGATGCACGCATCGGCGTGGCGGGCCTGGGCTACGTCGGCCTGCCGCTGGCTGTGGCGCTCGGCCGCGAATTTCCCACGCTGGGATACGATCGCAATCCGGCGCGCGTGTCCGAACTTCGGGCCGGACGCGATGCCACCGGCGAAGTCGAGACGGCGGAACTGACGTCCGCAAAGCATCTGCGATTCAGCGCCGACACCGCGCTATTGAAGGATTGCAACGTTTACATCGTCGCCGTGCCGACGCCGGTTACGCCGCACAAGATGCCGGATCTGTCGCCGCTCGTATCCGCGAGCGAAACCATCGGCACGGCACTCAAGCGCGGCGATGTGGTGATTTACGAATCCACCGTGTATCCGGGTGCGACGGAAGAAGTCTGCGTGCCGGTGCTCGAGCGCGTTTCCGGCCTGCGATTGAACACGGATTTCTTCGTCGGCTACAGCCCGGAAAGGATCAATCCCGGCGACAAGCAGCGGCGCCTGGCCGACATCGTCAAGGTGACGTCTGGCTCCACGCCGGCAGCGGCGGAGTTCGTCGATGCGCTGTACCGGCGCATTGTGCGCGCGGGGACGCACCGCGCGCCGGGCATTCGCGTGGCCGAGGCGGCCAAGGCGATCGAGAACATCCAGCGCGACGTCAACATCGCCCTGGTCAATGAGCTGGCGCTGATCTTCGGCAAGCTCGGCATCGACACCGAAGCCGTGCTCGAAGCCGCCGGAACGAAGTGGAATTTCCTGAAATTTCGCCCTGGCCTGGTTGGCGGACATTGCATCGGTGTCGATCCGTATTACCTGATCCACAAGGCCAGCGAGGCGCGGCACTATCCGGAACTCATCAGCGCCGCGCGCCGCATCAACGAAAGCATCAGCGCGCACGTCGCCGCGCAAATCCTGCGCCTGATGGCGCTCAAGCGCATCGACGTTGTCGGCAGCCGCATCCTCGTGCTCGGCATCACCTTCAAGGAGGATTGCCCGGATTTGCGCAACACGCGCGTACGCGAAATCGTCGACGAACTGCGCGCCTGTCACGCCAACGTGGATGTCTTCGATCCGTGGGCGGACAAGAACGAATGCGAGCGCGAATGCGACATCCGCCCGATCGACGCGCCTGCGTACGCTGCCTACGATGCCATCGTGCTGACGGTGGCGCATCGCCAGTTCCGCGAACTCGGCGCCGCCGGGGTGCGCGCGTTCGCCAAGCCCAAAGCCGTGATCTACGACGTGAAATACCTGTTGCCCGCCGATGCCGTCGATGGGCGCCTGTGATTTGCAATGAGCATGAATTTCGAACAGCGTCTGACCGAATTGGAAACGCGCATCGCGTTTCTGGACCAGACCGTGCAGTCGCTGGACGCTACCGTTGCGACGCAGGATCGCATCCTGCGGGAATTGCAGCGCGAGATCGCGCAGTTTCGCGGCGAACTGGTGCAGGTCAACGCCGCACTCGCAGACGACGCCCGCGACGAACCTCCGCCTCCACATTACTGATGCTTAGAATGATTTTGCTCGTCATGCCGGCATGACGTGTTAATTCATGGAATTTTCACGCCATGTCCGACTCACTACGCGATCAATTGCTCAAGGCTGGGTTCGCCGCAAAGCCGAAGCCGCAACCGAAACCTGCTGCGCAAAAGCCGTCGCACCTTGCACACGCGGCCAAGACGAGACCGGCGGCGCCGGACGTCGATCTCGCGCGTGCCTATGCGCGGCGCGCGCAGGCCGAGCGCGCCGAGTCCGCGCAGGCGCAGCGCGAAGCCGAGCGCGTCGCGCGCGAGAAGAAGGAGCGCAAGCAAAAACTCGCGGCGCTGCTCGCCGGCAAGGCGCTCAATGACGGCGACGCCGACACGCCGCGGCATTTTCCGCACGGCAACAAGATCCGCCGCATCTATTGCACGGCCGAGCAATTGACGCCACTCAACCGCGGCGAACTGGCCGTGGTGCAGCTTGCCGGGCGCTACCTGCTGGTGACGCGGGAAGTCGCTGTGCAGGCGCAGACGATCCAGCCCGAAGCGCTGGTGCTGCTGTGCGATCCGGACGCGCCGGCAGAGGACGATGTGCCAGCGGACTTGATGTGGTGATGCTCAAACTGTGATTTTCTGCACGGGAAGATAACGGCCGGCGGGATAGGGTTGCGCGCGTTGGGGACCGGAGTGTTGCTCCCATGCGTGCATTCGCCGCTTTCGTTGCTGTGTTCGCCAGCCTCGCCGCCACGGCTGCAAGCCTTCCGGAATTCCCGCCGAACGCGGTCTGGAACCGTGATGTCGGTCAGGCGCCACTGAACCCGAATTCAACTGCGATGTTGAACCATTTGCAGTCGCTCGGCGGATGGGGCACGGGAGCGACAAGCTTCCAGATCGATTTTTCGTTTTATGTGCTGCATGCCGCCAACGGCATTGCGACGACTCCGGTCACGCCGCTGGGCGGGGCGGACAGCTACTACTACCCGGATTGCGGCGATTTCCACGCGCCACTGCAGGCCCCGGAGCCGCTACCGATTCCGTTGCCCCCCGGCGGCGGCATCGAGGGCACGGGACCGCCGTACGTCGTATCACCGCCAAGCTATACCTGCGACAACAACCATAACGATTGCCACATGCTGATCGTGCAGGGCAACACATTGTACGAATCAGGTAATTCCAATGTCGTGAACGGACAGGTGCAGTCGGAGTGCGCATTGACCTGGGATCTGACCAAAGTGTATCCACCGCAGGGACGCGGCGAGCAGTGCACGAGTACCGACGGGGCCGGATTCCCCTTGGCTCCGTTGTTGTTCAACGCTGACGAAATATACGCGGCCGAACAGAAGCAGAATGGCGATCTTGGCCACGCCATTCGCTTCATTTTGCCGAATCCGAGAATGATGAAGGGTGCATATGTGCATCCGGCCAACCATGCCGGCGCTCCGAGCGATACCAATTCCAACGCGGTTCCCTACGGGTCGCGATTGCGGCTGAAGGCGAGCTTTCCGGTTTCGACCTTTGTTGCGGGCAACCATGCTGATGGCGGCAATGCTGCGGATGCTGCCGCACGCGTGCTGTTACGCACATTACAGAAGTACGGGATGGTGCTGGCGGACGGCGGCAATGTGCCACTGACGGCGGAATCGGATTACTACACCACGCACAAATGGTCGGAGCTTGGCATGGACCCGAGTACGCAAACGGGAGCCCAACTGCTGTTCGGCGTGCAGGTGACGGATTTCGAGATCGTGTATACCGGCGATCCGATCACGCTGACCTACAACTGCGTGCCGACACCAGCCGACTTCATCTTCATCGATGGATTCGATTACTAGAAATCCATGCGCTTGCGCCGCCTCGACGCAATCAAAAATCCATGAAGTAGCCGCCGTTCACCGGAATATTCGCGCCGGTGATGAAGCCGGATTCGTCGGCGCACAGGAAATCGACCACACGCGCGATCTCGGAGGGTTCGCCCAGGCGCCCGACGGGGATGGCCGCGATGATCTGGCTGCGCACGTTTTCCGGAATCGCCGCCACCATCGCGGTGCGGCAGTAGCCGGGCGAGACGCTGTTGACGGTGACGCCCTTGCGCGCAACCTCGCGCGCCAGCGCCATGCTGAAGCCATGCATGCCGGCCTTGGCGGCGGAGTAGTTAGTCTGGCCGAACTGGCCGGTCTGACCATTCACCGACGAGATGTTGACGATGCGGCCGAAGCCGCGCTCGCTCATGCCTTCGACTACGGCGCGGCAGGTATTGAACACGCCACCGAGATTGATCGCCAGCACCTCGCTCCATTGCTGCGGACTCATCTTGCGCAGCGTGGTGTCGCGGGTGATGCCGGCGGCGTTGACCAGAATGTCGATCGCGCCGTGGCTGGCTTCGATGGCCTTGATCGACTGCGTGCAGCCGTCGAAATCGCCGACATTGATCGGCTCGAAGCGGATCCGGTCGCCGAATTCGGCGACTTCCTTCTGGAACTCCGCCACGCGCTCGGCGCGGCTGGCGAGATCCGCCGCCACGACGCTGCGTCCGGAGCGGGCCAGGTACTTGCAGATTTCCGTGCCGAGACCGCCGATGCCGCCGGTAACGAGCGCCACACGCTTGCTCATCGTGACTCCCTCAAGCAGAGTGATTTGCGCACCGCGGGGTGTTGTGCGGCGCAACAGGCGCGCGATGGTAGGCGCGGCAGGCGGCGCTGTCAAACGCGGCCGGTCAGGACTTGGATGACTTGCCTGCTGCGCTGTTGGCGTGGGCCTGCCCGGCGGCGGCGCTGAGGAAGCCTTCCTGCACCGATTTCCACAAGTCGAGATTGCGCTCGGTCATCTCGTTGAGCATCGACCAAGGCGTCTGGCCGAGAATGTTGTTGAGCTGACTGCGGAATTTTCCCTGCTGGTCGAGGAATATCTGCAGGCTTTTTTCCAGATACGAGCCCATGAAACCCTGCATCGAATCGCCGTAGAAACGGATGATCTGCGACAGCAGTTGCGTGGTGAACATCGGCTGCCCGGTTTCCTCGTGCTCGGCGATGATCTGCAGCAGCACCGAGCGGGTGAGGTCCTCGCCGGTCTTGGCGTCGCGCACCTCGAACTCCTCGCCGTCGATCACGAGCTGACGCACCTCTTCGAGCGTGATGTAGCTCGAAATCTCGGTGTCGTACAGCCGCCGGTTCGGATATTTCTTGATGACGCGCACTTGTGCCATGCGGCAAACTTAACAGATTTTGCCGCGGCGCGGTAGGGTTTTGCTGCGCAGCATTTTTCAGAATTTGAACGAACGCCTGAAGCGCCGACTTATCAATGGTCCCGGCATGTTCTTCGGTTTGCCTATGTTTCCAGCCTGCCAGGGGCTGGGGACATTCGCCCTTGTGCCGCATCCGGCGGTGCTGCTATGGGAATACGGAACCGACCCTTTTTTTGACCGTGCGCTCAGCGCTCGCATCCAACGCAATCATGTCGAGTACCGCCGCGGCGGTTTGCTCGGGCGTCAGATCCCGGGCCAGAACCGCTCGTTGACCCGCGCCGTACGGACCCCATTCGTGCGGGTCGGTGACAGTGAAGATGCCGGCGGTCGGAATTCCGCTGGCGGCAGCCAGGTGCATGACTCCGCAATCGGCGCTGATGAATAGCGTGAGGTTCGATAGCAGCGCCGCCAGTTTGCGCGCATCGTTCGAGTAGTAACCCGGATAGCGATCGCCGAGATGGGAACGCGCGCTGGCGGGCAGGATTTCGATGATCCGGTAGCCGGAAATCCCGCCTTCGAGGGTTTGCAGAAAGCGATCCCACCAAGTGCGCCCCAGCAGCTTGTCGCCCGTGGCATTGGCGAAGATGCCGATGCAGTCTTTCTCGGTCCGGCTGTCGCCTCGCTGTGCCAGCAGGCGCGACAGGACCATGCGTCCTTGCTCGCGCTCAAGGGCATTGAGACCGATATCCAGCGGTGGGTATTGCCGGGGGCTGAATTCGCCGCGCGCCGCGCGCAGCAAATAAACCTGCAGCTTGGCCCGATTGCGCAGCTCGGGCGGCGGCTCAACGCTGAATGTCATCGAACCCGCCTTGGCCGGTCCGGCATAGCCGAGCGAACGCTCCGCCCGCGACAGCAAGGCCAGCAGCCGACCGCTCTGCGATTGCGGATCCGCATCGATCACCAGATCGTATCGGATGCGCCGCATGGAGCGCAGGCAGCGCAGGGTGGCCCATGGATTCCGCATGACGCGCCGGGGCAAGACCAAAACACGGCTCACGCCCGGCAGCGATCCATAAATCAGGCGCGCAGCGGGACAACGACTGATCACATCGATCTCGGCGCCGGGGTAGACCTCCGAGAGCTCTCGCAACAACGGTGTCAGGGTCAGGGAATCGCCGAGCGTGTTCACGAAACGGCAGACCAGGATGCGATAGATGCCCGTTGACGGCAGCCTGGCGTCGCCCGCTGGTTTCGGTGGACGCAGGACCAGCCGCATGATGCTCCGGGCGACTGTCCGCCGCCGGTCCTGGATGACCTTGGATAGCGGCACGGCCGTTTGCGGAACGCGACTGGGCATCGTCGTTTCGCGGCCTCAGAATTTCTTGTGGATGCCGACCATGAAACCGCCCGGCAACATGGACAGGATCAAGGGATGTTCGCGGCGCGAGGCATACCATCCGAAACCGACGCCGAGACCCGCGCCGACCAGCACATCGCTCTGCCAGTGGCCGTGCACCTTGACCCGGGCGATCATGTCGTAGGCTGGCAGCAACGCGAGCGCGTACACGGCGGGATGATCCGGCCCGTAGGCGAACATGAAGGGCGTTACCGCGCCGGCGATTTCGGCGACCTCGCCGCTCGGAAAACTCTGGTTGCCGTGTCCGCTAAAGAATTGGTTCGGATCGGAAGTCTGCGACGGCCGTTCTCGGGAGAATGCGTATTTCATGACCTGCGCGGTGCCGGAGGCGAGCGCAACCGAGTCGAGCGACCGCCAGAACGTGTCGCCGAGCTTGCTGTCGTCGCCTTCCCAGAGCGCACCGCCGAGCACGACCAATGCCGTGCCCGCCGCGAGATCCTTCTGGTAGCTGCGCTTCCAGATACCGCTGTTGCCGTATGGGACGAGATGGTCGATGCCGAAGGGACCGCCGGCCGCGCGTGCGGCATGCATCAGCAGCGACAGCAGGCAGGCGCTCAGAAGTTGGCCGGGCAGGCGCATGGCTCAATTCCCGTGATCAAAGCGGACGCAGGATAATCCCTCGCACGTTAATAATACCTGTTTCGCGGCAATCGCGATTTCCGCTTGCAGTTCACGACCCGGCACGAGTGACGATGGCGGAGCGCCGCAGGCGGTGACCGCACTACACAAGCCATCCCTGGTGCGTTGCCGTTCCCTCACATCGCTGTCGCGATGTTCGACCTGCCTCACCAGGAACGAAGCGCACGCGATGCGCTTGGCCACGATGGGTAACCGTCCTTGGTGACCGATCCCGATCGACATCCCTGTCTCACCTGGCAAGTTCCGCGCGCGATGCCATTCAAGGCATCGCGCAAGCGCGGATCTTACCAACCCATGTACTGCCCGCCATTGATCGCGAGGTTGGCACCGGTGATCCAGCGCGCTTCGTCATTGACGAAGAATGCCACGGCGTAGGCGATCTCATCCGGTTCGCCCAGCCGCCCGATCGGAATCTGCGCGGCGATCTTGTTGCGCACGTCCTCGGGCACGGCCATCACCATCTCGGTGGCGACGTAGCCCGGCGAGACCGTATTCACGGTGATGCCGAACTTGGCGTTTTCCTGCGCCAGCGAGATGGTGAAACCATGCATGCCGGCCTTGGACGCGGCGTAGTTGGCCTGTCCGTATTGCCCCTTCTGACCGTTGATCGAGCTGATCTGGATGATGCGGCCCCATTTGCGGTTGCGCATGCCTTCGATCACCGGGCGGGTAACGTTGAAGCAGGAGTTGAGATTCGTGTTGATCACTTCCTGCCACTGCAGTGCGCTCATCTTGTGAAACGTCGTGTCGCGCGTGATGCCGGCGTTGTTGATCAGGATATCGATCGCACCGAGTTGTTTTTCGACGCCGTGGACGAGTTTTTCCGCCGTTTCCGGCGAGGACACGTCTCCGGGAACGATGGCGGCGTCCACGCCCTGCGATTTCAGGTGCGCCTGCCAGGTCTTGGCCTTGGCTTCGTCGCGGTAATTGGTCGCGACCTTGTGGCCGAGCGCGGCCAGGCGCTTGACGATGGCGCTGCCGATGCCGCCGGTGCCGCCGGTGACCAATGCAATGCGTGCGGTCATGTGTTTCTCCTGTGGTTACGCGCAATCGGCTCGGATTGTACACGCGCGCGTTTGCGCCACCGCTTGCAGTGCAGCAAGGTCGAAATTCCGCGCCGCCGCCGACAATACTGCGGCCGGCGTCGATGCCGGCGGTATTCGCTGACCGAGAAACGCCAGCGCCGCGCGCAGCGCTGGCAGCGGATCGGCGCGATCCAGCGGACGTGCGCGATCCTGCTTGGACAGCTTCTTGCCATCGGCATCCAGCGCCAACGGCAGGTGCAGGTATTTCGGTGTGGGCAGACCGAGCAGATGTTGCAGATGAATCTGGCGTGGCGTGGAATCGAGCAGGTCCGCGCCGCGCACGATTTCCGTGATGCCTTGTTCGGCATCGTCCACGACTACGGCAAGCTGGTAGGCATGCCAGCCTTCGACGCGGCGAATCACGAAATCGCCGACTGCTTTGCGCAAATTCTGCGCTTGCCGTCCGCAGCCGGCATCGTCGAATTCGATTGTCAGCCCGGGCACGCGCAGGCGCCACGCGGGGGCACGCGCAGGATCGGATGGCGCGATGCAGGCGCCACGGTGGATTGCACTGCCCGATTCCAGTTCCGCACGGCTGCACCAGCACGGAAACACGCAATCGAGCGCCTTCAGCCGGTCGAAGGCCGCCGCATAAGCGAACTCGCGACGACGTTGGAACATCACCGGCTCATCCGATTCCATGCCGAACGCGGCCAGGGTTTCGAGAATATCCGCTGCCGCGCCGGGAACCTCGCGCGGCGGATCGAGGTCTTCCATGCGCACGATCCAGACGCCGTTTTGCGAACGCGCGCGCAGCCAGCTTGCGACGGCCGCTAGCAGCGAACCGAAGTGCAGATTGCCAGTCGGCGAAGGCGCAAAGCGGCCGCGGTAAGTCATGCTCTACACTGCTTGAATTTCGTCCAGTTTACCCAAAGCTATGGATTCATCAGCAAGCGACGAAGAACCGTTCTGAGATCGAAATGGAGTTCCGTTCGCCCTGAGCGTAACGCCGCAGGCGCGAAGTCGAAGGGAATCGACGTTTCGACTTCGCTCGCTTCGCGAGCTACGCTCAACGCGAACGAGTGAGTATTCGCTTCCATCTAACGAGGATATCCATGCTGCGCATTCTCCTGTTCCTTGGCACCAACCTCGCCATCATGCTGGTGCTCGGCATCGTCTGCTCGATCTTCGGCATCGACCGCTGGGCCTATGGTCAGGCCGGCATCAATCTCACGGGCTTGCTGGTGATGTGCGGTGTGTTCGGCATGGGCGGCGCGTTCATTTCGCTGGCGATGTCCAAGACCATCGCGAAGTGGACGACCCATGCGCAGGTGATCGAGCAACCGCGCGGTGCGAACGAGCAATGGCTGCTCGACACCGTCCGCCATCACGCGCAGCAGGCCGGCATCGGCATGCCGCAGGTCGCGCTCTACGACTCGCCGGACATGAACGCCTTCGCCACCGGCATGAGCCGCAACCACGCCCTGGTGGCGGTGAGCACGGGTCTGCTGCAGTCGATGAGCCGCGACGAGATCTCCGCTGTGCTCGGTCACGAAATCACGCACGTCGCGAACGGCGACATGGTCACGCTGACTTTGATCCAGGGTGTGCTCAACACCTTCGTCATGTTCCTCGCGCGCATCATCGGCAGCGTGGTCGACAGCGCCATCGGCGGCAATCGCGACGACAACCGCGGCGGCGGCATCGGCTATTTCCTGATTGTGATGCTGTTGCAGACCGTGCTCGGTTTTCTTGCCACCATCGTGGTCATGTGGTTCTCGCGCTGGCGCGAATTCCGCGCGGACGCGGGCGGCGCCAGGCTCGGCGGCCGCGCGGGAATGATCTCGGCGCTGCAAACGCTTTCCGGCAGCCACGAATCCGGACTACCCAAGGCCGTGCAGGCATTCGGCATTTCCGGCGACAGCAGCGTGGCACGGCTGTTCATGAGCCATCCGCCGATCGCCGAGCGGATTGCGGCGCTGAAGGCGCAAGTGTAAAAAAAAAGCCGCGATTCATCGCGGCTCTTTTTGATCCTGCAATCAGGAATGATCGCAAAGATTACACCTGCATCGCCTTCTTCACTTCGGCGACGTAGTCTTCCTGCACTTTCTCGATGCCTTCGCCCACTGCGATGCGATGGAACGCGAGCACCTCGGCGCCGTCCTTTTTCAGCACATCGCCGACCGTGATATTGGTGTCGAGCACGTAGGGCTGGCCGGTCAGCGACATTTCCGCAAGCGTCTTGCGGATCTTGCCGCCGATCATCTTCTCCTGAATTTCGGCCGGCTTGGCGCGATCCTTGTCGGTCATCTGCGCCAGCGCGATTTCCTTTTCCTTGGCGACGATGTCCGCCGGCACGTGATCCGGCGAGACGTAGGGCGGATTCATCGCCGCGACGTGCATGGCGACGCCACGCGCGAGTTCGTCAGAGCCGCCCTTCATTTCCACCAGCACGCCGATGCGGCCGCCGTGCACATAGGCGCCGATGCGGTTGGCCGCGCCCACGCGCACCAGGCGGCGCACCTGCACGTTCTCGCCACACTTGGCGACGAGCCACTGGCGCGCTTCCTCCACCGTCGGGCCGTAGGAGGTCTTGCTCGCTTTCAGCGCTTCGACGTCCTTGGCGCCGCAAGCGAGCGCGGTCTTGGTTACCTCATCGGCGAACTTGAGGAAGTTCTCGTCCTTGGCGACGAAGTCGGTTTCCGAATTGATCTCGACCATCACGGCCGAATTGGCGTTTTGCGCCAGCACGATGCGGCCTTCCGCGGCGACGCGGCTGGCCTTCTTGTCGGCCTTGGCCAAGCCTTGCTTGCGCAGCCATTCGATGGCGGCGTCGATATTGCCGGCGTTCTCGGTGAGTGCCTTCTTGCATTCCATCATGCCGGCGCCGGAGCGTTCGCGCAGCTCCTTGACCATGCTTGCGGTGATTTCCATGGGATTCCTCCGGGATAAATGCCCAAACGTATTTGCCTTCGGCTGCGGAGTCGCACATCCACAACCCCCATCGAACCCTCGCTGCACGAGGGTTCGATTGCCCCCTTGACGCATGGGGACCAAAAGTCGAAGCGCGGGGATTACTCCGCGGCGGCTTCGCCTTCGGCCTTCTTCGGCGCGGGTTTGCGCGGAGCGGCTTTCTTGGCTGCCGGCTTGCGCGGCGCCGGCTTGCGGCGGTCGTCGCGTTCGCGTGCCGGCTTGGCCACCGGATTGCCGTCGGCGTCGAGTTCGACGAACTCATCCTTGGCCGTGGCGGCGGTGATCGGTGCGGCAGCCTTGCCCTCAAGCACGGAGTCGGCGATCGCGCGCGTGTACAGCTGCACCGCGCGGATGGCGTCGTCGTTGCCGGGAATGGCGTAATCGACCAGGCTCGGGTCGTAATTCGTATCGACCACGGCGACCACGGGAATGCCGAGCTTCTTGGCTTCCTTCACGGCGATGTCCTCGTGACCGATGTCGATCACGAACAGCGCATCCGGCAGCGCGGCCATTTCCTTGATGCCGCCGAGGGACTTGTCCAGTTTCTCCTTTTCGCGCAGCAGGCCCATGACTTCGTGCTTGACCAGCTTCTCGAAGCTGCCGTCGCCGGCCATCGCCTCGATTTCCTTCAGGCGCGAAACCGACTGCTTGACCGTGCGGAAATTGGTAAGCATGCCGCCGAGCCAGCGCTGGCTGACATAGGGCATGCCGCAGCGTACGGCCTCATCCTTGATCGCGTCGCGCGCCGAGCGCTTGGTACCGACGAACAGGACAGTGCCGCGTTTCTGCGCCAGGCCCGACACAAAGTTGGTCGCGTCGGTGAACAGCGGCAGGGTCTTTTCCAGATTGATGATGTGGATTTTGCCGCGAGCGCCGAAAATATACGGCGCCATGCGCGGATTCCAGTAACGCGTTTGATGGCCGAAATGCACGCCGGCTTCCAGCATCTGGCGCATGGTGACTTGGGGCATGGGTAAACTCCAATAAGGGCGAAGCCGCGATCCATGGTCGCGACGAGCCCGGGGTTAGAACCTCCACGTCCCCAACTTTGTCGACCTCGTGTCCAGGCGGCGTAGCGCCTGTGCGAAGCACCCCGGCAAAGGTATCGAGACGTGTGCGGATTGTTCCCGAAATGGGAACTGCGGAATTGTAGCGGGTTTTGCCGGTGACGCGCAATTTCGCCTTCGGCTGGCGGCGTCCCGCCCCCACCTTGGGTACACTATCGCGCTTTCCGCGAGCCATATCGCAATGCCCGTCACCGTCAAGACCCCCGCCGAGATCGAGAAAATGCGCGTCGCCGGGCGCCTCGCCGCCGAGGTGCTGGAATTGCTGGTGCCGCACGTCAAGGCCGGCGTGACGACCGAGGAGCTCGACGCTATCGCCTATGACCACATCGTCGACGTGCAGAAGGCGGTTCCGGCCAATGTCGGTTACAAGGGCTTTCCGAAAACCGTGTGCACGTCGGTCAACAACGTCATCTGCCACGGCATTCCGAGTCCGGGGAAGATTCTGCGGGACGGCGATATCGTCAATATCGACGTCACCGTGATCAAGGACGGTTGGCACGGCGACACCAGCCGCATGTATTTCGTCGGCGAGCCCTCGGTGCTGGCCAAGCGCCTGTGCACGGTCACGTTCGAGGCGATGATGAAGGGCATCGAGCAGGTGCGCCCGGGCGCGACGCTCGGCGATATCGGCCACGCGATTCAGCAGTACGTCGAAAGCCATCGGTTTTCGGTCGTGCGCGAATACTGCGGTCACGGCATCGGCCGCATCTATCACGAAGACCCGCAGGTGTTGCACTACGGTCATCGCGGAGTCGGTCTGCACCTGGAAAAGGGCATGACCTTCACGATCGAGCCCATGGTCAACGCCGGCAAGCCGGCCACGCGCCTGTTGCCGGATGGCTGGACCGTGGTCACGAAGGATCACTCGCTCTCGGCACAGTGGGAACACACCATTGCCGTTACCGACTCGGGTTTCGAAATATTGACGCCCTGGCCGAGGGACGCGCGCTAACGCGCTGCGAAGCAACGCAGCCCGTGCGCGGCCCGATGGTGGGCCACAAATGGCGAGCGGAAACCGCGCCATGGATGGCTACTTCGTAGTGTCTTGCAGACTGGCCCGTGGAGTGCGATGACCGAGGTTTTCAACCTTCCGCACCTGCCCGCCGCAGTACCGCGCAGCGGTGTCTCCGTCGAGGCGCGTCTGGCCCTGCGTCAATTGCTCGGCGATACCGACCGACAACTTGCCGAAGCGTTTCGCAGCGGCGCCGACGTGGATGCGCTCACGCGCGCGCGTGCGGCGGCGGTGGAAAGGATCGTCGCCCACGTCTGGGACGCCTGTGTCGGCGACACCGATGCGGTCGCCCTGTTTGCGGTCGGTGGATTCGGCCGTGGCGAGTTGTTCCCGCATTCCGATGTCGACTTGCTTGCGCTGTGCGCGCAGCCGCCGGCACCCGCGCAGGCGCGCGCGCTGGAAGCATTCTTTGCGCGGCTGTGGGATGTGGGTCTGAAACCCGGGCACGCATTGCGCACGTTTGACGAGTGCCGCGAGTTGGCCGCGCGCGATGCGACGGTGTACACCAACTTGTTCGACGCGCGACGCATTGCAGGCACGGCTGCGTGCGACGCCGTGCTCGCTGCGTTGCTCGCGAACGCAGCGATCTGGCCGCCGCAGGAATATCTCGCGGCGAAGATCGTGGATCGCAACCGGCGCCATGCGCGCTACGACGATACCGCCTACAACCTCGAGCCGAACCTGAAGGATGGCCCCGGCGGATTGCGTGCGATTCATTTGCTGCAATGGCTCGGGCGGCGCCTGTTTGGCGCGCCAACGCTCGCCGCGCTCGCTGCGAACGAAGTCGTTTCCGCTGCGGAAGCCGAAGCGGTCGAGCGTGCGCGCGTGTTGCTTTCACGCATCCGCTATGCCCTGCACCTTGCCGCCGGCCGCGCCGAAGAACGCCTGTTGTTCGATTACCAGCGCACCCTGGCGGCGCAATTCGGCTTTACCGACGAGCATGGGCAGAATCTTGCCGTGGAGCAATTCATGCAGGGCTACTATCGTGCCGCGATCGGCGACGAACATTTGGTCGAACGATTCCTGCAACGCTGCGCGGAAACGCTGGATGCCGATTCGAGTTCGCGCAGCGAACGCCTGAGCCTGGATTTCGTCGCCATCGGCGGCCGCCTGGATTGCGAACCGCCCGATTTGCTGCTGCGTCGTCCCGCCGCATTGATCGATGTGTTCCGGATCTGGGTCGAACATCCGCAGCTCAAGGGCTTGCGCGCGGATTTTGCGCGGCGTATCGACGCTGCGCTGCTGCACCATGGCGACACGCTCGCGGACGATGCCGGCGTCAACGCCGCCTTTCTGCGTTTGCTGCGACTCGGCATGCCGGCAGTGGAAGCCTTGGCGCGGATGAGCCGTTGCGGTGTGCTGGCGCACTTCCTGCCCGCGTTCGGACGCGTGGTCGGGCGCATGCAATACGACCTTTTCCACATGTATACGGTGGACGAACACACTCTGCGCGTGCTGCTGACGATCGAACGCTTCGCCGACGCCGATGCCAGCCGCGAGTTCGCCCACGCGCACGAGCTGTGGACACGGTTGCCCAAACCCGAGCTGTTGCTGCTCGCCGCGCTGTTCCACGACATTGCCAAAGGCCGCGGCGGCGATCATTCCGAGCTCGGCGAAGTCGAGGCGCGCGAATTTTGCGCGCGCCTGCGCCTGCCCGAAGCCGATATGGACCTGGTGGCGTGGCTGGTGCGCAGGCACTTGCTGATGAGCGTCACCGCGCAGCGTCAGGACATCGGCGACGCCGAGGTAGTGCGCCGTTTTGCCGCCGCGGTCGAGGATTGGGAGCGGCTCGATTACCTGTATCTGCTCACCGTGGCGGATATCACCGGCACCAGCACTAAGCTGTGGAATTCGTGGAAGGACAAGTTGCTGTCGGATCTGTACGTCGCCACGCGCTATCGCCTGCGCAGCGGCGACGAAGCGACGCCGCAAGCGGCCGAGCGTGCGCAGACTTGTCGCAAACGCGCGTGCGAACTGCTCGCCGAGCGCGGCGTGGATGAGGCGGCGACCAATCGCGTCTGGGCGGATTTTCCCGGCTCCAGCTTCCTGCGTTGCTCGCCGGCGCAGATCGCAATGCAGACTGCCGGCATAGTCGCGATGACGGCGGGACAGCCGCTGGTACTGATCGATACCCACGCCACGCATGGCGCTACCGAGGTGTTCGTGCATGCGCCGGATCGCGACGGCTTGTTCGCGACAATCACTGCCGTGCTGGATCGGCTGCGCCTGTCCGTGATGGACGCGCGCATTGCCACCTCGCACAGCGGCATGAGCCTGGACAGTTTCATGGTGCTGGATGCGGAGGGGCGCACCTTGGCCGATCCGGCGCGCATCGAACGCCTGCGCGCGGCATTGCGCAAGGCGCTGTTGCATCCGGGGCATGGCGAGTCCGCGTCGCGGCCGCCACCGCGCACGCTGCGGCATTTCCCGATACCCGTGCGCATCGCATTCGAGGAGGCGGCTGGCGGCACGCGCACGCAACTTGCCATCGTCTGTGCCGATCGGCCCGGCCTGCTCGCCGGCATCGCACGGGTCTTGCGCGATAGCGGGGCGCGCGTGCACGATGCGCGCATCGCCACGTTCGGCGAGCGCGCCGAGGATTTCTTCCTGATCGACGATGCCGCCGGTCGGCCGTTGCCGCAGGAACAGCGCGAACGATTGAATTCGGCGTTGCGGCAATGGCTTGAGCCGGCGCCAAATCCCAAGGAGCAGCATGTCTTCGCTTGAAAGCACCATCGATTCGGCCTGGGAGCGGCGCAGCCAACTCGATGCCGCGGGGTTGGCTGCGCTCAAACCCGTGTTGGACGAGGCGCTGGATGCGCTGGAAGCAGGTGCCAGGCGCGTGGCCGAGCCCGATGGCGCGGGCGGCTGGCGCGTGCAGCAGTGGTTGAAGAAAGCGGTGCTGCTGTACTTTCGTGCCAGCGACAACCGCATCGTGGCGGCTGAGCCCGCGCCGTATTTCGACAAGGTGCCGTTGCGTTTCGAGAGTTTCGACGCGGCGCGTTTCCGCGCACTCGGTGCGCGCATCGTGCCCGGAGCGATCGTGCGTCGCGGCGCGCATATCGGCCGTGACGCGGTGCTGATGCCGAGCTTCGTCAATATCGGCGCGCACGTCGGCGCGGGCACCATGGTGGATACCTGGGCCACGGTCGGCTCCTGCGCGCAGATCGGCAAGAACGTGCACCTGTCCGGCGGCGTCGGCATCGGTGGCGTGCTCGAACCCCTGCAGGCCAACCCGACCATCATCGAGGACGACTGCTTCATCGGTGCGCGCTCGGAAGTGGTCGAAGGCGTGATCGTCGAGCGCGGCAGCGTGATCGGCATGGGCGTGTTCCTCGGCCAGTCCACGCGCATCTACGATCGCGCCACGCGGCAGGTTCATCGCGGCCGCGTGCCGGCCGGCAGCGTCGTGGTCGCCGGCAGTCTTCCGGCGGCCGATGGCAGCCACAGCCTGTATGCCGCCGTCATCGTCAAGTGCGTGGACGAGAAGACCCGCGCCAAGACGTCTGTCAACGAATTGTTGCGTGGAGACGTTTAGGTGCCACAGCCTGTCGGATAACAGGGGGGTGGATCGTGGACAATCACATTGCTCGACCGATTTTCGTCGTGGGAGCCCCGCGCTCGGGCACCAGTATCCTGACCTGGGCGTTGGGCCAGCATCCCAATATCCTGCCCACCGAGGAAGCGCCCGGGCTTGGCCCGTTCGCGGTCGCCGTGGGTGGGTACTACATCATCGGCAGCGGGCGCGGCGCGCGTTCGCAACTTTCGGCGATGGGCGTCGGCCGTGACGAATTCTATACGGCGTTTGGTGATGCGATCGACCGTCTGACCCTCGGCCACCGGGCGGAATTGGAACGGCTCAGCGAGGCTGCTGCACGGGACCGGCCGGCACAAATCAACGAACGATTTGCCGTGTCGCGCGGCGCGCACGAGCCCAAGCGGCGCTGGGTCGACGGCACGCCGGAATCGTCGTTTTACATCGGCGGGTTGAACCGGCTTTTTCCGGAGGCGAAGTTCGTGCACATCCTGCGCGATGTACGTCAAGTCGCCGCATCGATGCTGGGATTTCGGCACGACGATGGCAGTTCGCTGGTACAAACCGCGGAGGAAGCCTGCGATTACTGGCTGCGGGCGACGCAAGCCTGTTTGCTGGCGCGGCGCGCGCTCGGTCCGGAAAAAGTATACCGATTGGATTACGCGAGTCTGGCCGCGAATCCGGAGTCCGCCCTGCGCGGTGTTTGCCGATTTCTTGGCGAGGAATTCGCGTCCGCGTGCGTCGAGCCGCTGGCGGAACGCATCAACAGCAGTCATCTCGAAAACGGGGATGCACTTGCCGCGGTCGCCAGGGCGCCGAACCTCGACGCCGCACTGGCACTCGGCAAGCATCTGCGCGAGGTCGATGCGGCGGGTGCGGTCGAGCCGAGTGCCCGCGCCGAATTCGAGGCGCTGTTCGAGAATGCGATCGAGCATGCTCGGCACGTCGATGCCTATCACGAAACGGCGACGGCGGTACTCAATGGTATTGGGGTCGTGCTGGACGAGTGCGGTGACGTTTCCCGGTTCCCGCACGTGATTGCCGACAGGAACAGGGCTCTGGCGCATATGCGGCGCCTGGCGACTGTGTGCGCGGTCGCGCTCGCCGTACAATGGGCGGCGACGCTGGCCGTGTGGATTTCGACCCGGACCGCGGCAGCGGGCATCGCTCTGGGCGTCGCGACGGCCGCCCTCGCGATCTATCTGTGGTTGCGCCGTGCCGGTCTGCGCGTTGCATGGCGGCGGTTCGTCGGCAAGAGTGCTTTTGCTTAAAGGAACAGTAATGATCACGCTGCACGGATTGGAAAAATGCAGCACCTGCCAGAAGGCGCGCAACTGGCTCGAACGCAAGACGATCGCGCATGCGTTCGTTGATTACCGCGAGCAGCGCGTGGATGCGGCGACACTCAGGCAATGGGCGAAGGCCGTCGGCGGCTGGGAGACGCTTGTCAACCGTACCGGCATGACCTGGCGTAACCTGTTGCCCGCGCGCAAATCGCCCGGGTCTGATGCCGAGTGGCTTTTGCTGATCAAGGAATATCCCGCACTGGTGCGGCGTCCGGTCGCTGTGCTGAACGACGGCAGCGTGCATCTTGGTTTTACCGACAAACTCTATTCCCGGCTGTTCAGCGCATGAGCGAGGTGATCGATCTGACGTGCGAGCTGATCCGGCGCCGCTCATTGACGCCCGATGATGCCGGTTGTCAGGTGCTGATCGGCGAGCGCCTGCAACGTGCCGGATTCCGTGTCGAGCATTTGCGTTACGGCGATGTGTCCAACCTGTGGGCGACGCACGGCAGCGGTGATCCCGTGTTCGTGTTTCTCGGCCACACCGATGTCGTGCCGAGCGGGCCGGAATCCGCATGGACCAGCCCACCGTTCCAGCCCACGATTCGCAATGGTTGTCTGTATGGGCGCGGCGCGGCGGACATGAAATCCGGCGTGGCAGCGATGGTGCTGGCGTTGGAGCAGTTCATCGCCGCGCATCCGCAACATCCGGGAACCGTCGCGTTGCTGCTGACCAGCGACGAGGAGGGGCCGCTCAACCAGAACGGCGTCAAGCGCGTAGCGGAGGAATTCCGCCGCCGCGGCCAGCGCATCGACTGGTGCGTGGTCGGCGAACCCTCGTCGGCCCAGCGTCTGGGCGACATCCTGCGCGTCGGCCGGCGCGGTTCGCTGTCGGGAGCGCTGACCGTGCGCGGCGTGCAGGGCCATGTCGCCTATCCGGACAAGGTGCGCAATCCTGTCCATCTTGCCGCGCCGGCACTGGCGGAACTGGCTACCACGCGCTGGGACGAGGGCAATGCCGAATTCCCGCCGACGTCCTTCCAGATTTCCAACGTCCACGCCGGCACCGGCGCGCTCAACGTCGTACCGGGCGCATTGGCAGCGAAATTCAATTTTCGCTTCTGCACGGCGAGTACGGCGCAATCGCTGCGCGAGCGCAGCGAGGCGATCCTGCGCAAGCACGGACTCGATTTCGACCTGCACTGGGATTTGTCCGGCGAGCCCTTCGTGACTCAGGCCGGGCAATTGCGCGCCGCCGTGGAGAATGCAACAAAATACATTTGTGGAATAGTTCCAAAGGCCGACACCGGTGGCGGCACTTCGGACGCGCGTTTCATCGCGCCGCTCGGCGCCGAGGTCGTCGAGGTCGGGCCGGTCAACGCCAGCATCCACAAGATCGACGAGTGCGTGTCGCTCGGTGATCTGGGGCAGTTGCCGGCGTTGTACCGGCGGATCGTCGAATCACTGCTGGCCTGAGCTTAGCGCCGGGGCTGTAATTCCAGCGTGTACTTCGTCGCGCCGGGCAGGAACGGCATCGCCTTGCCCGCCGCCCAGGCCGCGTCGCCGGCGCCGTAGAAGGGGCTCAGCGGGTTGTCGCTCTGGCCACCGGGCATGTGGAAATAGCCGTACTCCTCGTGACCCGGTTCCACCGCGAAACGTTCCGAGGCGCCGAAGCTCGCCGCCTGCACACGCGGCATGTTGATGTCGCCGGGCAGTTCTCGGCGCGGCATGTCGAGCAGCCAGCCGAGTCTGGGCAGCGCAACGCTGAGCGGATGGCGGATGTTCGTCTTCGTGACCTCGCCCCAGTTGCGCTTGGCGATACCGCCAGGCATCGCCGCCAGACGCGTGCCGACGCGCTCGGCACAGCGTTGCAGCAGATCGTCCCAGTTCGTGTAGCCGGGCGGCAGCAGATTCGGCGGACGATGCAGCAGGATATCGTCGACCAATGTTTCGGCCTGACCCAGCTTGGGTAGTTTGAAATCCGGATACCGGGCGCGCACCGCTGCGGCGAAGCCGTCAAGCACGGTGTCGACGACTTCCTGCCGGAAATCGTGCGCAAGCCGGTAACCGACCGAGGCCGGGTCGGCGCGATCGTTCCAGTCGTTTGTATATTTTTTCATGTCGGCGAACGCTGCGGTGTCGCCGGCCTTCGCCAGCACCTTGCCGAGCAGCGCGTGCCAGTTACGCATGAGCAGGGCGCGGTCGTCGAGCTGGATCGCGAGCATGTCGTCGGGCGTGAATTGTGTTTTCGCCCTGAGGTCGTCGCGGATCTGGCGCGCACGCGCGCCGAAGTCGTAGCCGCCGTCGCCAAGTTTGGCGTAGTCGGGACTTTCCCAGTCCAGCGTGCGCGCGTTCGCGGTCCAGAGGCGCTGCCAGGGCGGATTCGGCAGGCGCGGATAGTCGGCCGCTGCCAGCCAGCCATTCCAGCCGGTATCGGGCTGGCTCCAGTCGCAGGGCAACAGCGGATCGCAGGTGCCCTCGCGTTTCGGAATCTTCCCGGCGATGGTCCAGGCGATGTTGCCGGCGCGGTCGCCGACGACGAAATTCTGTGCCGGCATGCCGGCGGCATTGGCGATGTCCATTGCCTCATCCACGGTTTCGGCCGTGTCCATGCGTGCGAATTGCATGTTCACCCCGCCGGGCTCGATCGCCGTCCAGGCCAACGCGAGTGGCGTGCCGTCGGTGTCCTTGGCCAGGGCGTCCTTGCCGAGAATCGGCCCCCACTGCGTATCGCGCAGCTCGAGCTTCAGGTCCGGCGCATTGTGGACTTTGATGATTTGTGTACTTTCCTGCAACGGTTTCCAGCCGTCGGCGGTCTGGTAGCGCGTCGGGTCCTCGGGATCGAGATCGACACGCACCCAGTCCATCCAGTCGCCGTAGCTGTTGCTGAAACCCCAGGCGACGTGGCGGTTGCTGCCGGCGACGAGCGCGGGCAGGCCGGGCAGGGTGACGCCGATCAAATCGACGATTTGGCCGGCTCGGCGCGGATTCGGATATTCGATGCGCGCGCGGAACCAGATGTTGGGCACGCGCAGCGGCAGGTGCATGTCGTCGGCGACGAGCGCGGCGTGCGTGGCGGTGAGCGCGCCGTTGACGGCGAAGCCGTTGCTGCTGGCTGGCGCCGTGTTCTCCGCGCGCGGCGGCGGGTAATGCAGCAGTTTCGGATCGAGCTTGCGAAGATCGATATCCTCGGCGCCGGGCAAGTCCGGGTAGCCCATCGGCGGGCCCGTCAGCGGCGCATCCCACGGCCCGCCCGAGGCGGACAGGAATTTGTATACCTTTTCTCCAAGCGCGGCCTTGACCTGCATGAATGCGGTTTCGCGCGCATTGTCCGCGCCGTTGAGGTTGAAGAACATCGCGTCGATGGCGAGGATGCTGTCGGCGTCGCTCCACGGCGCGGGTTTCTCGCCGAGCAGCCAGTATTCCCAGGGGCGCGAGGACAGAGCGGCGAGTCCGGCATTGACGCCGTCGCGATACGCGTCGAGCGTCGCGCGTTCGTCCGGGGCAAGCGCGGCGAGAATGTGCTGCGCGCGCTCGCGCATGCGGAACGGGCGGTGCAGCTTGTCCTGATCGATGGCGGCGCTGCCGACGAGTTCGGCGAGTTCGCCGGCAGCCATGCGCCGCATCAGATCCATCTCGAAGAAGCGTTCCTGCGCGTGCGCGAAGCCGAGTGCGAACATCGCGTCGTTGCGGCTTTGCGCATGGATCGTGACGACGCCGAGCGCGTCGCGTTCGATGGCGATATCCGCATGAATTTCCGAAAGGGTACGCGTGCCGTCGAGTTGCGCCAGACTGCCACGCAGCAGCAGCCAGGCCGCTACGAGGAGCGCGGCGACGAGAATGATCAACGCGCCGGCGATGCGCCGAAGGCGTTTGCAACATTTCATTTTTGGCTGACCCTCAAGCCGTCGTTTCGATTCGGTCCACGTGCCGGAATCCGCGCGGCAGCTTGCCGCCGCGCTGGGCGCGGTTGCCGTTGTATTCGACCAGGTCCGCCCACGTGAGGATCAACTTGCGCGCACCCGCCCACAGCGTGACCTCGCCGCGGCTTTCCGCCACCACGGCGATGCCGACGGTACGTTCGCCTTCGACGAGCTTCGTCCGCGGAATTTCGATCAGTTTGTTGCCCTTGCCGCCATTGTCGAGTTCGGGAAGTTCGGCGACCGAGAACATCAGCAGGTGTCCGGCATTGGTGGCGACCACGAGGCGGTCGCGCGCCGGATCGTTCAGGTACGCGGGCGCGAGCACGTGCGCGTTGTCGTCGACGTTGATGAGCTGTTTGCCGGCTTTCTTGTTGGCGAGCAGCGCCTCGAATGTGGTGACGAAGCCGTAGCCGAAGTCGGTGGCGAGCACGAGCTTGTTGGCCGGGTCTGCAATCGCCATGGCCTCGAAGTGTGCGCCTGGCGCGGGCGTGAAGCGGCCGGTCAGCGGCTCGCCATTGCCGCGCGCGGACGGCAAGGTGTGTGCCGGCGTGGAGTAGCTGCGTCCGGACGAATCGATAAACGCGACATTTTGTGTAGTTTTACCTTTTGCCGCATCACGGAAAGCGTCGCCATCGCGGTAGCCGAGCGCTGCGGCATCCACGTCGTGGCCCTTGGCCGCGCGCACCCAGCCTTTCTCCGACAGCACGACGGTGATCGGTTCGCTCGCGACCAATGCGGATTCGTCCAGCGCCTGCGCGACTTCGCGCTCGACGATCGGCGCGCGGCGCTTGTCGCCGTGCTTCTCGGCGTCGGCACTGAGTTCGTCCTTGATCAGCAGTTTCAATTTCGCCGGCGACTTGAGCATGACCGCGATGCGCGCGCGTTCCTCTTCGAGCATGTCGCGTTCGGCGTTGAGCTTCATTTCCTCCAGTCGCGCGAGCTGACGCAGGCGCGTTTCCAGGATGTAGTCGGCCTGATCTTCGCTTAGCTGGAAGCGCTTGATGAGCACGGGTTTCGGCTCATCTTCCGTGCGCACGATGCGGATCACCTCGTCCAGGTTCAGGAACGCGATGCGCAGGCCTTCGAGCAGGTGCAGGCGGCGTTCGACTTTCTCCAGCCGATGCTCCAGGCGCCGCGTTACCGTGTCGGTACGAAACGCGAGCCATTCAACAAGAATCTGTTTCAGGTTCTTTACCTGCGGCTTGCCGTCGAGACCGATCAGGTTGAGATTGACGCGGTAGCTGCGTTCGAGGTCCGTGGTCGCGTTGAGATGCTGCATCATCTCGTCCAGGTCCACGCGGTTGCTGCGCGGAATCAGCACCAGCCGCACCGGATTTTCGTGATCGGATTCGTCGCGCACGTCTTCGAGCATCGGCAACTTCTTCGCGCGCATCTGCTCGGCGATTTGCGCAATGATTTTCTCGCCAGACACCTGATACGGCAGCGCCGTGATGACGACGTTGCCGTTCTCGTGCTTGTACACCGCACGGCAGCGCACGGAACCGTTGCCGGTCGCGTACAGCGCGTGCAGGTCGCGCTTGGGCGTGATGATCTCGGCCCTGGTCGGAAAATCCGGGCCTTTCACGTGGCGGCACAGTTCGGCGACGCTGGCCTCAGGTTCGTCGAGCAGGTGGATGCAGGCGCTCGCCACTTCGCGCAGGTTGTGCGGCGGAATGTCGGTGGCCATGCCGACAGCAATACCCGTTGAGCCGTTGAGCAGCACGTGCGGCACGCGCGCCGGCAACCAGATCGGCTCCTTCAGCGTGCCGTCGAAATTCGGCGTGAAGTCGACCGTGCCCATGCCGAGTTCGTCGAGGAGCAGGCCCGCGATCGGGGTCAGCCGCGATTCGGTATAGCGCATCGCGGCGAAAGATTTGGGATCGTCCTGCGAGCCGAAATTGCCTTGTCCATCGATCAGCGTGTAGCGGTAAGAGAACGGCTGTGCCATCAGCACCATCGCCTCGTAGCAGGCCGAATCGCCGTGCGGATGGAACTTGCCGATCACGTCGCCGACCGTGCGCGCGGATTTCTTTGGCTTGGCACCTGCATCAAGTCCCAATTCGCTCATCGAATACACGATGCGGCGCTGTACCGGTTTGAGCCCGTCGCCGATGAAGGGCAGGGCGCGGTCGAGCACGACGTACATCGAATAGTCGAGGTAGGCGCGCTCGGCGTACTCCTTGAGCGGGATCTGTTCGTAACTGGCTTGCAGGTTCATCGGGCGGCTTGAAATCACGGCAACGAATCAAGCCGCTATTGTGCCGGAAAAGCCGCGGATGATGCACGGTGATTCAGCGTGGTGCGTGGTAGCCGCCCGGTACGCCGCGCGGGCTGAGCACGAGTTGCCAGAGCTGGTTGCGGCGCGCGCGGAACACGGCGGCGGAGGCGGAAAGATAAAAGCGCCACATGCGGCGGAAACGTTCGTCGTAACGATCTTGCAAACGCGGCCACGCAGCATCGAAGTTCGTGCGCCAGGCCATCAGGGTGCGGTCGTAGTCGGCGCCGAAGTTGTGCCAGTCCTCGATGACGAACAGGTGTTCGCCCGCGACGGCAATCTGTTCGGCCGAGGGCAACATGGAGTTGGGAAAAATATACTTCGCGATCCAGGGGTCGGTGCGGTTTGAGGACACGTTGCTGCCGATGCAGTGCAGCAGCGCCAGACCGTCGTCGGCAAGACAACGGTGCTTGACTTCGAAATAGGCGCGGTAGTTCTTCAGCCCGACATGCTCGAACATGCCGATGGAAAAAATGCGATCGAATTTCTCGTCGAGCGCGCGGTAATCCTGCACGCGGATTTCGATGGGCAGGCCCTTGCACAGCGCACGCGCGAACTCGGCCTGTTCGTGCGATACGGTAACGCCCACTCCCGACACGCCGTAGCGCTCGGCGGCGAATTTCAGTGCCTCGCCCCAGCCACAGCCGATGTCGAGTACACGCATGCCCGGTTGCAGCATGAGCTTGCGGCAGACCAGGTCGAGCTTGGCTTCCTGTGCGGCGTCGAGGTCCGCGGCGTCTTTCCAGTAGCCGCAGGAATATACCAGGCGCTTGCCGAGCATGGCCTTGAACAGATCATTGCCGAGATCGTAATGGCGTTCGCCGATCACATACGCGCGGCGGCCGCGTTGCAGGTTGAGCAGGCTGGACTTGAACCACAACCAGACATCGTCGATGCCGTGAACTTGCTCATCCAGACGTGCGGCGAGCAGACGGAACAGGAAACCGTCTAGGTCGTCCGCATTCCACCAGCCGTCCATGTACGACTCGCCCAGGCCGAGCGAGCCATGCGCGATCACGCGATGGAAAAAATGCTCGTTGTGGATTTGCGGATCGCTGGCCTGCGGGCCGCCGATAGCCAGACCGGCTTGCGTGAGCAAACCTTCGATGCGGCGCTGAGCCGAGGAACCGCGCATGACCGATCAGGCTAGCACGATGTGCGGCCGATCTCAGGTCTGCCCCGGTTCGATCTCGCCGAACTGCGCCGGCAGGCATGCGTAAAACAGGTGAACGTTCTGCGTATGCAGGGCGGCGATCAACGCGTCGGCTTCGGCCTCGCCGGCGATGAACTCGACCAGCACCGGCACGTCGCCGGCGAGTTCGAAGAAGTGCTGTTCGTGCAGACGCCCGTGACGGCCGAATCCGGCGATGGCGCGAAACGCCGAGCCGCCGTGGATGCCGCGAGCCTTGGCGAATTCCAGCAGCCATTCGTACATCAGCGTGCTGCCGTGCTTGCGGTTCTCGTAGGTGTAAAAACGCAGATGGATGCCTTGCATGGGAGGCCCTCAGGCGCGGAAAAGGAAACGCATCAGAAAAATTCCCGCCAGCGTCATCGCCAGCGAGCCGAACAGGTGCACGGAAATGGTCGCGACCGCCCAGGCATATTGCTGGCGCAGGAACAAGGTCACGGTTTCGGCGGAGAAAGTGGAGAACGTGGTCAGACCGCCACAGAAGCCGGTGGTGACGAACAGGCGCAACTCCGGCGACAGGCTCTGGAATTGCCCGAAAATGCCGAGCGCGGCGCCGACGATGAAGCCGCCGAGCAGATTGGCAGCGAGCGTGCCCAGCGGCAGAGTCGGCAGCAGCGGGTTGAACCAGATGCCGAACAGCCAGCGCAGCACCGCACCGGCGAAGGCGCCGATGCCGACGGAAAACACGGATATGAAGTTCATAAATCTCCCGGAGCGGATCGATTCCGGAAGTTTGCGTTTGCGCGCGGAGAACGCCGCGAGAGTGGTTCGTGGCGACGCCTGCGGGCATCCGGTTTCCGGATACTCAAGCAGGCATCATCAGCCTTGCGGCGGTTAAAGGAGGAATGCCATCTCCCTGCGACGGTGCCAGCATAGCGCGGCCGCCCGTGGTGATGTCAAGCGCCTCAACCGGCACTGCCGGCGCCGAGCAGCGCCTTGAGCAGGGCCAGCACTTCTTCCTTGGTGCCCATCACCGAGATGTGATGTTCGCGCGGAATTCCAGCGCCGATGCTTACGGCGTAGCCCTGGCCGGCGTCGTTGCCGTCGTCGTCGAGGCGCGGATAGGTTTCCACCTTGCCCACGTAGACGATGCTGTTGGCGTCGATGTAGCGCCCGTCGGGAAGTTTCAGCCAGCGTTGCATGGTTTTTCCCTCGCTTTGGCGCGCAGGCTATCCGCAGCAAGCCTCGCGTGCAAGCGGCAAAAGCTCGCGTCCGGCCAGCCAGGCGCGGGCGTCCTCCGCGTCGCGCTCGAACCAGGCGCGCGCCGAACCCAGGCGAAAGCTGTAACCCCAGGCATCCATGTCGGCCATCAGGCGCGCGCTGCCGACGCCGGGCAGTTCGGCGGCGAGCAGGATCTGCAGATAACAGGCGGCGTCTTCCTCCGCCTGCGATTCGCTGGCGTCGGTATGGATCAATGTGCGCCGCTGCGTCGGCGCCACGATCAGGTGACAGGTTTCATGCAGCAGCGAATGCACCGGCGTATCGGCGCGAGCGTAAACGCTGCCGCCGATGATGCCGGCCTCGGGTTCGCCCCAGTAACTGCCGGGAATCGGCGCGCCATCGGCGATGGGAACCAAGGTCAATCCGTAGCGTCGCAGCAGTCTTTCCGCCGCGCCGGGTGCGAGATCGGCGAGGTACAGCACGCGAGGGTCAGTACGTCGTGCCGGTGCGCGCAGCCGCGGCCTGCGGTACGGGTGTGCGTTCTATCAACCAAGGTTGTTTCGGCAAGCCTTTCGCGTAAGTGTCGCGGACAAAGGCGTGACTGCACAATTCCTTGACCAGCAAGGACACGCGCTTGCCGACGCCGGGCATCACCTGTTGGCCGGCCTCCTGGAAGCCCCAGGTACCGTGGAACAGCACCGAGACGTCATCGCGCGGTTCGAGAAATACCTCGCAGGCGAGCAGGGGCGCGCGTACCTCTGCAAAACTGGTGACGTCGGCGTAGAAAATGCGTCCGAGACCCAGGCCGCGGTAGGGGCGGGCGATGACGATGCGGTCGATGTAGAGGAATCCGGGATAGCGTTCGCGGAACCAGAGAAAATTCGGACTCGCGTAATCGGCGTCCTCGCGCAAGGCGATCAAGAATCCGGCGGCGTGTCCGTCGATTTCGGCGACGCGGAAATAGGCGGCATTGTGTTCCAGTACGCGCAATTGCGTCATATCCAGCGGCAGTATCGTCGGACCCGCGGCGTTGTTGAGCGCAAGCACCGCATCCAGATCGTGCGCCTGCACGTCGCGGATCGTCAGCGTCATCGTTTGTCCCTCCGGCCCGGTATGGCGCGAATCGTCGTCCGCGCCTTCGTATGAGCGTCATTATCGCACGCGCTGCGCGGCAACGGCATGGCCTTTGCGTGGCATTCCGGTTAAGACTGCGTGACTTCCCGCAGGTTGCGCGAAGCACGGCGCGGCTTATGATGCGCGCATGCGATTTTCCTCGTTCAACCATGTCCAGCTGCTGCGCTACGCGGGATTGTTCACCTGGGCCTGCGTCGGCATTCCGTTGCTGCGCCGCTACTGGCAAAGCGAGGACGGCTATACCCGCATCGAGCTGGCCGGCTGGTGGCTGAGCTATCTCGCCTTCGGCGTGAGTTACTGGCTCGTCACGCGCGACCTTGGCAAGCACTACCACTGGCTGCTGCAACTGCCGATGCTGCTGGTGCTCAATCTCGCCGCGTTCGGCATCGGTTTTTTCAGCCACAGCGGATTGTCCGGAATCCTGTTGCTGGTGATCGCCGGCGTGCTGCCGTGGCTGTTGCCATTCTGGGTCGGCGTGGTCTGGCTGATCCTGCAGACTTTTTCACTGGTGCCGGTGTTCATCTATCGCGTTGAGGGGTTCGACTGGCTGGACGCGCTGTTGCAAAGCGGCCTGTACATCGGCTTCTACGGTTTCACCTTCGTCACGTCGCTGGTCGCGCGCCAGCAGGCCGATTCGCGCGAGGAGCAGCGGCGCCTGAATTCCGAACTGCGCGCCACGCGCACGTTGCTGACCGAATCCAGCCGCATCGGCGAACGCATGCGCATCTCGCGCGAACTGCACGATCTGGTCGGCCACCACCTGACCGCGCTGAGCCTGAATCTGGAAGTCGCCAGCCATCTGGTTTCCGGCAACGCGCAGGAGCATGTGCGTCAGGCACAGAGCGTGGCGAAACTGCTGCTCTCGGACGTGCGCGAAGTCGTCAACCAGTTGCGCGAGGACGACGCCATCGACCTGACCGAGGCGCTGAAAACCCTGGTCGAAGGGGTGCCCGGCCTGACCATTCACCTGAATTTGCCGCCGCGCTTCGCGGTGGACGATCCGCGCCGCGCGCAGGTATTGCTGCGCTGCGCCCAGGAAATCATCACCAATACCCTGCGTCACGCCAATGCGCGCAATCTATGGCTGCGTTTCGGGCGCGACGGCACTGAACTGGCCATCCACGCGCGCGACGACGGTCGCGGCGCTGGTGAATTGCGCCAGGGCAACGGCCTGACCGGCATGCGCGAGCGCCTGGCCCAGATCGGTGGGCGTCTGAACATCACTACCGCCCGCGATTCCGGTTTCGTCCTGGATGCGAGGCTGCCACTGGAGTCTGCGCGATGACCATATCGGTTTGCCTGGTGGACGACCAGACCCTGGTCCGGCAGGGCATCCGTTCGCTGCTGGAGCTGTCCGACGAGATCCGCGTCGCCGCAGAGGCCGTCGACGGGGTACAAGCTGTCGAGCTGATTCCGAAGATCAAGCCCGACGTGGTGCTGCTCGACATGCGCATGCCGGGCATGTCCGGGCTGGACGTGCTCAACGCGCTGGCGGAAAAGGACGCCTTGCCACCGACGATCATCCTGACCACCTTCGACGACGATCAGCTCGTGCTCGCCGGGCTCAAGGCCGGCGCGCGCGGTTATCTGCTCAAGGACGTTTCGCTGGAACAGCTCGTCGATGCGGTCAAGACCGTGGCCGGCGGCGGTTCGCTGGTCTCCCCGGTCGTCACCCAGCGCCTGCTGTCCGGACTGGAGCGCATGCACAACGATTTCACCAGCCTGGATCGTCCCGATCCGTTGACCGAGCGCGAAACCGAAATCCTGCGCCTGATGGCCGGCGGCTACAGCAACAAGGAGATCGCCAATTCGCTGGGCGTGGCCGAGGGCACGGTGAAGAACCACGTTTCCAACATCCTGTCAAAGCTCGGCGTACGCGACCGTACGCGGGCGGTGCTGAAAGCGTTCGAACTCGGCATCGTTTGAGCCGGTCTGGCCGGACAGGATAGCCTTCCATTCGCGGAGCAAGTAACATGCGCGGTCTGCTACCCCGGAGACCCTCGGAATGACCCGCCTGCTCGAAGTCATCGTCGCCCTGGCCATCGTTTTCGTGCTGGCCGTCGTGTTTGCCATCGCCCTGCCCAGCCAGGGCCATGTCGAGCGCTCGGTTACCGTCAGTTCGCCCGCGCGCCAGATATTCGACGTGCTTGACGGCTATCGCACCTATCCGTCGTGGACGGCGTTGACCGGCTACGACTCGCGCGTGCAGATGACCTACGAGGGTCCGGCGCAGGGCAGCGGCGCCAAGGTGACCTGGCACAGCGCCAACGAAACCATCGGCGACGGCAGCCTGACGGTGGCCGCCGTTCCCGCGCCCGAGCAGGACAAGCAGGTGACCTGGGACCTCGACAACAACTGGCGCGGAACGAACAAGCATTTCACTTTCAGCATCGACTCTTCCGAAAACGGCAAGACCTCCAAGGTGACAATGGGCTACGACGTGGATTTCGGCTGGAACCTGCTCGCGCGCGTTTCCGGGTTGTACCTGCAGGGCGATCCGGCCACGCTGATGCAGTTCCAGCTGACCCGCCTGCAGAACATGCTGGCCACGTTCCCGACCGTCGACTACAAGAGTCAGGATATCCAGATCCAGGACGTGACCGCGCAGCCGGTCCTGTACGTTTCCACCACCGCCAAGCGCTCGCTGGACGATGTGGCCGACGCGACGACCAAGGCGATGGACCAGCTGCAGGCGGCGATCAAGAAGGACAAGCTCACCGCAACCGGGCCGCGCCGCGTGATCACCACGAACTGGGGTGACGAGAACTATGATTTCGACGTGGCCCTGCCGGTCGACCGCGCCGACGCGCCGGTCAGCGATCCGGTCAAGGCCGGCATGGGTTACGGCGGCAAGGCGCTGGTGACATCCTTCACCGGCTCGGCCGCACAGTTGCCGTTGATGCGCCTGATGCTCAAGGCCTATGCCTACACGCATGGCTATCAGTTCGACGAGTCCTCCGAAGGCAACGGCCGTTTCTTCGACGAGCTGACCACGACCGATCCGCACGCCGCGGACGATCAGCAGTCCTTCAGCGTCTACCTGCCGATCCAGGTGCAGTAAGCGCCCGTGCTTTTTCCGTGAACGGGCGGCGTGAGCCGCCCGTTTCGTTTTGTGCGGGAACTTTTGCCTGACCATGCGGTATTTCTGCCGGCGTCCGCGATTTCGTGTGTGACGCCGCATCAGCGAACGCAGACAACAAGTGGTGAACTCACGATGATCGAAACCCGCCAACTGGCCAAACATTACGGCGACCTCAAAGCCGTCGACGGCATTAGCTTCAAGCTCGAGCCGGGCCGCGTACTCGGCTTCCTCGGCCCCAACGGTGCCGGCAAATCCACCACCATGAAGATGATCGCGGGCTTCCTTGCGCCGACCTCGGGTTCGGTCAGTGTCTGTGGTCACGACGTGATCGACGACGCCATCGCCGCCAAGCGCGTGCTCGGTTATCTGCCCGAAGGCGCACCGAGCTATGGCGAGATGACGCCGCGCCATTTCCTGGATTTCGTCGCCGATGTGCGCGGACTCTCCGGCGCCAGGCGCAGACAGCGTCTCGACGATGTCATCGAGCGTCTGCATCTGCACGGCGTGCTCGAACAGCCGATCGAAACCCTGTCCAAAGGCTTCAAGCGCCGCGTGGGCCTGGCGCAGGCGATCGTGCACGATCCCCAGGTGTTGATTCTCGATGAGCCGACTGATGGTCTCGACCCGAACCAGAAGCACGAGGTGCGCGCGTTGATCAACGCGATGGCGAAGGACAAGACCATCGTCGTGTCCACGCACATTCTCGAAGAGGTCCATGCCGTATGCAGCCGCGCGATCATCATCGCGCGCGGCAAGATCCTCGCCGATGCGACGCCGGCGGAACTGGAAACGCGCTCGCGCTATTACCAGGCAGTTTCGCTGACCGCCGCAAATGTGCCGGCGGCGAAGGCGGCGCTCTCGGGCGTTGCCGACGTGGCCGCGGTGGAAATCGACCCGCAGGATCATCGCCTCACCGCCTTCCCGAAACCGGGCCGGCAGATTTTCGTTGCGGTCAATCAGGCGCTGCAGACGCAGGGCATCGCGGTCAGCGAACTGCAACTGGAAAGCGGACGCCTGGACGAGGTGTTCCGCACGATCACGCAGGCCGGCGAACAGGAGGCGCACGCATGAGCAACGTCCGCACCCACAACATCAGCACCGTGTTCAGGCGCGAGCTGGCGAGTTATTTCGCGACGCCGGTCGCCTATGTCTTTATCGTGATCTTCCTGCTCCTCGCCGGCACGTTCACGTTTTACCTCGGTAACTTTTACGAGCGCGGTCAGGCCGATCTGCTGCCGTTCTTCAACTTTCATCCCTGGCTGTACCTGTTCCTCGTCCCCGCCGTCGGCATGCGCCTGTGGTCGGAGGAACGCAAGAGCGGCACGATCGAACTGCTGCTGACCATGCCGATCACGATGTGGCAGGCGGTGGTGGGCAAGTTCCTCGCCGCGTGGGCGTTCATCGGCATCGCGCTGTTGCTGACCTTTCCGATCTGGATCACGGTCAATTACCTCGGCGCGCCGGACAACGGCGTGATCGTCGCCAGCTACATCGGCAGTTTCCTCATGGCCGGCGCCTTTCTCGCCATTGCCTCGTGTCTGTCGGCGTGCACGCGCAATCAGGTCGTCGCGTTCATCCTTACCGTGGTGGTGTGTTTCCTGTTCCTGCTCGCCGGCTTCCCGCTGGTGCTGGATTTCTTCTCCGCGTGGGCGCCGCAGGGCGTGGTCGATGCGATATCGGGTCTGAGTTTTCTCGCCCATTTCACTTCCATCGGCAGGGGCGTGATCCAGTTGCGCGACGTGATCTATTTCGGGCTCACGATCGCGTTCTGGCTGTACGCCAGTGCGGTGGTGATCGATCTTAAAAAAGCCGATTGAGAAGTGCGGTCAGGATGGCCGCTTCTTGATTCTCGCAATCACGGACGATTGCATAAACAGACGGGTGGTAGAAACAATGACGTCGAACAAAAAACTCATGACCGGCGGCGCGCTCGCGGTGCTCGCCGTGCTGTTCGTGGCGGTAATCCTGATCTGCAACACGCTGTTCCGCGGCGCACAGGTCGATCTCACGCAGAACCACTTGTATACCCTGTCGCAGGGTACCAAGAACATCCTCGCCGACATCGATGAGCCGATCCATCTGTATCTGTTCTGGTCGGACAAGGAAACCCACGGCGTGCCGCAACTGCGCATCTACGCGCAGCGCGTGCGCGAGATGCTCGAGGAAATGGCCGGGCGCGCGCATGGCAAGATCAAGCTCGAAGTGATCGACCCGCAGCCGTTCTCCGAGGACGAGGACCGCGCCACCGGCTATGGCCTGCAGGCGGTACCCGCCGGCAACAACGGCGAGAAGATCTTCCTCGGCCTCGCCGGCACCAATTCGACCAACGGCAAACAGGTGATTCCGTTCCTGCAGCCGAACAAGGAAGCGTTTCTCGAATACGACGTCGCCAAGCTCATTCACGAGCTGACCGTGGCGCACAAGCCGGTCGTGGGACTGATTTCCGGTTTGCAGATCGGCCAGGGCTTCGATCCGGCCACGCGCTCGTTGCGCGACCCGTGGGCGATCGACCAGCAGTTGACCCAGCAGTTCGACGTGCGTCAGCTCAACGCGGCCTCGATCAAGGCCGTCGACAAGGACATTGATGTTCTTGTTCTGATCCAGCCGAAGAAACTGCCGCCGGACGCGCAGTACGCGATCGACCAGTTCGTGATGCGTGGCGGGCATTTGCTGGTATTTGTCGATCCGGACGCCGAAACCGACACGGCCGGCACCGATCCGAACAATCCGCAGGCGGCGATGTTCGCGGACAAGTCTTCCGACCTGCCCGTGCTGTTCAAGGCATGGGGCATCGATTACGACCCGCACAAGGTCGTGCTCGACCGCGCGCATGCCTTGCAGATCAGCACGCAGCCGGGCGCCGCGCCGGTGCCGGATCCGGCCATCATCGGCTTCGGCAAGCGCGACTTGAATGCGTCGGACGTCGTCACCGCCAACCTCGACACCATCAACGTGTCCAGCGCCGGTTATTTCGCGCTCGCCAAAGGCTCCAAGTACACGCTTACCCCGCTGATCCAGACCAGCGACGACGCCATGCCGGTGGACAGCACGCGGGTGAAATTCCTGCCCGATCCCACGGTTCTGCTAAACGGCTATGCGCCGACGCACGAGCGCTACGTGATCGCCGGACGTCTGGAAGGAAAATTCACGAGCGCGTTCCCGGATCGCAAGGACCCGGGCCATCTGGCGCAAGCCAAGGACAAGGGCGAGATCATCCTGGTGGCCGACACCGACATGCTGGCCGACCGCCTGTGGGTGCAGGTGCAGCCGTTCTTCGGCCAGAAGATCATGAACGCGTTCGCCAATAACGGCGACTTTTTCATCAACGCCGTGGACAATCTCACCGGCTCATCCGACCTGATCTCGATTCGCGGACGCGCCACCTCGCAGCGGCCGTTCAGCGTGGTCGAGGACATGAAGCGCGCCGCGCAGCAGAATTTCCGCGGCAAGGAGCAGGAACTGCAGCAGCAGCTTTCCGACACCGAGCGCAAGCTGACCGAACTGCAGAGCGGCAAGGCCAAGGGCAGCGAGATGATCCTGTCGCCGGCGCAGCAGAATGAACTGCAGAGCTTCCTGCAGAAGAAGGTCGAGATCCGCAAGCAATTGCGCCAGGTGCAGCGCGGTCTGGACAAGGACATCGACGCGCTCGGCAGCCGCCTGAAGTTCATCAACATCGCGCTGATGCCGATTCTTATCACGATCGCGGCCCTGCTTTTCGCGGGCTGGAAACGCCGCCGCCGTACCGCCGTCTGAGGAGTCCCGATGAACGCCAAGAAGCTCTATGTGCTCATTGCCGTTGCCATCACCGCCCTGATCGCGGCGTGGTACATCAATTCGTCGAATGCTCCGCAAACCGGCGTGAGCGCGCGGGCCGCGCCCGTGCTGCCCGAATTGCACGGCCATATCAACGACGTGAATGCGATCACCCTGACCGGCGCCGGCAATAAGGTCCTCGCCACGCTCAAGCGCGGCGCCGATGGCTGGACGCTTGCCGAGAAATCCGGCTATCCGGCGGATCTGGCCAAGATCCGCGAATTTCTGATCAAGCTCGATCAGGCGACGCTGACCGAGGCCAAGACGTCAAATCCCCAACTCTATGCGGAATTGGGTGTGGACGAGGTCAAGGATGCCAAAGCGACCGGCGTACTGGTGACGCTGGGCGGCCTGGCCAGGCCGTTGGCTATCATTGTCGGCAATTACAACGGCGCTGGCGGTGGCGGCACTTTCGTGCGCCGCGAGGGCGAGGCGCAATCCTGGCTGGCCGACGGCAATCTCACCGTGGCCAAGAACACGGCGGATTGGGAGCAGCGCACCCTGACCGACATTCCGTCCACGCGCCTGCGCGCGGTGACGCTGACGAATCCCGATGGCAACACGCTGAAGATCTACAAGGACGCGCAGGGCGATGCGAATTTCAAGGTCGCCGACGTGCCGAAGGGCCGCGAGGCCGCCTCCGAATTCGTCGCCAACGAACTGGGGTCGGTGCTTTCCGGCCTGAGTGCAGACGACGTGTTTCCAGCCGGGGACGTGGCGCCGCCGGACAAGACCTGGAAGGACGAGTACGCGGCCTTCGACGGACTGATCGTCTCCACTACCGGCTGGGAGCAGGGCGGCAAGGATTACGCACAGTTTTCCGCGCGTCTCGACGAAGTGGCTGCCAATGCATGGATCGACGCAGAGCAGACCAAGGCTAAGACCGAGTATGAGACCGCCGTCGAGGCCGCGAACAAGAAGGTGGCCGACGAGAAATCCACGATCGGCGCACAGGCCAAGGCCAACGCGCAGGCGGCATCGGAAGTCGCCAAGCCGCTGGCCGTGAGCGATCCGGCCAAGGACCGCAGCGATCGCCTTGCTGCGTTGACCAAGGAAGTGGCCAACCTGAACAAGACGTTTTCCGGCTGGACGTTCGCACTGCCGGCGTACAAGTTCAGTGACATGACCAAGAGCATGGACGACATGCTCAAGCCGCTGCCGCAGAAAAAGGCTGCGGAGAAGAAATCTGCGGTGAAGCCGCGCAAGTAAGCGCAGGCCGTGCTTGCGGCGGCGTGCTGCGCCGCCGCAAGCGAAGTTCGACGCGACAGGCGCATAATCCTCCTCGAACGAGCGTTCGAACGACGCCCGTATCGGACCATTCGGAGGGGATCATGGCCACCACACGCACCGGCTGCCGCCGGGCCATTGCGGCTTTTGCCGCAGTTTCCATTAGTATACTTGCGCTGCCGCTGGCGGCGCAGACGCTCACGGCACCGGGATTGTCCGCGCCCGGCACGATCTACTACGACGCGCTCGGCACGCCGACGATCAAGGCGCAAACGAGCTACGACGCCGCCTTCCTGCAGGGTTATGCGCAGGCCAAGGCGCGCTTCTTCGAGATGGATTTCGATCGCCGCGCAGCCAGCGGCACGCTCGCTGCGCTGGTCGGACATGCCGCTCTCGCGAACGACGTGCAGACGCGCACGCTGGGCCTTGACCGCGCCGCGTTCGCGACCTGGCAGGCGCTGGACGCCGACACCAAGGGCTGGCTGCAGGCGTTTTCCAATGGCGTGAATTTCTGGCTGGCCACGCAGCCGCTGCCGCCGGAATACGGGGCGTTGCTGCTCACGCATGCCGCACCGTGGACGCCGCAGGATTCCATCGTCGTGGGCAAGGGGCTGGCATTCCAGCTTTCCTTCGATCTCGACATCCAGAACACAATCGACTTCGGTGCCTACTCGCAGGCCGCCGCAGCGGCCAAGGTCGATCCGAACGCGCTGTTCTTCGGCGACACGCATCGTTTCGCGCCGCCGGACAACCGTGTCACGGTGCCGGGTTTCACCCCTATGGATTCGCCGGGATCCTCGGTCTTGACGCAAGCCGCCGCGATAGCCACCGTGCAGTCGAATGCGCAGCAACTGGCCGCGCTGGGCAGTCTGCAGGTAGATCCGCGCGCACTGGCGCTGGCGCAGGCCTACCGTGACAAGATCGCGGACAATC
>JAJXWU010000122.1 GCA_021781425.1 Pseudomonadota bacterium
GAGCGCGGCGGAACTCAACGCAGTCACGAAGAATCGCATCAGTCATCGTGGGCTGGCGTTGGCGCGGTTGCGCGAGATGTTCGCGCGCTGGCATTGACGCTCAATCACCGCGCGCGGATTCATCCGCCGCGGCGAACGCGGTCAGGCATTCCAGCATCGTGTTGTCGTGGAAATCGTCGACGCATGCGAGGAAGCCGGACCCCGGGTTTCCCACGCATGACGGTAACCGGAGCGGATGGCGCTCCCGGCACCGCGGTCCAGCGCGCGATCCGTGCGACTACAATTGCAGCATGTCATTCGCCGCGCCACCGCTTTCCCTCTACATCCACATCCCCTGGTGCGTGAAGAAGTGCCCGTACTGCGATTTCAATTCGCACAACGCGCCGGCCTCGCTGCCACGGGCCGAATATGTCGCCGCGCTGCTCGCGGATCTGGATCAGGACTTGCCGCTGGCGCAGGGGCGTCCGCTGGTCAGCATCTTTTTCGGCGGCGGCACGCCGAGCCTGTTCGCGCCGGAGCACATCGCGCGCATTCTCGATGGCGTCGCATCGCGCCTGGCGTTCGCTTCGTCTATCGAGATCACGCTGGAGACCAATCCCGGCACGGTCGAACATGGACCGTTCGCAGGGTATCGGAATGCGGGCGTCAACCGCATCAGCTTCGGCGTGCAGAGTTTCGACGACGAAGCGCTCAAGCGCATCGGTCGCATCCACGATGCGCAGCAGGCTGAGCGCGCGGTGAAGTCGGCGCAGGACGCGGGTATCGAAAACCTGAATCTGGATCTGATGTATGCGCTGCCGCAGCAAACCTCCGCCGGCGCACTGGCGGATGTGGAAAAAGCTATTTTGCTGCAAACGCCGCATTTGTCGCATTATCAATTGACGCTGGAACCGAACACGGCCTTCGCCGCGAATCCGCCGCCGTTGCCGGACGACGATGCCGCGTGGGACATGCAGGAAGCCTGTCAGGCACGGCTGGCGGCGGCGGGTTTGGCACAGTACGAAGTCTCCGCGTATGCGCGCGCAGGTCGCGAATGCGCGCACAACCTCAACTACTGGAATTTTGGGGATTACCTGGGGATCGGCGCGGGCGCGCACGGCAAAGCCGCGTATTCTGACGGCACGATACGGCGGCGTTGGAAAGTGCGCGCGCCGCGTGGCTATCTCGAACACGCCGCCACGCCGCGCCGCATCGGCGGCGACGATGCCATCGCGCATGAGCAGCTGCCATTTGAGTTCATGCTCAATGCGCTGCGTCTGAACGCCGGATTTTCACTCGGCGATTTCAGCGCGCGTACGGGGCTTTCCACGGCAGCGATTGATGCCAAATTGCAGGATGCGCGCGTGCGCGGATGGCTCGAACGCGACGGCGATCGCATTCGCGCCAGCGAATTCGGCCGGCGCTTTCTCAACGACGTGATCGCGGCGTTCCTGCCCGAACGCGAACGCATATCGCACTCGCAAGGCGGACAGCGGCATGCTTGATCTCATTAGCATCACCTGCCCGTATTGCGGCGAAAGCTACACGACCCAAGTCGATCTGTCCGCCGGCTCGCAGCGCTATATCGAGGATTGCGCAGTGTGCTGCAAGCCCATCGAGATCGCGCTGCGCGTGAGTGACGATGGCGAACTGCTGGAAAGCTCCACGCACACAGACCGCGACTGATCTTTGCTACACTGCACCCGCCGCAGGTGTCTTGCCTCGAGTGAGGCAGGATGAAACGGGAAGTCAGTTTGATTCTGACGCTGCCCCCGCAACGGTAAGCAAGTTCGCTTCGATCTCGCGCCACTGTGCTGTGCATGGGAAGGCGATCGAAGCCGCATCGAACGGTGCGCTTGCAAGCCCGGAGACCGGCCTGAGGCACAGTCCAAGGCGTTGCGGCGGGCAACGGACGGCTGCCGCGCGTCCTCACACCACCCCGGCACCTTCCAACCTCCGCATGTCTTGCCAGCAACCGCGGGTGAGCGTTCGGAGTATAAAATGTCGCAGCAATCGATTCTTGCTTTTTCCATTCTTCTGGCATTGGCGGGCGGCGCACAAGCGCAAGATGCCGTTACCCAGCCGACCATCGAAGTCACCGCCTCGCGCGTGGCCGAAACTGTCGATGCGAGTCTGGCCGACGTGACTGTCATCACGCGCGCCGACATCGACGCCAGCAACGCGCCGGACCTGCTCGAAGTGCTGCGCCTGCAGGCCGGCGTCGACGTGGCGCGCACCGGCGGCGCGGGCGAGCAGACCAACGTGTTCCTGCGCGGCACCAACTCCAATCACGTGCTGGTGCTGATCGACGGCGTGCGCGTGGCCTCATCCAACACCGGCGCATTTGCCTGGGAAAACCTGCCGCTGGACGCCGTGCAGCGCATCGAGATCGTGCGCGGTCCGCGCGCGAGCTATTGGGGTTCCGACGCCATTGGCGGCGTGATCCAGATTTTCACGCGCCAGTTGACCGGTCCGCACCTGGCCGCCAGTTACGGCACCTACCGCAGCGCCGACGGCAGTGCCGGATTCGGCGCGCGCGACAAAAACGGCGGCTTCAGCGTGCTGGTCGGCGCGCGCCACGTCGGCGGTTTTTCCGCGACCAATCCCGGCATCTGCAACGGCCCGAACGATCCGTACTGCATCTACAACCCGGACGCTAATGGCGCGCAGTATCACGGCGGCACGCTCAGCGGCGATTACAAGCTCGGCACACAGACTCTCTCGGCAAGCCTGTTCCGCAGCGAGGGCACGCAGAACTTCGACAATGGCGCCAGCGACGGCATTTCGCACACGCTCGATCAGGCTATCGGCGCCGCGCTGGAAGGCGACGTGAACGCCGATTGGCATCAGCGCTTCGCGTTGGGTACCTCGCGCGAGGACATCGACACGCCCGCCTTCGCCGATGCTTACCGTTCCACGCGCGAGCAGGCCTCGTGGACGAACGATGTGACGCTGTCCGCGGCACAGCATCTCATCGCCGGCGCCGACGCCGTGCATGAACGCGGCATCAGCATCGACACCTCCGGCTTCGGCGCGCCGTACGAGAAAGCGCGCGACATCGCCGGTGCCTTCGCTGGCTGGCGTGTTTCCGACGGCGCCTTCGACAGCGAACTGGCCGCGCGCTACGATCACAACAGCCAGTTCGGCGGCGCATTCTCCGGATCGGCCGCCGCGGGCTGGAGGATCGGCGATGCGCTGCGCCTGATCGCCAGTTTCGGTACCGCCTTCCGCGCACCGGACCTCAACGAGCTGTATTCGCCGGGTTATGGCGGCGACTACGCCGGCAATCCGGATCTCAAACCCGAGCGCTCGCGAACGCTGGAGATCGGCGCGGAATGGACGCCGGATGTGGCGAACCGGCTCGCCGTGCACGCGTTTTCCACGCGCGTCCACGATCTGATCGATTTTTCCGGCGGCAGCACGTATCAGGCGATCAACGTCGACCGCGCCGCGATCGACGGCGTGGAGTTGACTCATGCCTGGCGCAGAGGGGCATGGGCACTGACCGACAACGTCACCGTGCAGAATCCGCGCAATGCGGATGGCGGAGCACAACTCCTGCGGCGGCCGAAACACAAACTGTCCAGCCTGCTCGAACGCAGTTTCGGCGGGCGCCTTTCCGCCGGGATGGAGTTCCTCGCCGACGGCCCACGCCCGGATGTCGGCGGCATGAGCCTGCCCGGTTATGCGCTGCTCAACCTGCGCGCGGACTACCGGCTGAATGCGGCCTGGCGCGTCGGCGCGCGCCTGGAAAATCTGTTCGATCGGGATTACGTACTGGCGCACGGTTACAACACGCCGGGGCGCTCGGGCTATCTCACCGTGACCTGGCAGCCATGACCAAAACCCCCCGTATGTCTGGACAAATTCACGTGGCCGCTGTTACCGTGTCGGCATAAAATTCGCATAAGTGCATGAATAGCCGAAGCATGCGAGGCTTCGGCCATTACGAATGACGTGACGACGGACGACACGGATGCTGCGGAGCGGACGGGGACAAGACATGATTCAGGCCACCCGCGGGGCGGGACCCAGAGCCGGCGACGACACGCCGGCGATGCAGGCGCTCGCCAACCGCAGCGACTGGCCACCGCGCGTACGCCAACTGATCGAAGGCGTGCTCAACTTGTGCTCCACCAGTCTGGAACGGGCCGTCGTGGCGGCGCTGGACGACACCGAGTCCCAGCTTTTCAAGCTCGCCGAGCAGAGCCCCAGCAACGAGGCGCAATACCGCTGCTTCGAGACCCTGCGTGAGGTCAAGCGCGGCCGCGCCGATGTCGCGCCACGCCTGATGCTGGCGGTCGAGGACAAACTCGCCCGCTTCGACCGCAATGGTACCGCACCAGGAGCGAGCGCGGCGCCAGCCAGTGCCGGGATGCCAGCACGCAAGGAACTGGCACTATTGGAAACGCGCGAACTGGAGGAATCGCTGGCCCTGCAGGAATTTGCCGCGAAGACCGAAGTCCGCCAGGCGCCGGCGCTGTTCCTGCTCGGTCATCGCTTCGGCGTGCTCGCCGGCGCGCCGGCCTACGACGCCGAGACCCTGGCGATCGGTCCGACCGGGCTGGCCGAAGCGCTGCAGCACGCCTGCGCCTGCCTGGACATCAGCGCCGATCACCGGGTGCTGTTGTTTCACTCCTTCGACCGGTCCTGCAACACCGTCATCGGCGAGCTGTACGCCGCGCTCAATCAGTATTTCGCCGAGCGGCGCATCCTGCCGCATTTGCAAGCCTCGGCCGCGGCGCCGCGCAGCAAGAATGCAGGCACCAATCGCGCCGGCGATGCGCCCGAAGAACCCGCGCAAGCCGAAGCCCCTGCGGTCGCGCCGGGTTCCGCACCGCGGCGGCCCGGAGCCGCTCCGTCTGCGGCAGGCCATATGCCGCCACCGGGAATCTTCACGCCGCCGGGTGCCTATTCGCCGCCCGGCATGGGCACGCGTGCCATTGCGCCCGACGACCGCGACGCGGAGTTGTTCACCACGCTGCGCGAACTGCTGGCCGGCCGACGCAGTGCGCTCGGCGTTGCCGACAGCGCACCCGCCAACGGTTACATGCCTAGCAGCGACGATCTGCAATCGGTGCTGGGCACCCTTCAGGCCAAGCCGATTTCGCCGATGATGCTCGGCGGCAAGCTGGTGCAGCGCTCGGTCGGGCACCTGAAGCAGGATTTGCTTTCGCATCTGCGCCAGCACGCGCCGGACGGCCAGGCGCCTTATCTGGCGGCCGAGGATTCGGACACCATCGATCTGGTCGGCATGTTGTTCGACTACCTGACCAAGAACGTGCGTCCGGACGGCAGCACGCAGGCGCTGATGACCAAACTGCAGGTGCCGCTGCTGCGCGTCGCCCTGCGCGACAAGAATTTCTTCACCCGCCGCTCGCATCCGGCACGGCAGCTGCTCAACGCGATCGCCGAAACCGGCACGCATTGGCTGGACGACAGCGAAGGCCCGGCCGACCGCGCCCTGGTCGACAAGATGCAAGTGGTGGTGGACAAGGTCAGTCAGCAATTCGACGGCAACCTCGGCCTGATCGAGAACATGCTCACCGACCTGTCCCAGCACATGCATACGCTGGCGCGCAAGGCCGAGGTCACCGAACGCCGTCACGTAGACGCCGCCAAAGGCCGCGAAAAACTGGCGGCCGCGCGTGAACAGGCACAGGCCGCCGTCGCCAAGCGCATCGCCGCGGCCAAGCCCAACAAGCTGGTGCGGACTCTGCTCGAGCAGGCCTGGACCGACGTGCTCGCCCTCACCCTGCTGCGTCAGGGCGAGAACAGCGAAACCTACGCCAAACGGTTACAGGTGGCGGACCAGCTGATCGCCGCCACCGGCACACGCGGCGGTGAAACCAAGCCGCCGCCGGAATTGCGCGGCGAGATCGAAACCGCACTGGACCAGGTCGGCTATCACAAGGACGACGTACAGGCGGTGGTGAAACGGCTGTTCACGCCGGGCGAATCCGATGCCGGCGAAGAAGCCGTCACCAGCACCGAAATCGCGATCAAGCTCAAGAGCAAACAGCGTCTGGGCGAAGACAGTGCAATACCCGCAACGGCGGCGTCGCGCCGCAAGAAGACGTTCCCCCCGGACAGCGCCGAAGCGCGTGCACTCGAACGCCTCAAGACGCTGCCGTTCGGCACCTGGTTCGAATTCCGCACCAACCAGCAGGGCGACAAGGTGCGGCGCAAGCTGGCGTGGTTTTCCACTCTCACCGGCCACTGCCTGTTCGTCAATCAGCGCGGCGTGCGTGTGGACGAGAAAAATCTCGAGCAGCTCGCGCGCGACCTCACCGGCGGCCAGGCCTGGATCGTCGAGCCGGAAACCGAAACCCTGGTCGATCGGGCCTGGAAAGCGATCATGTCATCGCTCAAGCAGCTGGTCGGGCGCGGGCCGGATCCGGTCCCGGTGCCAGCATGAGATCGGCGCAACGAGGATTCGCCATGACCGAACATCGCCGCAGCCAACGCAAACGCGCCCATCACGCCATCGCCGTCAACGATGCGATCGGCGGCCATCAGATGGGTTATATCGGCAATCTCTCGATCGACGGCATGCTGCTCATCAGCAGCCGCCAACTCCCGGAAAACGCCCTGTTCCAGGTCAATTTCGAACTGCCGAACGGGGCCACGGCAAAGAATCATTCGCTCGAAATCGGCCTGCACGAACAATGGTGCGAAGCGGCCAATGTGCCCGGACAGTACTGGACCGGTTTTCGCATCATCGACATCGGACCGGAGGATTATAACATCCTCTACGACTGGGTCAACTCGCCCGGCGGGCAATTCGATTGAAAGGCCGCTCGAATCTGCTGCGCCTGACATCTTGCGCGCCAAACAGCGCTCGGCTCACCCTCATTTACATCCGAGCAAACTCCGGTTCCTGCCTGCTGGCGGCGCTCAACCGGCCATCGCTCGCGACGATTCGATTCGGCCTTTCTGGTCGCTATACCCATTTCTTGCGGCACAATAGGCGTCTGCCCATCATCGAGCACCGCCATGTCCGACCTGCTCGCCAAACTCTTTCCCAACCACCTGCGCACCCTGCAGGCGCGCGCCGATGCTGCGCTGGCGCGCGGCGGCTTTGATCATCTCGTCATTGCTGCGGGCGTGCCGCGTCACGAATTTCTCGACGACCGCCCGGCGCCGTTTGTGGCCAATCCGCACTTCAAGCACTGGCTGCCAGTCACGAAGGCGCCAGGTTCGTGGATTGTCTACTCGCCCGGCAACAAACCGAAACTGATCTACCTGCAGCCGCGCGACTATTGGCACGTTGTGCCGGAAGCGCCAGCCGGATATTGGGTCGAGCATTTCGAAATCGCGATCATTGAGGAAGCGCACGCAGCCGGCGCGCATTTCCCCAAGACGCTGGAACACTGTGCCATCGTTGGCGAGGACAACGCCGCGCTCGGTGATGCCAGGCCGAACAATCCGGAAAGCGTGCTCAATTACCTGCATTGGCACCGCAGCTACAAGACCGACTACGAGTTGGCCATGCTGCGCGTGGCGAGCAAGCTCGGCGCGCGCGCGCACCGCGCCGCCGAGGCCGCGTTCCGCGCCGGCAGATCCGAATACGATATCAACACGGCCTACCTCAACGCCGTGCACGAAACCGAAAACGAACTGCCGTACGGCAACATCATCGCGCTCAACCAGCACGGCGCGATCCTGCATTACACCGATTTGAACCGCGCTCCACCCGCGCATGCCGATTCGTTCCTGATCGACGCCGGGGCAAATTTCCACGGCTACGCCGCCGACATCACCCGCACCTATGCGGCAGCGCATGCCGGCGCATTCCAGGAACTGATCGATGCCGTCGACGCCGCACAGCGCGGTTTCGTGCACAAGGTGCGCTCCGGCCAGAACTACGCAGATCTGCACGTCCATGCCCATCGCGTGCTGGCCGGCATCCTGCGCGAGCAGGATTTCATTCGCATGAGCCCGGAAAGCGCAGTGGAATCCGGTGTCTCGTCCGCGTTCTTCCCGCACGGCCTTGGCCATATGCTCGGCCTGCAGGTACACGACGTCGCCGGCTTCCAGAAGGACGAGACGGGCGGCAGCATCGCGCGACCGCCGGGACATCCGTATCTGCGCTTCACGCGCACGCTCGAGCCGCGCATGGTAACGACGATCGAACCGGGCATCTATTTCATCGATCTGCTGCTCGGCGAGTTGAAGAACAAGCCACAGGCCCGCGACGTGAACTGGACCAAGGTCGATGCCTTCCGTCGCTACGGCGGCATCCGCATCGAAGACGACGTGGTCTGCACCGAGGGCGCGCCGGAAAACCTCAGCCGCGATGCGTTCACGGCCGCGGCCTGAGTCCTCGCGGCCTGCGGCGCGTCCGGAAATACGCCCCATTTGCCGCCAAAAACGCCGCGCGTGGCATGCGATAATCAGTCATCGCCAAAGCGCCGGATTGCCCGGCATCGTGTCCGCCTCGTGAATTTGCATCCGTTTCCGTTCTTTTCGGCCATACTGACCGCCGCCTGCGCCACCGTTGCCGTGGCCGCGCCCGATCCGTTCGTGCCTGACTATGCGCCGGCGGCATCGGCGAAATTCGCCGCGCCGGAGACAGATCGGAAG
>JAJXWU010000151.1 GCA_021781425.1 Pseudomonadota bacterium
AACACGGTGAGCATTCACGTGAATTTCTTTCGATTTGTCTTGCTCCTCACACTTTGCGCGGCAGCGCTCACAGGCTGCGGCAACAAAGGCCCGCTCGTGCTGCCGGACAAGACGCCGCAGACGCAGCCGCAAAAGCCCGCGACCTCTCCCGCGCCGGCGCCGGAATCCGGCAAGCGGTGAAACTGCGCTTCGCCAAAATGCACGGCAGCGGCAACGATTTCGTCGTGGTCGATTGCCGCACGCAGTCGTTGGCGCTGAGTGCGCAGCAGATCGCTCAAGTCGGCGACCGCCACACCGGCGTCGGTTTCGATCAGCTGCTGACGATCGAACCGGCCAGCGATGCGAGTTGCGTGTTCGCCTACGGCATCTATAACAGCGACGGCTCGCGCGCGATGCAATGCGGCAACGGCGTGCGCTGCGTGGCGGCGTGGCTGCATCGCGCCGGTGCGCTGGGCGTGGGCGCAACAAGGCTGCAAAGTCCGTCCGGGCCGGTGGCGGTGGAACTGCTTGACGGCGGCGATGTACGCGTGGACATGGGTGTGCCGCGGTTCGCACCCGCGGACATTCCGCTGAATCTGCCCGTCGCCGATCCGTACCGCGTGCGCGTGGGCGATTCCGATGTGGTATTCGGCGCCGTGTCGATGGGCAATCCGCACGCGCTGATCGAAGTTGCCGATGTGGCGTCCGCGCCATTGGACACGCTCGGTGCGGCGCTTTCCACAAATACGCATTTTCCACAAGGTTGCAATGTCGGATTTGCGCAGATTCCGGATCGTGCGCATCTGCGCCTGCGCGTATGGGAGCGCGGTGCGGGTGCGACGCTGGCCTGCGGCAGCGGTGCCTGCGCGGCGCTTGCGATCCTGCGCCGGCGTGGCAAACTCGACGCCGCCGTCGACGTGCAATTGCCGGGCGGAACCTTGCATGTTCGGTGGGACGGCGAGGGCGCGCCGGTGTGGATGCGCGGCCCGGCGCAATTCGTGTTTGATGGAGAGATGCAAATATGAGCGATACCACGGCCAAGGACGGACTCAATCCCATCGAGGTGGCGAGCTTTCTGCGCCGGCATCCGGAATTCCTCAGCGAATATCCGGACATCGCGCTCACGCTTGCCATGCCGCGCGATCAGGGCGCGACGACGTCGCTGGCCCACTATCAGCTCGACGTACTGCGCGAACAGAAGCGCGAATTGAACCGGCGCCTGCACGAGTTGATCGGCATCGCGCAGGAAAACGAGCAGCTCATGATCCGTACGCATACGCTGGCGATGGCACTGCTGCGTGAGCGCACGCTCGGCGACTGCGTGCGCCGGATCGCCGCCACGCTGACCGAGGATTTCAACACCGAGCGCGTGCGTCTGGTGCTGTTCCGCGCGGCGAGCGCGGATCTTCCCGCCGCGGACTGGCTGCTGCTGGCGCCGGGCGGCGCGTCCGAGCTGCCTGCGTTCGCGGAATTCCTCAAGCGCGATGAGCCGTTGTGCGGTCGTCTGCAACCGGAAAAACTCGATTACCTGTTCGGCGAACAAAAGGATCAGGTACTGTCGTCGGTGCTGATTGCGGTCGACCATACCGGCATGCTGGCAATCGGTAGCACCGATGCGAACCGCTTCCACCCCGGCATGGGCACGGTGTTCCTGAAGCTGATCGCCGAGACCATCGCCGCGGCGATCGCGCGCTATTCCTGAAGCGGCGATGGGCGAAGAACCGCTCGCGCAGGGCATCGAACGTTTCGCGGCTTATCTGCGCAACGAGCGGCGCTACTCGCCGGCGACGCTGGCCAATTACACGCGCTCGCTGCGCCAATTGTGCGAGTTCCTTGAAACGCAGGGCGTGACGCACTGGCGCGAGGTGCGCGGCGACCAGATCCAAGCCTTCATTGCAAAGACGCATCGCGCCGGGCTTTCACCCGGCAGTTTGCGCGACAGGCTCTCGGCCTATCGCAGCTTTTATCGCTGGCTCGCGCGCGAAGGCGAGGCGGCCTCGAATCCGGCCATCGGCGTGCGTTCGCCCAAGGCGCTGCGCAAGCTGCCGCAGGTGCTGGACGTCGATGAGGTTTCGGCGCTGCTGGATTTTCCGGCGAACGATCCCGAATCCGTGCGCGACCACGCGTTGTTCGAATTGTTGTATTCGTCCGGGCTGCGCGTGTCCGAACTGACCTCGGTACGCTGGTGCGATCTGGACATGGCCGAGGGATTGATCCGCGTCACCGGCAAGGGCCGCAAGACGCGCATCGTGCCGGTCGGCAGCAAGGCCCGAACGGCGTTGCAGTGCTTGCGCGAACAAGATCGTCCCGGAGCGGACGATCCGCTGGTGCGCGGACGCCTGGGCAAGCCGCTGACGCCGGGCGCGGTACGCGCGCGCCTGAAACGGCGGGCGAAGGACCAGGGCGTGTGGAAGCGCGTGTATCCGCACCTGCTGCGCCATTCCTGCGCCAGCCACGTGCTCGAATCCTCCGGCGACCTGCGCGCGGTGCAGGAACTGCTCGGTCATGCCGACATCGGCACCACGCAGATCTACACGCACCTCGACTTCCAGCACCTGGCGCGCGTCTACGATGCGGCGCACCCCAGGGCGCGAAGAAAATGAATACGAGAGACTTCCTGTTGCGAGCGTTGCGCCGGCAGCCAAGCGCTTCCGAGACGCAACGGCATCAAGACGCTGGCCGAGCGTGCGCTTCGAACACGTTCTCGCCATTCCACCAGCGTTCCTCGGCCGAAGGATCGGTCAGCGCGAGCAGTACGCCGGCTATCATTTCGTGCGTTTCGCTTGGCAGTTTCAGGCGCGCGTAGGCTTTGCGGGTGCCTGTTATGACCGCTTCGGATTTGAAAGACATCTCCGGATCGCTCGGCACGGTTTCACCCATCTGCTTGCAACGTTCCACATCCAGCGAGACCATCTTGCGGCACGCTAGCGGGCGCAATTCGTAGATGGAGCACGCTCCTTAAACCAGAAACGGACAGAATTTGCGTTGACGTGTTTCGGTGATGCCTCGATGCGTTGCGACATGTTCCGCAAGCGCGGCGACGAGCGACTCGCGGTTGGGCTGGTCGCGCAGCTTGCGCGCGATGCGAAACGATTCCTGAGGCAGGACGTGAACTTCGAGCCGGCAACAGATGGTGCAGCCTTTTTTGCAATCGAACCGTACGCCGCGATTTTCGGTCTGTTCCCTGACCCGATCGATTTCCTTCTGTGCAAATTGAGCCAGGCGTACGGCGAAGACGCAATTGCGATTCTCTCGCAGCAGGCGCGCGGTATCTTTCTCGATCCGCGCCTCCAGCTCCGACACTTCGGTTTGCAATCTTCCCATCGTGAACGACTCCCGACGACGCAGCGAAGTCTGCGCTGCCTTCCCCCGAATAGGCAAGCCGATGGCGGCACTTGGAAAGCCGCAAACAGGTCCCCACATTGGCCTACTTCCATCTTGATGGCGATTCCATGTCCGACTGCTTCCACGCCACCACCATCGTCTCCGTGCGGCGCGACGGCAAAGTCGTCGTCGGTGGCGACGGCCAGGTCACGCTCGGCAATACTGTGGTCAAGGCCAACGCGCGCAAGTTGCGCCGGCTCGGCAAGGACGCGAACGTGCTTGCCGGATTCGCCGGCGCCACCGCCGATGCGTTCACCCTGTTCGAACTGTTCGAGGCCAAGCTCGACAAGCACGGCAACAATCTCACGCGCGCGGCGGTGGAGCTGGCCAAGGAATGGCGCACCGACCGGCGTCTCGGACGTCTGGAGGCGATGCTCGCGGTGGCCGACAAGGACGCTTCGCTTCTGATCTCCGGCAACGGCGATGTGCTCGAACCGGAAAATGGGCTGATCGCCATCGGCTCCGGCGGGCCTTACGCGCAGGCCGCGGCGAAGGCATTACTGGAAAACTCGAATCTGTCCGCGCGCGAAGTCGCCGAGAAGGCGCTGAAGATCGCGGGCGATATTTGCATTTACACCAATCACAACGTGACCATCGAAGAGCTCTGATGTCCGCATTGACTCCCCGCGAAATCGTCACCGAACTCGACCGCTACATCATCGGCCAGAACGCGGCCAAGCGCGCCGTTGCCATTGCCCTGCGCAACCGCTGGCGGCGCATGCAGCTCGAACCCGTGCTGCGCGACGAGGTGACGCCGAAGAACATCCTCATGATCGGCCCGACCGGCGTCGGCAAGACCGAGATCGCTCGGCGTCTCGCGCATCTGGCCAACGCGCCGTTCATCAAGGTCGAGGCGACCAAGTTCACTGAAGTCGGCTACGTCGGCAAGGACGTCGAGCAGATCGTGCGTGATCTGGCCGACGTCGCGGTGAAGATGGCGCGCGAGACGGCCAAGACGCAGGTGCGCGCGCAAGCAGAAGAGCGCGCGGAGGAGCGCATCCTCGATGCGCTGCTGCCGAAACGGCAACTGCACGGTTTCATGGGCGAACCGCAGCAGCCGGACACCGGCGATTCGGAAACGCGCCAGAAGCTGCGCAAGCAGTTGCGCGAGGGTGCGCTGGACGAGCGCGAAATCGAAATCGAAACCGCCGTGAACGTGGGCGTGGAGATCATGGCGCCGCCGGGCATGGAAGAGATGACCCAGCAGTTGCGCGGCATGTTTTCCTCGCTGGCCGGCAACAAGACGCAGCAGCGCAAGCTGCCGATCAAGGCCGCGCGCCCGCTGCTCGTGGACGAGGAAGCCTGGCGCCTCGTCAACGACGAGGAACTCAAGGCGCAGGCGCTGGACAACTGCGAGCAGAACGGCATCGTCTTCATCGACGAGATCGACAAGGTCGCGCAACGCGGCGAATGGAGCGGCGCGGGTGTGTCGCGCGAGGGTGTGCAGCGCGACCTGTTGCCGCTGGTCGAAGGCTCCACCGTCTCGACCAAGCACGGCATGGTCAAGACCGATCACATCCTGTTCATCGCCTCGGGTGCGTTTTCGCTGGCCAAACCGTCGGATCTGATTCCGGAATTGCAAGGCCGCTTCCCGATCCGTGTGGAACTGGCGGCGTTGTCCGCGGCCGACTTCGAGCGCATCCTCACCGAGCCGGAGCACGCGCTGACCAAGCAATACGTGGCGTTGCTCGCGACCGAGGGCGTTACGTTGGAGTTCGCGGCGGACGGCGTGCGGCGCCTTGCCGAAATCGCGTTCAGCGTGAACGAGCGCACCGAGAACATCGGCGCGCGGCGGCTGCATACGGCGCTCGAACGCCTGCTCGACACGATTTCCTTCGAGGCGCCGGATCAGGATGGCAAAAAGTATACTATCGACGCCGCATACGTGGACGGCCATCTGGCGGCGCTGGTGAAGGATCAGGATTTGAGCCGGTATATTCTCTGACTTCACCTCTCCCGCCAGCGGGAGCAGGGGAGCATTAAGGTACAATTCGCGCCATGCCCCCGATCAAGCACCACCGCGAAGGCAATGTCGTCCAGTTCCGCGGACGCGGCACGCGCGCGCAACTGCGCGAGGCGCTGGAAGGCTGCGTGCCGGTGCAGATCGCACGCTCGCAGATCTCGCCGGGATGGGTGCATGGTTACGTGATCGGGCTGGCGTCCGAATTCTGCCTGATCGCCGAAGTCAGCGACGCGATGCAGTTCGATGGCTTCCTGGCTCTCGCGGTCGGCGACATCGACGCGGTCGAGCAGGATCCGGGCCGCGAGTTCGTGGAAAAGGCGTTGCAACTCAACGACGAGCAGATTCCGCAATTGGCGAATTTCAAACTTGACGATTGGCAAACCATTGCCGAATCCGCCGCGCGCCTCACGCCGCTGGTTTCACTCAATATGCTCGACGACGAGAACGGCGAAGTCAGTTACATCGGCCGTCTCACTGGCGCGGAAGCCGACGCGCTGATCCTGCAGGAAATCGATCCGAACGCGACCTGGTATCCGGATACCGGCGCCTACGAATTCCCCGGCATAGCCTCGATCGGCTTCGGCACGCAGTACATGAATTTGCTGGCCAAGATCGCCGGCATGCCGCCGGTGCCCATGCCGCCCGAAGCATTGCCGGCATCGTGAGTCCGCGCGTTACCGCGATCACCCTGCATCGCGCCTCGCATGCGCTGGAAATCGGCTTCGACACGGGTGAGACGTTCCGCCTGTCCTGCGAATACCTGCGCACGCATTCGCCCAGCGCCGAGGTGCAGGGACACAGTCCGAGCCAGCGCGTGCTCCAGCACGGCAAGCGCGACGTGAACATCGTCGAGATCGTTCCCGTCGGTCACTACGGCGTGCTCCTGCGTTTTGACGACGGCCACGACACGGGCATCTATTCGTGGGATGTTCTGCACGATCTGGGCCGTAACCACGAGGCGAACTGGAAGGCGTACCTGGATGCCTTGACGGCGGCGGCATTGTCGCGCTGAAACAGGCGCGGTCGGCTAGAATCGCACTGTCCCGATCCGAGGATTGCGTCATGCCCGAAGCACCCGAAGTCGATACCGACAAGCTGCGCGAAGCCATCGACGAGGAAATCGAGAAGGAAGGCGGTACGCTGCTGCGTACGATCGCGCTGTCTACGGCCGTGTTCGCCGCGCTGGCGGCGATCGCCTCGCTGAAAGCGGGCGGCAGCGCAAACGAGGCGCTGGCGCTGAAGACCGAAGCCACGCGTCTGCAGGCCGAGGCATCGGACAAGTGGAGCTACTACCAGGCCAAGAACCTCAAGGCGACGGTGACCGAGTTGTCGAAGAGCACGTGGCTGGCGTTGGGCAAGACGCCGCCCGAGGAACTTTCCAAGGCCCTGGACAAATATGCCGCAGATCAGCGCAAGGCCAGCGACGAGGCCAAGGCACTGGAGCACGAGCGCGACGCGAAAGGCGAAGAAGCCGATCATCTGATGCACGGTCATCACTTTTTCGCGCAGTCGGTCGCGCTGCTGCAAGTCGCGATCGCACTCGGCGCGGTTGCGGCGTTGACGCGCAAGCGCATCGTTTGGGTGGGATCGGTTCTGCTCGGCCTGACAGGCGGCGGCCTGTTCGCTTGGGCGTTCACGCTCTGAAATGAGCGATCCCGTCACTACCCACTTTGGCTACCGCGACGTACTTGTCGCGGAGAAGGAAAAACTTGTCGGCCGCGTGTTTACCTCGGTCGCCGGCAAGTACGATCTGATGAACGATTTGATGTCGTTCGGCGTGCACCGGCTCTGGAAACGCTGGTTCGTGGAGACGAGCGGCGTGCGCGTCGGCGATGCGGTTCTCGATTTGGCCGGCGGTACCGGCGATATCGCCGCCTTGTTGCTGCCGCAAGTCGGCGAAGAGGGCAGCGTCGTGCTCGGTGACATCAATGCCGCGATGCTGCGCGCCGGGCGCGACCGTTTGTTGAATGACGGATTCGTGCGCAATCTCGCCTACGCGCAGCTCAATGCCGAAGCCTTGCCATTTCCGGACGCGAGTTTCGATGCGGTGACCATTGCCTTCGGCTTGCGCAATGTCACCGACAAGAATGCCGCGTTGCGCGAAATGTTCCGCGTGCTCAAGCCCGGCGGCCGTGCGCTGATCCTCGAATTCTCCGCGCTGCGCGATCCGTTGCTTAATAAACTCTACGACTTCCATTCGTTCAAGGTGTTGCCGTTGCTTGGCCGCCTGATCGCGAACGACGCGGAAAGCTACCAATACCTCGCCGAATCCATCCGCAGGCACCCGGATCAGGCCACGCTCAAGGCGATGATGGAAGTGGCCGGCTTCGCGCGCGTGGATGTGCGCAACCTTTCCGCCGGCATCGTCGCGATCCACCGCGGTTACAAGATTTAACATCTCGCGCCAGCCGATCGGCACTTTCGGCACAGGCCCGCATGGCAACATGACGGCATCTTTGACCGTTCCCGATTTGGGCATCCAGCCGTCTTGATGGAGAATTTCCAATGATCCTGCGTCCGTTCGCCGCCTTGCTCCTCTCTTTCGCATTGACCGCTCCGGTCTTTGCCGCCGATCACGACAAGTCCGACGCGAAGCCTGCCGCAGAGGCCAAAGCCGCACCCGCGCCGCAGGAAAAATCCGTCGTCACCGAGCATAGTGTTTCGATCAATGGCCGCAGCTATGCCTACAAGGCCACCGCCGGCACGCTGATCATCCGCAACGAAAAAGGCGAACCGGATGCGAGCATGTTTTATGTCGCCTACACGGTCGGCGACGGCAAGGATGCGGAAAAACGTCCGGTCACGTTCCTGTACAACGGTGGACCGGGTTCGTCCAGCATCTGGCTGCACATGGGTTCGTTCGCGCCGGAGCGCATTGAAACCGCGAGTCCCGACGCGACACCGCCCGCGCCGTATCACCTCGTGCCGAACGCCGACAGTCTGCTGGACAAGACCGACCTCGTCTTCGTCGATGCGATCGGCACGGGTTTCTCGCACGGTTTTCCGAACGCGAAGGACAAGAAGGACAAGGACGCCAATCCCGACAAGCGCTTCTGGGGAACCGAT
>JAJXWU010000106.1 GCA_021781425.1 Pseudomonadota bacterium
CGCTGGCGCTGTAAAGGGTGACGAGGCCGATCAGCGCTAGCAGGATCAGTGCGGCGAGCAACGGCAAATCGAGGCGCGGCTCGCGCAGCGTGTGCCGCAGCCAGGCGCGCAGGCGCAACAGCGGATTCATGGTGTGTGGCCTCCGTCGTCATCGTCCTTCAGCCACGCGTCGAGGATGCGGCGCGCGATCGGCGCCGCGTCGTAGGCGCCGGTGTGGCCTTGCTTGAGCGCGACGACCACGGCGATGCGCGGCGCGTCGGCCGGCGTGAACGCCTCGAACAGCACCTCGTGCCGGCTGATCGGCGAGGCCATGATGCTGGTCCATTCCTGGCCGGTGCGCGAATAGCGCTCGGCCGTGCCGGTCTTGCCGGCGATGACATAGGGGAAGCCGTCGCCGAGTCCGTGTGCGGTGCCGGAAGGGTCGTTCACCACGTCGATCATGCCCTGGCGCACTGCGTCCCAGTCGGCCGGATTGCGGACGAAACTTGGGGCAGGTTTGGGCTGCGGCACGAGTACGCGCGGCGCATTCAATCCATCCTGCATCGCGCGCAACAGATGCGGAGCATGGCGCACGCCACCGTCGGCGAGCGTCGCCAGAGCGCAGGCCAACTGGATCGGCGTGATCACCCAGAAACCCTGGCCGATGCCGGCGATTACGGTTTCGCCCGGATAAAACGGCTGCTCGAAGCGTCCTCGCTTCCATTGCTTCGATGGCAGCACGCCGGCCGCTTCGCCGGGCAGGTCGATGCCGGTGGGTTTGCCGAAACCGAAATGCGCCATCCACGCGCTGAAGCGGTCGATGCCCATGTCCAGCGCGAGCGAATAAAAATAGGTGTTGACCGAGCGTGCGATGGCCTGGCGCAGGTTCACCAGACCCTGGCCGCCACGCACGTCGTCGCGATAGCCGCGCGACTGGCCGGGGATGAAAAACTCGCCGGTCGACAGCACGGTGTCTTGCGGCCGGCGCAGGCCGAGTTCGAGTCCGCCCAGACCCAGATACGGTTTGACCGTGGAGCCCGGCGTGAAGCCGCCGGCGATGGCGCGGTTGAGCAAGGGTTTGTCCGGGTTGTCCATCAGCGCGGCGTAGTCGGCGCGGCCGATGCCGTTGACGAACAGGTTGGGATCGAAGCTCGGCGCGCTGGCCAGCGCGAGGACTTCGCCGTTGCGCGGATCGATCGCCACCACCGCACCGGGGCGGCCGGCCAGCGCGTCCTGCGCCGCACGTTGCAGGCGCGCATCGATGCTCAGATACAGGTTCTTGCCCGGTGTCGGCGCGACGCGGCTGATCGGTTTGCCGATCACGCGCTTGTCGACATTGACCTCGACCTGTTCGTAACCGGGGCTGCCGTGCAACGCGTCCTCGTAGCTGCGCTCAATCCCGGTCTTGCCGATCTGGGTGGTGCCGGCGTACAGGTCGGCATCGAGGTTTGCCGCGTCTGCCGCGTCGATGCGGCCGACATAGCCGACCACGTGCGCGAAATCCGCGCCGTGCGGATAGGCGCGGGTCAGGTACGGCACCACATCGACGCCGGGAAAGCGCCAGCGCTGGGTGGAAAACCGCGCGATCTCGTCTTCCGTCAGTTTCAGCCGCAACGGGATGCTGTCGAACGGGCGCTTGCTTTTGCGCAGCGCATCGAAGCGCTCGATGTCGTCGTCCGACAACGCAACCACGTGGCCGAGCGCGGCGAGCATCGTGGCCATGTCCTTGACCTGTTCGGGCACGACTTCGAGGCGGAACGCGGCGACGTTCTCGGCCAGCAGCACGCCGTTGCGGTCGTAGATCAGTCCGCGCGTGGGCGGAATGCTGCGCACCGAGATGCGATTCTGGTCCGAGCGCGCCGCGAATTCGGCGTGACGTTCGACCTGCAGATAGTAGAAGCGCGCGCCGAGGCCGGCGAGGCACAACGCGATGAGGGTGAAGCCGGCGAGCGCGCGGTTGCGGAAGCGCGCTGCTTCGCGCTGCGCGTCCTTGATCTTGCCGGGTTTTGGCTTGCGCTTTTTCACGAGTCCCGCGCGCGCAGGCGCGCGCGCGCATCGTCAAGCAGCAGAAACACCCACGGCCATGCGAGCATGCCGACCAGCGGCGCCAGCCAATAACTCGGGGGCGCGCCGCCGAGTCCGGCCACGGCGCGCACGGCAAGCAGCACGATGCGGTCGTTGACGAGCAGGGCGAACACCGCCAGCGCCTGCTGCCACATCGGGAAAAAGCGCAGGCGTGCGCGGAAGCGCAGCAGGATGAAGCAAAACATGCAAAGCCGCAGGGCCTGCTCGCCAAGCAGATCGCCGGAAAACAGGTCGCCGATGAGGCCGAGCACGAACGCGCGGCCGAGGCTCACGTACTCGGGCGCCTCCAGCGTCCAGTAGACCAGAACCAGTGCCAGCCACCAGGGCTTGAGCGCAAGCACCGCCTGCGGCAGTGGCATCAATTGCAGCAGGTAACAGGCGAACACGCTGCCCCAGAACAGCCCGTCGTTGGCGCGCAGGCGATTCATCGTTTCGCCGCTGCCTTGTCGACGGATTCGCTCGGCGCCGGCGGGCCTTCGGCCGGCGTGGGCGCGGGCGGTCCGACCGGATCGGGCAGAGGGTGCAGGATCAGGACTTCGCCGCTGCGGTCCAGTGCCGCGCTTGGCGTGATCGTGGCCACTGCGAACATGCCGCTGGGATCATTGCGCAGCGTGCGCACGGTGCCGACCGGAAACCCGGCGGGGAAATGTCCGCCCAGACCGGATGTCACCAACTTGTCGCCGGATTTGATGTCGGCGCTGATCGGGACGTTCTGCAGCTCCAGCACGTCCAGCGCGCCGGTTCCGCGCGCGATCGCGCGCAATCCGGTGCGCTCGCTCTTGACCGGCAGGGCGTGCGCCGGATCCGTGATCAACATGACGGTGGATGTATCCGGCAACACTTCCACGATCTCGCCCATCACGCCGTGCGCGTCGAGCACGGCTTCGCCGGTGCTCACGCCCTGGCGCGCGCCGGCATCGACCACGACACGATGGCGAAACGGATCGGTGTCGACGTCGATGATGCGCGCAAGCTGCACGCCGAGGTCGAGGCCGCGTTGCGCATCGAGCAATTGCTGCAAGCGCTCGTTCTGTTCGCGCACCGTTTGCAGACGGTTCAGGCGCGCCTGCGCGAGCAGCAGTTCGCGTTCGAGTTCGGCGTTGCGCGCGTTCAGGCGCGCGCGGTCCGCCACGGCGTCGCCGGCGTCGCGCGCCAGTTGCGACGGCAGGGCGGCCAGCCGGTACATCGGCTCGATCGCCGCGCTCGCGGCATAGCGCACGCGCGTGAGCCAGCCATTGCGATGATCGCCGACCATCAGCGCGATCGCCAACGCCAGATAGCCGATCAGGCGCAGCGTATTCGCCGTATCGGCAGTAAACAGAGGCGTGCGATCGCTGCTGGAAATGGCCACGTGGAATCAGAGCCTATCTCAAAACTCCGTTCGCCCCGAGCTTGACGCCAACCGCGCGGAATCGAAGGACAGCAGCTTGCGGATGGCTTTTCGACTTCGCGGAACTGCGTTCGGCGGCGCTCGATACGAACGGCCTGGATTCAAGTTCTATTCCGGCGCAAAAAAGTCGCTGCCGTGTTGATCGATCAGCTCGAGCGCGCGCCCGCCGCCGCGCGCCACGCAGGTCAGCGGATCGTCGGCGACGTGCACGTGCAAGCCGGTTTCCTCGGAAATGAGCTTGTCCAGGTCGCGCAACAGGGCGCCGCCGCCGGTGAGCACGATGCCGCGCTCGGCCACGTCCGAGCAAAGTTCGGGCGGGGTCTGCTCGAGCGCCGACTTGACCGCGCCGACAATGCCGGCGAGCGGTTCGTGCAGGGCCTCGAGGATCTCGTTGGAATTGATCGCGAACATGCGCGGCACGCCTTCGGCGAGGTTGCGGCCGGAGATTTCGATTTCACGAATCTCGGTCTGGGCGAAGGCGCAGCCGATTTCCACCTTGATGCGCTCGGCGGTGGCTTCGCCGATCAGGGTGCCGTGGTTGCGGCGCACATAATTGATGATCGCCTCGTCGAAACGGTCGCCGCCGATGCGCACCGAGGCCGAGTAAACGATGCCGTTGAGCGAGATCACCGCCACTTCCGAAGTGCCGCCGCCGATGTCCAGCACCATCGAGCCGCGCGCTTCGTGCACCGGGATGCCGGCGCCGATCGCCGCGGCCATCGGCTCCTCGATCAGGAACACGTCGCGCGCGCCGGCGCTCTCGGCCGATTCCTTGATCGCGCGGCGCTCGACCTGGGTCGAGCCGCACGGCACGCAGACGAGCACGCGCGGACTGGGCCGGAACACGCGCGTCTTGTGCACCTTCTTGATGAACTGCTTGAGCATCTCCTCGGTCATCGAGAAGTCGGCGATCACGCCGTCCTTGAGCGGACGCACGGTGACGATATTGCCGGGCGTGCGACCGAGCATGCGCTTGGCGTCCGCGCCGACCGCGGCGACGGATCGCGGGCCGCCCGGGCCGCGATCCTGGCGGATGGCGACGACCGAAGGTTCGTTCAGGACGATGCCCTGGCCGCGCACGTAAATCAGGGTGTTGGCCGTGCCGAGGTCGATCGACAGGTCGTTGGAAAAGAATCTGCCTAGGCCGAACATGAAGCGCTCTATTGATGGATGTTTCGCGGGATCGCGAAAAGCGCGACAGTGTAGTTTCGTGGCGCCGCGTAAGCAAGGGAAAATGCCGTTAAAATGCGGCCTGCGGCACGATTTTCGGCGTTTAGACGCACCGATCGCACCGTGTTATCGTCGCCATTCCCCATCCGGACCGCTCATGTCAATCGACGCCGCCACCGTCGCCCGCATCGCCTGGCTCGCGCGCCTGCCGCTGGATGCGCAGACACTGCCGCAAACGGCGAGCGAATTGGCGCGCGTGCTCGACCTGGTCGGGCAGTTGGCGGCCGCGCCGCTCGACGGCGTCGAACCGATGGCGCATCCGCACGCGCAAGCGCTCGCCTGGCGCGCCGATGGCGTTATCGAAAGCGGACGCGCCGATGCGCTGCTCGCACTGGCGCCGGATACGCGCGCCGGTTTGTATGCCGTGCCCAGAGTCATTGGCTAGGCAGCGCTGATGGCATCAGGTATCGCGCAACTGGCGCAGGATTTGCGCGCACGCAAGACCACGGCGACGGAGCTTGCGCTTGCCGCACTGGCGCGCGCGCGCGCGCGCGCGGATTTGAACGCGTTCATCACACTCGATGAAAACGCTGCGCTCGCCGTCGCGCAGCGCGCAGATGCCGCGCTCGCGGCTGGCAAGGCGCCGGCGTTGGCCGGAATTCCCTTTGTGCACAAAGATATTTTTTGCACAAAGGGAATCCGCACCACCTGTGCTTCGCGCATGCTGGAGAACTTCGTGCCGCCATACGACGCGGCGGTCGTCGAAAAGCTTTCCGCAGGCAACGCCGTGCCCATCGGCAAGGCGAACATGGACGAGTTCGCGATGGGCTCGTCGAACGAGAACTCGCATTTTGGCGTCGTGCGCAACCCGTGGGATGCGACTCGCGTCCCGGGCGGATCGTCCGGCGGCTCGGCCGCGGCGGTTGCGTCCGGCATCGTGCCGTTCGCCACCGGCACCGATACCGGCGGCTCGGTACGCCAGCCGGCCGCGTTCTGCGGCATCACCGGATTGAAGCCTACATACGGCCGCGTCTCGCGCTACGGCATGATCGCCTACGCCTCGAGTCTGGATTGCGCAGGCGTGCTTGCGCGCAGTGCCGCCGATTGCGCGCAGGTTCTCGCGGCGCTGGCCGGGCACGATGTGCGCGACGCGACCAGCGTGGATCGCATGGCCGATGATTACGTTGCGGCATTATCCACAACGCCGCAAGGTATAAAAATCGGCGTGGTGCGCGAATACTTCGGTGCAGGCGTGGATACGGGCGTGGCGGCGGTGGTACGCACGGCGTTGCGCGAGCTGGAGAAACTCGGCGCGATCCTCGTCGATATTTCGCTGGCGCACGCGCCGCTGGCGATTCCGGCTTACTACGTGATCGCGCCAGCGGAAGCGTCGAGCAATCTCGCGCGCTATGACGGCGTGCGTTACGGCCACCGCTGCGCCGATCCGCAATCGCTGGAGGATCTGTATACGCGCAGCCGCGGCGAGGGGTTCGGTGCCGAGGTCAAGCGCCGCATCCTGGTCGGCACGTATGCGCTGTCTGCCGGTTACTACGATGCGTATTACCTGCGTGCGCAGCGTGCCCGGCGCCTGATTGCGAACGATTTCAGCGAAGCCTTCACGCAGGTTGATCTGATCGCCGGACCGACCGCACCGACGGTCGCGTTCAGGCTCGGCGAGAAGACTTCCGACCCGCTGGCGATGTACGCGGCGGACGTCAACACGGTCGCCGTGAATCTGGCCGGATTGCCGGCAATTTCGATACCCGCGGGTTTCAGCCCGATTCAATCGGGTGTGAAGCTGCCCGTTGGCCTGCAACTGATCGCACCGGCCTTTGCGGAATCGCGCCTGCTGGCGGCGGCGCATCACTTCCAGCTTGCCACCGACTGGCACCTGCGCGAGCCGTCGGCATGACCTGGCAGCCCGTCATCGGCCTTGAAATTCACGCCCAGCTGTCCACGGCGAGCAAGCTGTTTTCCGGCGCATCGACTGCACATGGCGCCGAACCGAACGCGCAAGCGAGCCTGGTCGATGTGGCGATGCCCGGAACCTTGCCGGTACCGAACCGCGCCGCATTGGACAAGGCCATCGTCTTTGGCCTCGCGGTGAACGCGACGATCGCGCGCCACAGCGTGTTCGCGCGCAAGAATTATTTCTATCCCGATCTGCCCAAGGGCTATCAGATCAGCCAGTACGAGTTGCCGATCGTCAGCGCCGGAGCATTGGCGGTGCGTTTGGAGAATGGTCGCGTCATCGACGTGGAAATCCAGCGCGCGCATCTGGAGGAGGACGCCGGCAAGTCGCTTCACGATGTTTTCCACGCGGCGACGGGCCTGGATTTCAACCGTGCCGGCGTGCCGCTGCTCGAGATCGTCTCCGCGCCGGTGCTGCATTCGGCGCAGGAGGCGGTGGCTTACTTGCGCACCGTGCACACCCTGGTGCGCTGGCTCGGCATCTGCGACGGCAATATGGCCGAAGGCTCGTTCCGCTGCGATGCGAATGTTTCCGTGCGCCGCGTCGGCGCGGAAAAACTCGGCACGCGCACCGAAATCAAGAACGTCAATTCGTTCCGTTTCGTCGAGAAGGCGATCGAGTACGAGATCGAGCGCCAGATCCGCGCGCTGGAAAACGGCGAAACCATCGTGCAGGAAACGCGGCTGTACGACGCCGCGGCGCATCGCACGCTGCCGATGCGCGGCAAGGAAGACGCCGACGACTACCGTTATTTTCCCGATCCGGATCTGCCGCCGCTCGCAGTGTCCGATGCCGATATCGCAGCCGTGCATGCGGCACTTCCGGAATTGCCGGACGCGCGCCGCAAACGCTACATCGAAGGGCTCGGTTTGCCGGACTCCGATGCCACGCAACTGTGCGCGGACAAGGCCACGGCCGATTATTTCGAGGCCATGCTGGGCGCGCTGCCGGGTCAGGCCAAGACTTGCGCGAATTGGGTATTGGGTGAACTTGCCGCCGCATTGAATGCGGAAAACCTGGCTATCGAATCCGCGCGCGTCTCCGCATCATCGCTCGCGGGCTTGGTCGCGCGCATCGCCGACGGCACGATTTCCGGCAGGATTTCCAAGGATGTGTTCGCCGCGATGTGGGCGGGCAAGGGCGATGCCGACGCAATCATCGGCGCGCGCGGCCTGCAGCAGATTTCCGATACTGGCGCGCTCGCCGCCGCGGTGGACGCGGTAATCGCGGAATTCCCGAAGCAGCTTGCCGACTACCGCGCGGGCAACGAGAAACTCCTGCAATTCTTCGTCGGCCAGGCGATGAAGCGCCTGCGCGGACAGGGCAATCCGGAACAATTGAATGCGTTGCTCAGGGACAAGCGACGCAGCGATTGACGTGGCTTGCCGCCTCTCCCGCCAGCGGGAGAGGGGGGAAAGAAAAAATCTGCGACAATTCGCGCTTTGCTCCGACCGGAATATTCCATGAAAGCCCTGATCTGCGGCTCGCTCGCCTACGACACCATCATGGTGTTTCCCGACCAGTTCAAGAACCACATTCTGCCGGACAAGGTGCACATGCTCAATGTCGCCTTTCTGGTGCCGCGCATGCGCCGCGAGTTTGGCGGCTGCGCCGGCAACATCAGCTATAACCTGAAATTGCTCGGCGGTCACCCGCTGCCGATG
>JAJXWU010000185.1 GCA_021781425.1 Pseudomonadota bacterium
TGCCGTGGATCGATGCCGATTATGGCAGCGCCGCGTTCCTGCCGCTGGTCGATGGCGGCAATTATTCCGTTACCATCAGTCCGCTCGGCGGACTCGTCGCGCGCCCGGCGGATGACGCAACGGCGGAAAAGCTCAGGACACTCGGCTGGTAGATGTCGCCTTGCGCAAGGACTTTTCATACCGCCACGCGTCCGCGCCGTCCTCGTAGAACGCCACGAAGGCGCCGAAGCGGCGATAGCCAAGTTTTTCGTACAACGCAATCGCACCGGGGTTGACTTGGCTGACTTCCAGGCGCAGGCGTGCGCAACCGCGCGCACGCACGCCACGCTCGACCGCGCGCAGCAGCGCCTTGGCGATGCCGCGGCCGCGTGCGCCATGGTCGACGGCGATGGAATACAGCCTCGCGATGCCGCTGCCCTTGCGGAATAACACCACCGCCTTGCCGAGCAGGCCGGTGCGATCTACTGCCGCCAGCACCAACGCGCCGGGGTTGTTCAAATGATGCCGGTACTGACGCGGCGAGAGGTGATCCGTCGTGAACGCGCGCTGCTCCAGCGCGACGAGGGCAGGCAGGTCGGCGGGGGTGGCGCGGCGAATGCGGAAGGCGGAAGGCATGGCGCCGCAGCCTAGGCCAGCGCGGCGCGTGACGCAATGCTGAATGCGCGAACGGACGCGCTTGCGCGGCTTTGCGGCTGTGGCACACTAGCGCCCCCGAGCCCAGCGCCGACACCCATGTCCGAGCCCCCGAGTATATTTTCAGCGGGCTTCCCTGCCCGCTCCCGTGTGGCCATCCCGGCCGCACTTTTCAATTTTGTGTACTAACCACGCATGAGCAGACTGGTCATCGTGGTGGAAAAGGCGTCGGACTGGGGCTCGTACTTCCCGTCCGAAAACGTCGTCGCCGCGCAGGATTATCTGAAGGAAGCGATCGGCAAGGACGACGAGCGCGTGCAGGTGATCAATCTGTGCCGCAGTTACAAATACCTGGGCGTCGGCTACTACGTTTCGCTGCTGGCCGAAGCGCGCGGTCATAAGGTAATTCCGTCGGTGCGCACGATCAACGATCTGCGCAAGCGCGCGCTGTACGGCCTGGACATCGAGGACCTCAACCAGAAGCTCTCCAATTTCCTGCCGGCCGGTGGCCGCGACACCACCGATCTTGGCGTGCTCGTGTACTTCGGCGAAACCAGTTACCCGGCGCTGGTGGATCTGGCGCGTCAGGTATTTGAAACTTTTCCCTGCCCAATCCTGCGCCTGGAATTCGAACGCGAAAAAGTCTGGCAGATCAGCGCGATCAAGCCCGCCGGCCTGCACACCCTCGCCGACCCGCAGGAAGATTCCTTTGCCGAAGCGTTGAACAAGTTCTCGAAAAAACTCTGGCGCAAGCCGCGTGCGCGGCGCCAATTCCGTTACGACATCGCCATGCTGGCCGATCCGAACGAGGCGATGCCGCCCTCGAACAAGCGCGCGCTCAAATCCTTCATCGAGGCCGGCAAGGAAATCGCCATCGAGGTGGAAACGATCGGCAAGAACGATTATTCCAGCCTCGCCGAATACGACGGCCTGTTCATCCGCGAAACCACCGCACTGGACAACCACACCTACCGTTTCGCCAACAAGGCCGAGAAGGAAGGCATGGTGGTGATCGACGATCCGGGCTCGATCCTGAAGTGCACGAACAAGATCTACCTGCACGACCTGCTGCGCTCGCGCAAACTGCCCACGCCAAAGACCGAAATCCTCTATCGCGACAACGGCAAGCGCCTGGAGGAATTGCCCGATCTGCTCGGCTTTCCGATCGTATTGAAGATTCCGGATGGATCTTTCTCGCGCGGCATCGTCAAGGTGGAAACGCCCGAACAGCTCAAGACCGCGGTGGAGAATTTGTTCCAGCACACCGCGCTGGTGCTGGCGCAGGAATTCCTGTTCACCGAATTCGACTGGCGTATCGGCGTGCTCGACGGCGAAGCGCTGTACGCCTGTCAGTACTTCATGTCGCGCGGGCACTGGCAGATCTACAATCACGGCGCCAACGCGACGCAGAAATCCGGCGGTTTCAAGACTCTGCCGGTGCGCAACGCACCGAGTGAGATCGTCAAGCTCGCGCTGAAAGCCACCGCGCCGATCGGCGACGGTCTGTACGGCGTAGACCTGAAGCAAGTCGGCAACCGCAGTGTGGTGATCGAGGTCAACGACAATCCCTCGATTGATGCCGGCGTCGAAGATGCCTACCTCGGCGAGGATTTGTACCGGCGCATCATGGAGGAATTCTTGCGACGCATGGAGCGCAAACGGCTCGGGATCAAGGACTGATCGCGGCACAAACGCCGTGCCTGCCGCGCGGGCCGGCGGCGGTGCGTGCGCCTGACGAGGAACGCACGCACCGCCGCCGTCAGCCGTTGCCGGTTCAAGAAACACAAATCGACGAATGGCGCGGCGATGAGCCAGAACGGCAGCCAGCCCAGCAACGGATCGTGTCCGCGCAGCGCCGGAAAAAGCAGACACGCCACGACGCCGGCGGTCAGCCAAATCCAAAGCAGATCTTCGATCGTGTCCGTGCGCCGGACGGGATTCGACAGCGTCGACATGACCATCTCCCTCGTTGCGATGTACGCATCCTCGCAAGGCGGCATCTCACCGATTGAGATGCCGCGCTCGTCTATACTGGCGACCGTGGAAACCCCGCACTTCCTCCAATACGCCGTGATGTTCCTCGCCGCCGCGGTGATTGCGGTGTCGGTTTCGCGGCGCGCGGGGTTGGGCGCCGTGCTCGGCTACTTGGGCGCCGGCGCGGTGATTGGTCCGCACGTGCTCGGGCTCACACCGGACATGCAGCAGGCCACGCAGTTTTCCGAACTCGGCGTGATCTTCCTGCTCTTCATCATCGGCCTGGAACTCTCGCCACAACGTCTGTGGGTGATGCGGCGCGCGGTGTTCGGCGCGGGTGCCGTGCAGGTCATCGCGTCGGCATCGCTGCTCGGCGTCGCGGCGTGGCTGGCCGGAGTGCCGCGCAATGGCGCGCTGATCGTCGGCCTCGGACTGGCGTTGTCCTCCACCGCCATCGGTTTGCAGATTCTGGCCGAGCGCAAGGAACTGGCCAGCGCGCACGGCCGCCTCGCGTTTGCGATCCTGTTGTTCCAGGATCTGGCCGCGATTCCGATCCTTGCCCTGATTCCCCTGCTTGGCACACATGCGGCCGCGGGCTCGCCGGCGGCCGAAGGCCTGACCGTCGCGAAAATCATCACCGTGATCGCGGCGATCGTGGTCGGCGGACGCTGGCTGTTGCGACCGATTTTCCGCGCTGTTGCCGGCCTGCGCATCCCCGAAGTTTTCACCGCGACGGCGTTATTGGTCGTGCTCGGCGTCGCCTGGCTCATGCAACTGGCCGGCATGCAGATGTCGCTCGGCGCGTTCCTTGCCGGCGTGTTGCTCGCAGACTCCGAATACCGGCACGAGATCGAAGCGCAGATCGAGCCGTTCAAGGGCCTGCTGCTCGGCCTGTTTTTCCTGAGCGTCGGCGTATCGCTGGATCTGGGTCTGATCCGGCGCGAACCGGCGCAGATCGCGGCGATCGTGGCCGCGCTTTTGCTGCTCAAGTCCGCGGTTCTGTTCGCACTTGGCAAACTGTCCGGCAAGCTCGACCTGGCAGGCGGCCTGCGTCTGGCGATGATCCTGGCCGGCGGCGGCGAGTTCGCCTTCGTCGTCTTCGGTCTGGCCACGCAGCACGGACTGCTCACGACCGCGCAGCGCGATGCGCTGGTCGTCGCGGTCACCTTGTCGATGGCGCTGACGCCATTGTCGCTGATCGCGGTATCGCGCTGGCTGGCAGCGCGCAAGGCCCCGGCACCGCCACCGTTCGATGCCATCGTCGACGAGCATCCGCGCGTGATCATCGCCGGCTACGGCCGCATGGGCCAGATCGTGGCACGCATCCTGCGCGCGCAGCGCATTGCGTTCACCGCGCTGGAAACCTCCGCCGAGCAGGTCGACTTCTCGCGTCGCTTCGGCAGCCACATCTACTTCGGCGATCCCGGACGCCCCGAACTGCTGCGCGCGGCCGGTGCGGACAAGGCCGAAATCTTCGTTCTCGCCACCGACGATCCCGAAGCGAACCTGCGCACGGCGCGCATGGTCAAGCGTGCCTTCCCGCACCTGAAGATCGTCGCGCGCGCGCGCAACCGCCAGCATGCCTTCCGCCTGATGGACTTGAGCATCGCCGATGACGATGTCGTGCGCGAAACGCTGTATTCGAGCCTGGAAATGACGCGTCGGGTGCTGATCGAACTCGGGCTGGACTCGGCGCTGGCGGCCGAACGCGTGGAGAAATTCCGCGTGCACGACGCACATGTGCTGCAAATCCAGTACCTGGTGTACGACGACGAGGCAGCGCTCGTGCAATCGAGCAAGGAGGCACTCGACGATCTGGGACGACTGTTCGAAGCCGACCGTGGCGACGAGACGCCGGCGGCACAATAATCCGCCCGCGGTTCAGATCGCCCAGCGCCGGCCGGGATCTCCGGCGATTTCTGCGGCGACATCGACGAAACCGAGCCGGTGCGCCACTTCCCGCGGCGTGCGTTCGAGCAGGTCGCGGCAGGAGCGGTCCGCGCCCGCCGCGAGCAGGGCGCGCGCGGGCAGCAGCAGACCGTGCATCGCGCAGGCATGCAGCGGACCGACGCCGCGCTCGTCCTGCACGTCGATCCGCGCACCGCGCTCGCGCAACACCTCGAGCAGGCCGAGCAGGGCTTTCTGATCTGCGCCGCTGCGCGGCGGTGCGTGCGCACCGAGCAGGACCAGCAGCGCGGTCTGCCCATCGGCATTGCGCGCATCGACCAGCGCGCCGGCATCCAGCAGCATCTCGACTACGCGACGCGCCCTCTGCGCATCGCCGCCGGCAAAGGCGAATTGGGCCGCCGCATGCAGCGCGCACATGCCGTGCGCATCGGCCGCATCGGCTCTCGCCCTGTGTGTGAGCAGGGCGCCAGCCATTTCGATATCACCCCGCCCGGCCGCTGCCATGAGTGCCGTACCTCCACCTGCCAGAGGCTGATCGATCCCGGCTCCGCGTGCGAGCAGCAAATCCACGATAGGCTTCTGGCGCGCCGCGACCGCCGCGCTCAATGCGGTCGCGCCGTCGCTGGCCGCATGCGCCGGGTTCGCGCCACGATCGAGCAGCAGCGTCGCCACATCCGCATATCCGCGGCCGGCGGCATGCAACAACGGGCTTGCGCCGAAACCATCGACCGCATCCACCGGCAATCCGAGTTCGAGCAGTTTGCCGACGGCCTCGGCGTCGCCGGCAGATGCCGCCGCAATGGCATCGGTCGCGCGCAATGGCCTGTGCGGCAGCTTCCAGCCGGGCCAATTCAGCCAGCGCTGCAAGTTTGCGTGTCCGCGCGCCAAGGCCAGGCCCAATGGGGTTTCGTTGTTGGCCGCGCGCACTTCCGGGTCGGCACCCGCACGCAGCAGCAGTTTGATCGATTCCTCGCGCGCGGGTTCCGCGGCCGACAGCGCCGCAAACAGGGGCGTGCGTCCGCGGCGGTCGCGCGCCTGCGGATCGGCGCCTTGTGCAAGCAACGTTTCGCACAACCGCAGCCAGCCGTTCGCTAATGCCTGCGCCAGGGGCGTACGCCCGTCGCGGTCGGCACGAAATTTTTCGGCGCCGAGTTCCAGGATACGCAATGCGAACGCTTCCAGATCGGCCTGCGGCTGTTCGGCGGCGGCCGCAGCGGCGCAGATTTGCGTCAACCCGTCGCCGCCCGCCGCTTGCGCACCGGCATCGACGAGATCGTGCGCCGCCGCCAGTGCCGCAGGCAATTGCGCCAGTGCATGCTGCAACAATGGCATGCCGTGCAGGCTCGCGTTCGCATCGAGTCCGTGATCGAGCAGCCAGCGCCGTGGCGCGGCATCGGCATGCGCGATCAGCTCGGCGAACAATTGTGCAAGCGTCGCTGGTTGCCACTGGCGCACACCGCCGGAGAACCTCTCGACGATTTGCCAGTGCCCGAAGCGCAGCGCGTCCAGCAGATGTTCGGGCGAATCCATCGCCGTGGGTGCAGCTGACGCGCCCTGCAGGTTTGATGGTCGCGGATAGTCGGGATCTATCAAGGCGACGATGTTCCAGCGCCCGGCTGCTGCGGCGAAATCCACTGCGCGCCGTCCGTCTTTGGCGGCAAGCTGACGTGAAATGCCGAAGGCGAGCAGCCGGCGCACGGTTTCTTCACCCGATCGCAGCGACTGCGCCGCGATCGTCAAGGCGCTGCGCCCGGCATGATCGATCGCATCCGGCGGCGGACGCAGCGGAATCAGGATATCGAGTACCCCAGGCGCATCGGCGCGCGCGGCTTCCATCAATGCCGTGGTGCCGTGCACATCCGCCACATCCAGGTGCGCACCGGCTTCGATCAGGGTGCGCGCGATTTCGGCGTGTCCGTGCAGTGCCGCCGTCATCAGCGCCGTGCGCTGCAGGGCATCTCGCGCGTCCACACGGACTTTGCGTTTAAGCAACAACTTCACGCCTTGCGGGTCGTCCTCATCGATCATCGCCGCGGCAATCAGCGCCGGCTGCGCTTGACCGACTTCGGGTTTGGCGCCGCGTTCAAGCAGAAAACGCACGAGTTCCCAGTTTGCGGCCTCGCTGGCACGCGCCAGCGGGGTCTGACCTTCCCGATTGACGCTATCGAGGTAAGCGCCCGCGTCGCACAGCAGGGCGGCCACGATCGGTTTTGTTGAAAGCGCAGCGAAGTGCAGGGGCGTATTGCCATCGGCGTCGGCGCAGTTCGCGTCGGCACCGTTGGTCAACAGGGTCATCACCGCATCCGCGCGGCCTTCGCTGCTGTCGCGCGTCGCTGCGATCAGCGCCGGCAGTCCCGCGTGCACGCGCTGCAAGTCCGCCCCCCTGGCGATAAAGCCGCGCAGCAGGCGGATGTCCGGATTGAGCGCTGCCAGCACCAACGCGCTGCGCTGATCGCGGTCATCGGCGGGGGGTACGCAATTCGGATTGGCGCCATGCGCCAGTGCCGCCAGCGCCAGCTGGGTCTGACCCGCACGCACGCAGCGCAACAGCATGGCGTCGAGATCGCCAGTGCCGAAGTCGGCCGGTGCGATTTCTGGCAACGGCGTTTTGACGTCCATTGCCGGCAGTACCGACGCATCCACGATCGGCGCGTGATCGGCGCGCAAGCGGCGGCCATCGATCAACAACGCTATGGCAGCGCGCTGCACCACGACCCAGGTCAACGGCAACACGAGGGCGGCGTAGGCGGCGAGCATGGCTGGACGCACATCCGGCGCGATCGGTGCGCCCCATCCCGACAGCGCCAGAGCGCCCTGCGCCAGCACGAACAGCGCAAGCGATACAAGCAATCCGTGGCCGAAGAAGACTTCATTATTCGCGGTCAGTTGCCAGGCCGCCGCGAGATATCCTTGCGGTCGCTGCGTCCGGCCGATCGACATGTGCCGGTGTCGCGCATCCATTGCGGTCAGCCCAAACGCCGGCCACACGCGCCAGAGCACAAGCAAGACGAGTACGGACGCAGCGGAAATGGTCAGCACCACTCCGAGCGAGGCATCGTTGTGCAACCAATGCAGCGGATACCCTACCAGCGCAGCGCCGAGCATCGTATAGGCGGTCAACATTGCCAGATAGGCCGCCACGCCGCGCAATTCGCCGCGCCATCCATCGCTGCGGCGCATGCCAGCGGCTCGACCCGCGATCAGCAGACACGCGCTGTCGGCGATCAGCAGCAAGGACAGCGATGCGAGACGGGTTGCGAATGCGACTGTCAGGAATGCGGCGGCGGCGATGACCAGGCAGACAAGAATCGATTCCGTATTGTTCGCCAAAGGCAATTGTCGTTTCGGCATCTTGCTGGGAGATTTACGGTCCGGCAGACGCGAGTATATCGGTCCGCCCAAACAAAAACCCCCAGCGGAGGGCTGGGGGTTTGGGAAGAGGCCCCTGGCAGTGACCTACTCTCGCATGGCTTAAGCCACACTACCATCGGCGCGGACGCGTTTCACTTCCGAGTTCGGGA
>JAJXWU010000123.1 GCA_021781425.1 Pseudomonadota bacterium
CTACAAGGGCGATCCGTACGCTCCGCTGACCGAGGCCCAGGCCAAGACCGGCGGCCGCAACCACTATGGCCGCATCACCACGCGGCACAAGGGCGGCGGTTCCAAGCAGAATTACCGCATCATCGACTTCAAGCGCGACAAGGAAGGCATCGCCTGCCGCGTCGAGCGCCTGGAATACGATCCGAACCGCACCGCGCACATCGCGCTGCTGTGCTACGTGGACGGCGAGCGTCGCTATATCATCGCGCCGAAGGGCGTGGCGATCGGCGATCAGCTCATGGCCGGCCGCGATGCGCCGATCAAGGCGGGCAACACGCTGCCGTTGCGCAACATCCCGATCGGCTCCACCGTGCATTGCATCGAGATGAAACCCGGCAAGGGCGCGCAGTTGGCGCGCAGCGCCGGCGCCTCGGTGCAGCTGGTCGCGCGCGAAGGCGGTTACGCCACCCTGCGTTTGCGCTCGGGCGAGATGCGCAAGGTGCCGGCCGACTGCCGCGCCACCATCGGCGAAGTCGGCAACTCCGAACACAACCTGCGCAAACTCGGCAAGGCTGGCGCCAAGCGCTGGCGCGGCATCCGTCCGACCGTGCGCGGCGCGGCAATGAATCCGGTGGATCATCCGCACGGCGGCGGCGAGGGCCGCGCCGGACAGGGCAACCCGCATCCGGTGTCGCCGTGGGGCCAGCCGGCCAAGGGTTACAAGACGCGCAAGAACAAGCGCACCAACCAGTTCATCGTGCGCGATCGTCGCGGCTAAGTCGAAGACAGGAATTTAGACATGGCACGTTCACTGAAAAAGGGTCCGTTCGTCGATCTGCACCTGCTGAAAAAGGTCGAGGTCGCGGCGTCCAGCAACAGCAAGAAGCCGATCAAGACCTGGTCGCGGCGTTCGATGATCCTGCCGGAAATGGTTGGTCTGACCATCGCCGTGCACAACGGCAAGGCCCATGTTCCGGTGCTGGTCAACGAGAACATGGTCGGACACAAGCTCGGCGAATTCGCCGCCACGCGCACCTTCAAGGGCCATTCGGCCGACAAGAAGGCCGCCGAGGAAAAGAAGTAAGAGGGCATGAATATGCAAGCCAAAGCCACCGAAAGCGCGCAGCAGGCCAAAGCCATCCTGCGCGGCGTGCGCATCTCGCCGCAGAAGGCTCGCCTGGTTGCCGACCAGGTGCGCGGTCTGCCGGTCGGACGTGCTACGGATCTGCTCAAGTTCAGCGACAAGAAGGCCGCGCATCTGGTCAAGAAGGTGCTGCTGTCCGCGGTCGCCAACGCCGAGAACAACCTCGGCGCCGACGTCGACGAACTCAAGGTCGCCACCATCATGGTCGACGAAGGTCCGCGCCTGAAGCGCATGCACGCACGCGCCAAGGGCCGCGGCTCGCAAATCATCAAGCGTACCAGCCACATCACCGTGGTCGTTGGCAGCTGAGGAAAACACGATGGGTCACAAAGTTCATCCAACCGGCATCCGCCTCGGCATTTCCAAGGACTGGAACTCGAAATGGTTCGCCACCAAGCGCGAGTACGCGCAGTACCTGTCGGCCGATCTGAAGGTGCGCGCGCTGCTGCACGAGAAGCTGGCCCAGGCCGGCGTGTCGCGCATCCAGATCGAGCGTCCGGCCAAGACCGCGCGCATCACCATTCACACGGCGCGTCCGGGCGTGGTGATCGGCAAGAAGGGCGAGGACATCGAGAAACTGCGCAAGGAAGTGACCAAGATGATGGGTGTGCCCGCGCACATCAACGTCTCTGAGGTGCGCAAGCCCGAACTCGACGCGCAACTGGTGGCCGAATCGATCGCCCAGCAGCTCGAGCGCCGCATCATGTTTCGTCGCGCGATGAAGCGCGCGGTCGGCAACGCCATGCGTCTGGGCGCGCTCGGCATCAAGGTCAACGTCGGCGGACGCCTCAACGGCGCCGAAATCGCGCGCTCGGAGTGGTACCGCGAAGGACGCGTGCCGCTGCACACCTTGCGTGCGGACATCGACTACGGATTCGCCCAGGCCAAGACGACCTACGGCATCATCGGCGTCAAGGTGTGGGTGTACAAGGGCGAGGTGTTCGACCTGCACGCCGCGGCCCAGGAAACCAAGGACGACGCGCGCGAGTCCGCGCCGGCGCCGCGCCGCGAGCCGCGTGAGCATCGCGAACCGCGCGAGCATCGCGAAGCACGCGCGAAGTAAGGGGACAAAAATCATGTTGCAACCCAAACGCACCAAATACCGCAAAGTCCAGAAGCAGCGTAATCGCGGTCTGAGCTTCGTTGCGAACAAGGTCAGCTTCGGCGAATACGGCCTGAAGGCGACCACGCATGGTCACCTGACCGCGCGCCAGATCGAGGCCGCGCGCCGCTGCGTGACGCGCTTCGTCAAGCGCGGCGGCAAGCTCTGGATCCGCGTCTACCCGGACAAGCCGATCAGCAAGAAGCCGATCGAGGTCCGCATGGGCAACGGCAAGGGCAATGTCGAATTCTGGGTTGCCGTCGTGCAGCCGGGTCGCATGCTCTATGAAATCGAGGGCGTGCCCGAAGCCGAGGCGCGCGAAGCGTTCCGTCTGGCTGCGGCCAAGCTGTCGGTGCAGACCACTTTCGTGAATCGTACGGTGCTGTGATGGAACTCAAGGAACTCCGCAAACAATCCGCGCAGGACCTCAACGAGCAGTTGCTCGAACTGCGCCGTGAGCAGTTCAACCTGCGCATGCAAAGGGGCGCCGGTAACCAGGCGCAGACGCACCATTTCAAGCGCGTGCGCCGCGAGATCGCGCAGATCAAGACCCTGCTCGGCCAGCCGAAGAAGACATCATGAGCGAACAAACCAAAACCCAGCGCACGATCGAAGGTCGCGTCGTCAGCAACAAGATGCACAAGACCGTCACCGTACTGCTCGAGCGTCAGGTGCAGCACCCGCTGTACGGCAAGATCGTGCGCCGTTCCACCAAGGTGCACGCGCACGACGAGAACGGCCAGTGCAAGGAAGGCGACACCGTGCGTATCGTCGAATGCCGGCCGCTGTCCAAGACCAAGAACTGGCGCGTCGTGGAAGTCGTCGCGCACGCGGCGCCATAAGGACGAGGCCAGGAGAATCCCATGATCCAGATGCAGACCAAGTTGGCCGCGGCCGACAACAGCGGTGCCAGGGAACTGATGTGCATCAAGGTGCTCGGCGGTTCGAAGCGCCGATATGCCGGCATCGGTGACGTCATCAAAGTCTCGATCCGCGACGCGATCCCGCGCGGCAAGGTCAAGAAGGGCGAAGTCTACGACGCTGTGGTCGTGCGTACGCGCAAGGGTGTGCGCCGCGCCGACGGCTCGCTGATCCGCTTTGATGGCAACGCGGCGGTGTTGCTCAACAACAAGCTCGAGCCGATCGGCACCCGCATTTTCGGGCCGGTCACGCGCGAGCTGCGCAGCGAGCGCTTCATGAAGATCGTCTCGCTCGCTCCCGAGGTTTTATAAAGTACGTGCGTCGGTCGAAGACAATTACGATCGGGCTTCATTGAAATAAAAGGCAACGTTATGAATCGTATACGCAAAGGTGATCAAGTCATCGTGATCACCGGCAAATACAAGGGCCAGAAGGGCGAAGTGCTGCGCGTCGCGGCTGACCGCGTGTTCGTGCAGAACATCAACCTGGTCAAACGCCACACCAAGCCGAATCCGCAGGCCAACCAGCCCGGCGGCATCGTCGAGCGTGAGGCCTCGATTCACCTGTCAAACGTGATGCTGTTCAACCATGCCGCGGGCAAGGGCGAACGCGTCGGTTTCAAGACCCTGGACGACGGCCGCAAGGTGCGCGTGTATCGCGCCAGCGGCGAAGTCGTGGACGCCTGAGGACATGGCCATGGTACGCCTGGAAAAATTCTACAAAGACGAAGTGGTGCCGAAGCTGATGAAGCGTTTCGGCTACGCCAACGTGATGCAGGTGCCGCGTCTGTCCAAGGTCACGCTGAACATGGGCGTGGGCGAGGCGACGGCGAACAAGAAGATCCTCGAGAACGCGCTCGCCGACATGACCAAGATCGCCGGTCAGAAGCCGGTGGCGACGCTGGCGCGCAAGTCGATCGCGACGTTCAAGATCCGCGACGGCTGGCCGATCGGCTGTAAGGTCACCCTGCGCCGCGCCAAGATGTACGAGTTCCTCGACCGTCTGATCAACATCTCGCTGCCACGCGTGCGCGACTTTCGCGGCGTGTCGGGTCGCGCGTTCGACGGCCGCGGCAACTACAACATGGGCGTGAAGGAACAGATCATCTTCCCCGAGATCGATTTCGATCAGGTCGATGCGATGCGCGGCATGGACATCGCGGTCACGACCACGGCGAAGAACGACGAAGAAGCCAAGGCGCTGCTCGAAGCGTTCGGCTTCCCCTTCCGTAACTAATTCGCTGCAACTGATTTTCAAGAGAAGAGTGCAATGGCCAAGACCTGCATGATCGAGCGCGAACTCAAACGCGCCAAACTGGTTAAGAAGCACGCCGCCAAGCGCAAGGAGCTCAAGGCGACCGTACTCAATCCGAAATCCTCGTACGAGGAGAAGATGGCCGCGCAGACCAAGCTGCAGAAGCTGCCGCGCGACGCGAGCCCCACGCGCCAGCGCAACCGCTGCGAGCTGACCGGCCGTTCGCGCGGTGTCTACCGCAAGTTCGCGCTCGGCCGTCACAAACTGCGCGAAGCGACCATGCGCGGCGACGTGCCGGGTCTGCGCAAAGCCAGCTGGTAACAAACCACAACCAACCCATCGGATATCGATGCCGAGGAAACGAAACAATGAGCATGACTGATCCCATCGCCGACATGTTTACACGTATCCGCAACGCCCAGGCCACGGCGCGGCCGACGGTGCGCATGCCGGCTTCCAACGTCAAGGTCGCCATCGTCAAGGTACTCAAGGACGAAGGCTATGTGCGCGACTTCCAGGTGAGCCGCGACGGCGCCAAGTCGGTGCTTGAAATCGCGCTGAAGTATTTCGAGGGCCGGCCGGCGATCGACAAGCTCGACCGCGTCAGCCGTTCCGGTCTGCGCGTGTACCGCGGCAAGGACAAGTTGCCCAAGGTCATGGGCGGTCTCGGCATTGCCATCATCTCCACGCCGAACGGCATCATGAGCGACGTTCAGGCTCGCGCCAAGGGCGTCGGCGGCGAAGTCATCGGCACGGTCGCGTAAGGAGATACCTATGTCTCGTGTAGCTAAAAAACCCATCGCGCTGCCCAAAGGCGTCGAGTGCACCGTTGCCAAGGACGCCATCACCGTGAAGGGTCCGAAGGGCACGCTGCAGATGGCGGCGATCGCCGGCGTCCAGGTCGCGATCGACAAGGGCACCGTGCAATGTGCCGACGGCAGTGCCGAAACCAAGTTCGCTGGCACCACGCGTGCCCTGCTGGCCAATATGGTCAAGGGCGTGAGCGAGGGTTATCAGAAGAAGCTCGAGCTGGTCGGCGTCGGTTACCGCGCTGCGCTGCAGGGCAAGGATCTGAACCTGACCCTCGGCTTTTCGCATCCGATCGTGTTCAAGGCGCCGGAAGGCATCACGCTGACCGTGCCCAGCCAGACCGAAATCCTGATCGTCGGCGCCGACAAGCAACGCGTCGGTGAAGTCGCGGCGAAGATCCGTGCGTTCCGTCCGCCCGAGCCCTACAAGGGCAAGGGCGTGCGCTATGCCGGCGAGAAGATCACCCTCAAAGAAGCCAAGAAGGCCTAGTGCGCATCCCTGCGCGAAGAGGCAGCCATCCGTAGCTGCACTTCTCGAAAGAGCCAGCCAATCCGCTTCAGGAGAAAGAAAATGAGCGAAAAGAACATTGCCCGACTGCGCCGTGCCAAGACCACGCGCAGCCACATCCGCAAGCTCGGGGTGCCGCGTTTGACCGTGCATCGCACCGATCAGCACATCTATGCCCAGGTCATCTCGGCCGATGGCGACAAGGTGCTGGCCGCGGCCTCGACCGTGCAGAAGGCCTTGATCAATGGCCTGAAAGGCACCAAGAACAAGACGGCTGCTGCCGCCGTCGGCAAGGCGATCGCGGAAAAAGCCAAGGCCGCCGGCGTGGAAAGCGTCGCGTTCGACCGCTCCGGTTTCCGCTATCACGGCCGCATCGCCGCGCTGGCCGACGCCGCGCGCGAAGCGGGCTTGAAATTCTGATTCAACGCTGCACCCACAACTACAAGCGACCTCGGTCGTAAGCAAAGTCCACCGGGTAACCGATGGCAAACTAGGTAAACGAAGATGGCAAACAACGAACGTGAAAACAGCGACGGCATGCTGGAGAAGCTCATTGCCGTCAACCGCGTGGCCAAGACGGTCAAGGGCGGTCGGCAGATGAGCTTCACTGCATTGACCGTGGTCGGCGACGGCGACGGCCGTGTCGGCTTCGGCTACGGCAAGGCGCGAGAGGTGCCGGTCGCGATCTCCAAGGCGATGGAACGCGCGCGTCGCGGCATGGCCAGCATCAAGCTCAACAACGGCACGCTCTGGCATGCGGTCAAGGCCAACCATGGTGCTGCGCGCGTGTACATGCAGCCGGCTTCCGAGGGTACCGGCGTGATCGCCGGCGGCGCGATGCGCGCTGTGCTGGAAGTGGTTGGCGTCAAGAATGTGCTGGCCAAAGCAGTCGGTTCGCGCAATCCGATCAACTTGGTGCGCGCCACGATCAAGGGTCTGCAGCAGATGGCCACGCCGGAGCGCATTGCGGCCAAGCGCGGCAAGAAAGTGAGCGAGGTGGGTGGTTATGGCCAAGGCTAAGACGAGCAAGACGGGCACGGTCCGTGTGCGCCTGTATAAGAGCATGAACAGTTGCCAGTACAAGCACCGGCTCAGCGTCAAGGCGCTCGGGCTGAACAAGCTCAACGACGTGCGCGAATTGAAGGATTCGCCGCAGGTGCGCGGTCTGGTCGACAAGATCGGCTACCTCGTGCGCATCGAAGAAAGCGCGTAAGCGCAAGAACATTTCTGGAGTTCGCATCATGCGTCTGAATACTCTCAAACCGGCCAAGGGCTCCCGCAAGGTTCGCGTGCGCGTCGGCCGCGGCATCGGCTCGGGCCTGGGCAAGACCGCCGGGCGCGGCCACAAGGGCCAGTACGCGCGCACCGGCAAGGGCAAGGTCAAACCCGGATTCGAGGGCGGCCAGATGCCGATGCAGCGCCGTCTGCCGAAAGTCGGCTTTCGTTCCAAGCTGGCCCGCGATACGTCCGAGGTTTTGCTGTACAAGCTCGATTCGCTCAAGGTTGACGCTGTCGACTTCGCCGCTCTCATGGCGGCCGGCCTCGTCGACACGCGCGCGGTCCGCGCCAAGGTTGTCAAGAAGGGCGAGATCAAACGTGTGGTCAAGCTCAAGGGCGTGGCCGTCACGGCCGGCGCCAAGGCCGCGATTCTCGCCGCCGGCGGCAGTGTGGAGTAACCGGTGGCCGCACCTCAAACCAACAGTCTGCTCGGCAATCTTGGCAAGCTGACCGAGCTCAAACAGCGCATCCTGTTCGTGATCGGCGCGCTGTTCGTGTTCCGCCTGGGCTCGTTCATTCCCGTGCCGGGCGTGAACTCGGACGCGATGACCAAGCTGATCCAGGGCCAGGGCGGCGGCCTTGTGGACATGTTCAACATGTTTTCCGGCGGTGCGCTGGCGCGCTTCTCGCTGTTCGCGCTCGGTGTGGTGCCGTACATTTCGGCGTCGATCATCGTGCAGATGTTCGGATCGGTGATTCCCAGCTGGGCGGCGATGCGCAAGGAAGGTGAATCCGGCCGGCGCAAGCTCACCCAGTACACGCGCTTCGGCACCATCGGCCTGGCCGCGTTCCAGGCCTTCGGCATCGCCACCATGCTGCAGCATCAGCCCGGCGTCGTGTATGCGCCTGGGCCGAGTTTCATCTTCACCGCCATGGTTGGTCTCACCGCCGGCACCATGTTCCTGATGTGGGTCGGCGAGCAGATCACCGAGCGCGGCATCGGCAACGGCATTTCGCTGCTGATCTTCGCCGGCATTGTCGCCGGCCTGCCGGGCGCGGTCACGCGCACGCTGGAGATGTCGCAGCAGGGCGAAATCAGTCCCATGCGGGTGCTCGTGATCCTCGTGCTGGTTCTCGTCGTCACCGCATTCGTGGTGTTCATGGAGCGGGGCCAGCGCCGCATCACCGTGAACTACGCGCGCCGCCAGGGCGGCTCGCGTGCCTACATGAACCAGAGTTCGCACCTGCCGCTGAAGATCAACATGGCTGGCGTGATCCCGCCGATCTTCGCCTCGTCGCTGATCCTGTTTCCGGCTACCGCGTCGTCGTGGTTCTCCAACGGTGCGGACATCCGCTGGTTGCAGCAGATCACCGCCGCGTTGAATCCCGGCGAGCCGCTGTACGAGATTCTGTACGGCGCGATGATCATCGTTTTCGCGTTCTTCTACACCGCGCTGGTGTTCAACTCGAACGAGACCGCGGATAATCTGAAGAAGTCGGGCGCTTTGGTGCCTGGCATCCGTCCTGGTCGCGCGACCGCCGAGTACATCGACGGCGTGCTGACGCGCCTGACTGGCGCAGGTGCGATTTACCTCGTCGCGGTGTGCCTGGTTCCGACCTTTCTGCAGCAAAACTGGCACGTGCCGTTCTATTTCGGCGGCACGTCGCTGCTGATCGTGGTCGTGGTGGTCATGGATTTCACTGCGCAGGTGCAGGCGCATCTGGTATCGCACCAATACGAAAGCCTGCTCAAGAAGGCCAACCTCAAGGGATATGGCCGCGGCGGCATGCGCTGATGCGGCGCGGTTTTTACAACGCTTTGATAACGATACAAATAAGGTTATAATTCACGGTTCACTGCGCTTTTTTGCGCAAAACCGCTTGCGGAGACGAGAGATGGCGCGTATTGCGGGTGTCAATTTGCCGGTGCAGAAGCATGTCGTGATCGGCTTGCAGAGCATTTTCGGCATCGGCCGGGCACGGTCCAAGCAGGTGTGCACGGCGGCGGGAGTCGATCCCGCGACCAAAATCAAGGAACTGACCGAAGGTCAGATCGAGAAGCTGCGTGCGGAAGTAGGCAAGTTCACCATCGAAGGCGATCTGCGCCGCGAAAATGGCATCGCCATCAAGCGCTTGATCGACTTGGGCACTTATCGCGGTCTGCGTCATCGCCGCGGTTTGCCGGTGCGCGGTCAGCGCACGCGCACGAACGCACGCACGCGCAAAGGTCCGCGCCGCGCGATTAAGAAAACATCGTAATCCAGGATCAACGCACTCATGAACAAACCGGCCGTTGCTGCCAAGCCCAAGAAGAAAGCCAAGCGTGTCGTCACCGACGGTGTCGTGCACGTGCAGGCTTCATTCAACAATACCGTCGTGACGATCACCGATCGCCAGGGCAACGCGTTGTCGTGGGCGACTGCCGGCGGCGCCGGTTTCCGCGGTTCGCGCAAGTCGACCCCGTTCGCTGCCCAGGTCGCGGCGGAGAAAGCCGGCCGCGCGGCGGCCGAATACGGCGTCAAGACCGTGGAAGTGCGCATCAAGGGTCCGGGTCCGGGCCGCGAGTCGGCCGTGCGTTCGTTGAACGCGCTTGGCATCAAGGTCACCAATATCGTCGACGTCACGCCGATTCCGCACAACGGCTGCCGCCCACCGAAGCGTCGCCGGGTCTGAGGAGAATCACGATGGCACGTTATATCGGTCCCAAACTCAAGCTGTCCTGCCGCGAAGGCGCCGACCTGAATCTCAAGAGTCCGGCGCGCGCGATCGAATCCAAGTGCAAGAAGTTCGAAAAGCTGCAGAAGCCTGGCCAGCATGGCGCTGCCGCCGGCAAGAAAGGCCGGCTTTCGGATTATGCCGTGCAGTTGCGCGAGAAGCAGAAGGTCAAGCGTATCTATGGTCTGCTCGAGCGCCAGTTCGGCAACTACTACGTCAAGGCCTCGCGCCTGAAGGGCAACACCGGCGAGAATCTGTTGCGCATGCTCGAAGCGCGACTGGACAACATCGTCTATCGCATGGGCTTTGCGGTCACGCGCTCGCAGGCGCGCCAGCTGGTATCGCACAAGGCGATCGAGGTCAACGGCAAGAAGGTCAATCTGCCATCGTTCCAGGTCAAGGCCGGCGATCAGATCGCTGTCGTTGAAAAGTCGCGCAGCCAGTTGCGCATCACTGAAGCGTTGAACCTGTCGCAGGAGATGGATCTGGCGCCGGTCTGGATCGAAGTCGATGCGAAGAAATTCGCCGGCAACGTTAAGGCGCTGCCGGAACGCTCGGATCTGCCCAGCGACATCAACGAAAGCCTGATTGTCGAGCTCTATTCGAAGTAAGCGTTTCATCGCCCGGCACAGGAAGTGCTGGTGCGGCAAATGCGGCGCGGTATGCCGCGACCGTTTGCGAACCGATCGCGGCAGGATGCCCGTATCGCCCTATTCCTATCATTTGGAGAGCGTAGTTCATGGCACAATCGCCTACTACCATCCTGCGCCCGCGCGGCCTGCATGTCGAACGTACCGGCGCCAACCGCGCCCGCGTCGTCGTCGAGCCGCTGGAACGTGGTTTCGGTCATACCCTGGGCAACGCGCTGCGGCGCGTGCTGCTGTCCTCGATTCCCGGCGCAGCGGTGATCGAAGTCGAGATCGACGGCGTGCTGCACGAGTACACGACCCTCGAAGGCCTGCAGGAGGACGTGATCGAAGTCCTGCTCAACTTCAAGGACATTGCGATCCGTCTGCACAATCTCGACGAAACCACCGTCACCTTGTCGAAAAAGGGCAGGGGCGTGGTCACGGCCGGCGACATCAAGACCGACCACAACGTCGAGATCCTCAATCCCGAGCACGTGCTCTGCCACCTGACCAAGGAAATCGCGCTGAACATGCGCATCAAGATTGCGCGTGGCGTCGGCTACGTGCCGGCCACGGCGCGCCGCCGTCCGGACGAGGAATCGCGTCCGATCGGCCGCCTGCAGCTGGATGCCTCGTTCTGCCCGGTGCGCCGCGTCGCTTACGAAGTCGACAGCGCCCGCGTCGAACAGCGTACCGACCTGGACAAACTGGTGCTGGACATCGAGACCAACGGCACGATCGACGCCGAGGAAGCGGTGCGCAAGTCGGCCGAGACCCTGATGGATCAGCTGACCGTGTTCGGCGATTTCAGTCGTCGTGAGAGCACCGACGCCAAGGCCGAGAAATCCGGCGTGGATCCGGTGCTGCTGCGCCCGATCGACGATCTGGAACTGACCGTGCGTTCGGCCAACTGCCTGAAGGCCGAGAGCATCTATTACATCGGCGATCTGGTACAGCGTACCGAAGTCGAATTGCTGAAGACGCCGAACCTCGGCAAGAAGTCGCTCACCGAAATCAAGGACGTGCTCGGTGCCCGCGGCCTGTCGCTCGGCACCAAGCTGGAAAACTGGCCGCCGGCGGGTCTGTCTTCCGGCATGCAGATGAACTGAACCTCTGAATAGGCTGCTGCGCTCGGCGACTCGTGTGCCGGCGCTGCTCGGAATCCTCATGTACCAGCGTGTACACTCCGGTTCCTGCGCTGCGGCGGCGCGCCATTTTGCCTTCGCTCGCGACGCTTCTTCAGGAGTTCAAAACGTACTACCGAACTAAGAGTTCACGTTTTCCGGAATCGTCCGTAAAACGATATAATTATAAAGTTATACGAAGGAATTACTTATGCGTCACATGAAATCCGGCCGCAAGTTCAGCCGCACGTCGAGTCATCGTCAAGCGATGTTCAAGAACATGGCGGCTTCGCTGATCAAGCATGAGCTGATCCGCACCACCCTGCCCAAGGCCAAGGAACTGCGCCGCGTTGCCGAGCCGCTGATCACGCTGGCCAAGGCCGACAGCGTCGCCAACCGTCGCCTCGCCTTCGCGCGCCTGCGCGACAAAGTCGCGGTCGGCAAACTGTTCGTCGAACTCGGACCCCGCTATCGAGAGCGCAAGGGTGGTTATCTGCGCATCCTCAAATGCGGCATGCGCAACGGCGACGCCGCGCCGATGGCCTATGTCGAGCTGGTCGACCGGCCGCGCGCCGAAACCGAAGCGGCGGAGTAAGCCGTTTCATCCGATTCCGCGATGGCCTCGGTGGGCAACTGCCGGGGCTTTTGCGTTTCTGGCGCCGGAACATCGGCGCGTGCGTAGTGTCTGATTCGCATCGTCGCAGCCAGGATACCCGCATGTTCAATCCTTTCCGCTGGCCGTTCCGCGCGCAGTGCTTCGCCGGGTTTGGCGCTTGTATCGCGTTGCTCGCCTACGCCTATTTCGTGCAGTTCCAGCTCGGCATCGAACCGTGTCCGCTGTGCATTTTCCAACGCCTGGCATTCATTGCGATCGGGCTGGTCTTCCTCGCCGGCGCCATTCAGGCGCCGCGCGCGTTCGGTCGGCGCGTCTATGCCTTGCTCGTGCTGCTCGGCGCGGCGGTTGGCGTCGGCATCGCTGCCTATCACATGTGGGTACAGCATCAAGGCCCCGATCCCATGGCCGGCTGTACGCCGGGCTGGAACTACATGGTCGAGAATTACTCGTTGCGTTACGCCTGGTCCAAAACCCTGGAACACGCCTTCACCGGCCACGCCGATTGCGCCGAGATAAACTGGACGTTTCTCGGCTTGGCCATGCCGTTCTGGACGCTCGTTAGCTACGTGCTGATCGGCGCGGGCGCGGCGTGGGCGGGGTTTCGCCGCCGCGATCAGGACGCTTCGCGATAACCGGCCGCGTTTGCATGCGGGTGGGACTGTGGCATGATGGAATGCCGCAGCGCAGCATGAGAGCATGCCGATGCAAGCCGACTCGCGCAATCTGACTGCCGTCCGCGAACCGCACGACTGGACGCCGGATTCGTGGCAGCGCAAATCGGCCGTGCAGCAACCGTCGTATCCGGATGCGGGAGCTCTGGCCGCGGCGCTGGCAGACCTGCGCGCCTTGCCGCCACTGGTCACCTCATGGGAGGTCCTGGCGCTGCAGCGCAAGCTGGCCGATGCCGCCGAAGGCCGCTGCTTCCTGCTGCAGGGCGGCGATTGCGCCGAGAGTTTCGCCGATTGCACGTCGCCGCTGATTTCCAACCGGCTCAAGGTGCTTTTGCAGATGAGCCTGGTGCTGGTGCACGGACTCAAGCTTCCGGTGGTGCGCGTAGGCCGTTTCGCCGGACAGTACGCCAAGCCGCGCTCAACCGACACCGAAACCCGCGGCGCCGAAACCCTGCCCAGCTATCGCGGCGACATCGTCAACGCACCGGAATTCACCGCGGCGGCGCGGCAGCCGGACCCGCGGCGCCTGATCGAGGCGCATTCGAAGTCGGCGTTGACGATGAACTTCACTCGCGCCCTGATCGATGGCGGCTTCGCCGACTTGCACCATCCCGAATATTGGGATCTGGCCTGGGTCGAGCATTCGCCGCTGCAGGACGAGTACCGGCGCATGGTCGATTCCATCGGCGATTCGGTGCGTTTCATGGAAACCCTGGCCGGACCTATCGGCAGTTTCGGCAAAGTGGATTTCTATACTTCGCACGAGGCGCTGCTGCTGCACTACGAGCAGGCGGCCACGCGCCAGGTGCCGCGCCAATGGGGCTGGTTCAATCTGGCCACGCATTTTCCATGGATCGGCATGCGCACGGCACAGCTAGACGGCGCGCATGTCGAGTATTGTCGCGGGATTCGCAATCCCGTCGGGCTCAAGGTCGGCCCGGGCGTCAAACCCGACACGCTGCTGCGCACGATCGACGTGCTCGATCCGGACAACGAGCCGGGCCGCATGACCCTGATCCACCGCATGGGTGCCGTGAAGATAGCCGCCGAGCTGCCGCCATTGCTGCAGGCGGTCAAGGCGCATGGTCGCAGCGTGTTGTGGTGCTGCGATCCCATGCACGGCAACACCGAAGCGCTGGCGAATGGCGTCAAGACGCGACGTTTCGCGAACATCCGCGCCGAACTCGACGCGGCCTTCGACATCCATGCCGCGCACGGCACGCGTCTGGGCGGCGTACACCTGGAACTGACCGGTGAAAACGTAACCGAGTGTCTCGGCGGCGCGCGCGATCTTGCCGAAGGCGACCTTACGCGCGCGTACAAATCCACGGTCGACCCGCGCCTGAACTACGAGCAGTCGCTGGAACTGGCGATGCTGATCGTGCGCAAGCGCGGCAATGTCCTGGCAACACGCGCCACCGACTAGGCGGTAGCGCGCAGGTTCGCTTTCAATGCGGCCAGAAGCAACCGAACGTGCCGGCCGTGAGCAGGGCGTAGATCAGGCCGTCGATCATGTCCTTGGCCACTGCGCGCCACGGCTGCCCCCACCAGATGCCCATCGGCAGGGCGCCGAACGCGAAGCCCATGAACGCGGCGGTGCCGACGATGCGGAAAACGTGCGGATACGGCGCGCCGATCAGCAGCGCATGCTGGGCGATGTAGCCGGCGAACAGCGCGACGATCAGGCAGAACACGAACCACGACCCCAGCGACTTGCCCATGTTCGGCATGCCGCTGGCGCGCAGGATCAGGAATCCGACCGGCCCTTCCGTGAACTTCCCTTGCGCCGCCGGCTGCTTCATATCCTCCATCTTGCACCAGGGAATCAGGTACATCCCCGGCGCAGGGTTGCCCTTGCGGATCGCTGCGCGTACCTCGTCCTCGTTGGCAAGGCCGTGATAATCCGGCGTGTGCCAGAACTTGAAGACCATGTGCAGGATGCTGCTGGCGATGAATACGAATACGCCGGACAGCAAAATCGGCAACCACAGTTGTGCGAGCGTTACCATGATATTCCTCCCATTCGATTGGATAGCATTGCGTTGCTGAGGATCTTCGACATCAATCCTCGTCCACCTTGGGTTTGTACCCTTCCGTCAATTGCTTTTGCACCTGCGGCGGCACCGGATCGTAGTGGCTGAACTCGATCGCGTAGCGGCCCTGGCCGCCGGTCATGGCCTTCAGTTCGGTCTGGTAATCGGTCACTTCCGCGAGCGGCACCTGCGCTTTGATGACGATTTCGCCGCCGCGCAGCGAATCGGTGCCGCTGATGCGCGCGCGCTTGCCGGCGAGGCCTCCGGTGACATCGCCCATGTGCGCGTCGGGGACGAACACTTCCAGGTTCACGATCGGCTCGAGCACCTGTGGCCTGGCCTTGGCGATGGCCTCCAGGAACGCCTTCTTGCCGGCGCTGACGAAGGCGACCTCCTTGGAATCGACCGGATGGTACTTGCCGTCGTAGACGATCACGCGCACGTCCTGCATTTGGTAGCCGGCGACGGCGCCGTGTTCGAGTACCTGGCGCACGCCTTTTTCCACCGCCGGGATGAACTGGTTCGGGATCGTGCCGCCCTTGACCTCGTCGGCGAATTCGAAGCCCGCGCCGCGCGGCAGCGGCTCGATGCGCAGGTACACCTCGCCGAACTGACCGGCGCCGCCGGTCTGCTTCTTGTGGCGGTGATGGCCCTCGGCTTTCGTCGCCACGGTCTCGCGGTAGGCGATGCGTGGCGGGCGCGTCTTCACTTCCACGTCGTAGCGCTGCTTCATGCGTTCGAGCATCAGCTTCAAATGCAGATCCGACAGTCCGCGTACCACCGACTCGTTCAGTTCCTTGTTGTGCTCGAAGCGGAAGCACGGGTCTTCCTCGCTGAGCTTGTGCAGCGAAGTGGCGAGCTTCTGTTCCTGGCCCTTGTGTGCGGGTTCGACCGCGAGGCCGAACATGGGATGCGGAAAATCCAGCGGCTTGAGGTGGATATGGTCCTCGTCGTGCGAATCATGCAGCACCGCGTCGAAATGGATTTCCTCGACCTTGGCCACGGCGGCGATGTCGCCGGGAATGGCGCTGTCGATCTCGATGTGCTCCTTGCCGCGCAGCTTGAACAGATGCCCGACCTTGAAGGGTTTCTTGCCGTCGTCGACGAACAGTTGTGTATCCTTCTTCAGCGTGCCTTGATAGACGCGGAACACCGACAGCTTGCCGACGAAGGGGTCGTTGACGATCTTGAACACGTCGGCGATGACGTGCCGTTTCGGATCGGGCACCGCTTCGATCGGCGCCGCATTCGCGCCGGTGCCTTTGACGAATGGCGGCGGGTTGCCTTCCGCCGGATTCGGCAGCAAACGTTCGATCAGGTTCAACAGCTCCTTCACGCCGGCTCCGGTGCGCGCGGACACGAAGCAGATCGGCACGAGATGGCCTTCGCGCAGGCATTGCTCGAACGCGTCGTGCAGTTCCTGGCCGGAAAGGCCGGCTTCGCCGACATCGAGGAAATGATTCATCACGGTCTCGTTGATTTCGACGACCTGGTCGATGATGCGCTGGTGCGCTTCGGCGACCGAAGAAAAATCCGCGACGCCCCGATTCTGATCAAGATTGGGTTTGAAGAAGCAGTCGACCACGCTCTTGCCGTCCTGCGCCGGCAGGTCGATCGGCAGGCATTCGGGACCGAAGGTCTCGCGCAACTGGTCGACCAGGGCGCGACAGTTCCCGCCGTCCATCTTGTTCACGATCAACACGCGCGCCAATCCGCGCGCCTTGGCATGGTGCATCATGCGCTGGGTGCCGTATTCGATGCCATTGTGCGCGTTGACGACGATGGCGCAGGTTTCCACGGCGGCGAGCGCCGACAGCGTCGGTCCGCGAAAATCCGCCGCTCCCGGCGTATCGATCAGGTTGATATGGCATTCGCCGTGGTCGATCGAGGCGATGGCCGTGCTCAGCGATTGCTTGCGCTCCCTTTCCATCGGGTCGTAGTCGGAAACGCTGGTACCGCGCTCGACCGATCCGGGAGCGCCGATCACGCCGCCCGCGTGCAACAGGGCTTCGAACAGCGTGGTCTTGCCCGCGGCGGAATGTCCGGCGAGCGCGATGTTTCGGATGCCTTGCGTGGTGTAGGCCATGAGCGTCTCCCGTATGCGTGCGTGGGCTTGCAAGCGTTCTCCTTTCGGCGTCGCGCGTCAAGGCGCGATGCGTCAGCAAGCGGTTAACCGCGGATTTACACGGACGTTGCTAGGCTTGCTACGCGTTTTTCCCGGACAAGGATCGCGGTGGCGCAGGAAAACGATGACGGCAACGGCATGGCCGCGGCCGGGCAGTCGGAATGGGATGCCGAAACTTCGCCTGCGCGCGATCGCGCGCTTGGCGCCGCCGTCGCGGCCGCGTTCGTTGGGGTTGGTGGCCCTGATCGCATTGGCCGGCCTGCATGCGCTGGTTTTCTGGCGCTGGTATGACAACCGCTATCCATTGCCTGCGGCGGATACAAGCGTTCTGGAAGTGCGTTTGATCGGCGAATCCGCACCGCGGCCGCCGATGTTGCCGCAACCGGCGCCCCCGCACCGGACGCCAATGACTGCGACGGTACTGCCAGCCACGCCCACACCGATCCCAGTGCAAACCGGAGCGCCCGCAGTGACGATTTCATCGCCGCTGCATTTCGAACGCGATGGAACAATGCGCCTGCCAGCGGAGGCCCGATTCACCACGCCGCTCGACACGGGCATCGCGCGCGGGCGCGAATTGCTCGCGCGCGGCCACAACCTCATCCATTGCCGGCGCAGCCGGTTCGACAACTCGCCGACGCCCGCAGAAACGGCTGCCGCTGCGGCGCGAGGCGCGCATATGGCGCATTTGGTAATGGGAAATCCGCTCGACCCGCTGAACGATGTCGGCCAGCAGCAAGCAGATGACGCTGCCGGCGAGCACGCTGTGGAAAAACGCAGGATCGAAGAGCAAGCGTGCGATTACTGATCCTCAGAGCAACCGCAGCAACTCCGGCACCAGCGGCAGCTTGCGCACGCGCACCGTGGTGGCGGCGAATACGGCGTTAGCTAGCGCTGGCGCCGCGCTGGAGGCTATGGCCGTGGCAAAATCCACCGATTCGGTGCCGCCATCCACGGTATGCACTTCCACCGTCTGCGGTGCCTGGCGCATGCGCATCAGCGGATAGTCGTCGAAATTGCTTTGCTCGACACGTCCGTTCTTGAGCGTGATCGCCTGGTGCAGGGTTGCCGACAACGCGTCCAGCGTCGCCATGGTCGCCAGTGCCTCCCGATTCAACGGATTGAGCGTGCGTCCGGCGTCGATCGCACAAACGGCGCGATGCACGATGAGGTCGTTACCTTGTACCGACACTTCGAATGCGTGCGCTGCATAGGCGCCATGGGACGCATGGCAGGCAATGCCCAGGCCGTGGCCGTTGACCGGCTTGTGCTGCCAGTCGATCTTGCCGGCGGCAATGCGCAACACGCCGGCAAGACGTCCGGTGTCGAAACCCGGACGCAAGAGCCGCGGCGCGCCGAGCATATCCATGCGCAAGCGGACGGGGTCCTGATGCGTGGCGAGTGCGATTTCATCCAGAAAACATTGCGTGGCGAATGCTTGGGCAGCCTGTCCGCCGCCGCGACCGTCGCCGCGAGGCAGGTCGCAGGCCACGGTATAAAAAGCAAGCGACAGGTTGGAGATGAGGCCGGCCGGAAAGGCGTCTTCGTCGAGCGAGCCGGCGAATACCGGCCGGCCCGCAAGGCGGCTGTCGCGCCAATTGCGCGGCACGGCAGCGATCCGATGCGACCAGCCGGTGAGTTTTTTCTTGCGGTCGATCGTCGCCGTGAGTTCGTGCACGCCGAACGGACGGTAGAAATCGTGTTGCAGGTCGTCGTCGCGTGTCCAGATCAGCTTGAGCGGCCGGCCGGCATCCTGGGCCAAAAGCGCGGCTTCGGCGACGTAATCGTTGTGCAGGCGCCGGCCCATGTCGCCGCCCGCGCGCGGCAAGCGAATATCGATGGCTTCGCGTGGCACGCCGGTGATGGCGTGCAGCAGTTGCGAAGCTCCCGCCGGATCATGCAGACCGGCGATCAAGACGACCTTGTCGGGAGTCACCTCGATCGTGGCGTTGGGCGGCTCGAGCGTGGCGTGGGCCAGAAACGGCAGGCGGTAACGCGCCGAGATGGCCGTAGTACGCGGCGTTTTCCGGGCTTTTGCGAAATCGCCGTTGTTGCGCACCACGATGCCGGCTGTATCGCCGTCGAGCAACGCGTTCGCGGCCGCTTCCAGCGCGGCGCTGGACTCGCCCTTGTCGCTCGGCTTCCAGGTTATTTTCAATTTGCCGCGCCCGTGCAGCGCGGCCCAGGTGTCGTCCGCCAGCACCGCGATGCCTGCCGCCAGCATGCCGTCGAAAGGTGCGTCGGGCTTCGGCCCGGGCAATGCGATCACACGACGCACCCCCGGTACCTGTCGCGCTTGTGCGTCGTCGAGCGATTCCAGAGTGCCGTCCGGATACGGACAGCGTGCGATCACGGCGACGAGCGCATTGCCGAGATAACTGTCGATGCCGTATTCGGTGCGCCCGAGCACGACCTCGCGCGCATCCACGGTACGCATCGGCTTGCCGATGATGCGAAATTGCGACGGATCCTTGAGGGTCGGCGGATTCGCCGGCGCATCCAGCGTCGCCGCGCTGGCGGCGAGCGCGCCGTAGGCGAGTTTGCGGCCGTCGGCGGCGATCACGAAGCCGGCTTCGGTGCGCAGCGTGGCGGCATCGAGACCCCATTTTTGCGCAGCCGCCTGCACCAGCAGCCAGCGCGCGATCGCGCCGGCTTGGCGCAACAGCGTCCATGCCGCCGGTCCGGTATCTCCGCCGGCACCCTGATCGCCGTAGCGGTCGCCGGAGCCGCTGTCGGTTTCGATATAGTTGTAGGACAACTGCTCGACGTGCACGCGATTCCAGTCGGCGTCGAGTTCTTCGGCGATTAGCATCGGCAGTTCGGTTTTCACGCCTTGTCCGACTTCGCAGCCGCGTGCCCCGATCACGACCCTGCCGTCGGCTTCGATGCTGACGAAATCGGTAAGCTGCTGCGCCGCGAAACGCGCACCCAGATAGGGCAATTCGCCCTGAGCCTGGACGCGCCAGCCGACCAGCAAGGCGCCGGCGGCGCTGGCGCCGGTAACCAGAAAACGGCGCCGCGAGGGATCGAATATCACTTGCCGCCCTCGTTCGGCGCGGTTGCCGCGCGCACGATGGCGGAGCGGATGCGCGGATACAAACCGCAGCGGCACAAATTTGGAATCGAATCGATATCCGCAGCGTCCGGATGCGGCTTGCGCTTGAGCAATGCGGCAGCGGCCATGATCAGTCCGGGTTGGCAGTAGCCGCAGCCGATCGCATCCTCGGCGATCCAGGATTCCTGCAAGGGATGCAACGCATCCTTGCCGGCCAGCCCTTCGATGGTGACGATATCGCGGTGCGTCAGCGACTTCACCGGCAGTATGCAAGCGTGCTGGGCTTTGCCGTCGACGAGCACGGTGCATGCACCGCATTCGCCGGTACCACAGCCGAACTTGGTGCCGGTCAGGCGCAGCACATCGCGCAGGTACCACAAGAGCGGCATGTCCGGATCGCCGTTGTGGAAGAACTCCTTGCCGTTGATGCGCAGAGGCAGCGTCTTTTCGTGGGCGCTGGCGGCGACCGGCGGAACCGGTTCGGGTTTGGTGCGGCGGAAAGGATTGTCGGGCATGGTGGAATCGCGTGCGTGAGGCGCTATTTTGCACCAAGATGCCACGGAAATTTCCTGTGCCGCGTTCATGACACGCTATACGGCGTCGCTTTCGCTCGGTCGCCGCCGCCGAATTGTCACAAGGATGCCAGCGCCTCTCCTTGTTTTTTTGCGCCGCACAAGGACAATGGCGGTTCCCTCGCCGCCCTGCCTTTCCATGTCCGATCAACCCGCCGCTTCGTGGATCGCGCTCAAGTTTGGCGGCACCAGCGTGTCCACGCGCGCGCGCTGGGACAAGATCGCCGCGATCGCGCGCGCCTGGCGTGAGCGCGGCAAGCAGGTGCTGATCGTGGTATCGGCGCTGTCCGGCATCACCGACCAGCTCAAGGCCTTGACCGAGGCGCACGCCGATCCGCCGCGCCGCGCGATCCGCGACGCGATCATGGCGCGCCATGAGGCGATGTTCGCCGAGATGCAGCTTGCGGATCGCGCGCCCTTGCAATACTGGCTGGAACGTCTGGATGCGCTCGTCACGCACGCGCGCGCCGAAGCTGGCGGCTTGCCGTGGCAGGCCGAAGTGCTCGCGCTGGGCGAGCAATTGTCGAGCACGCTCGGCGTCGCCTACCTCAATCGCCTGAACCTTGCCGCGCAGTGGCTGGACGCACGCGAACATTTGCGTGCGCAGCCGCTCCCCAACCAGAATGCATGGGGACGTTATCTTTCGGCGTCCGTGCCGGCTGCGCCCGATCCGGTTTTCGCACGGGCGCTGGCTGCGCGCGGCGGCCTGTTCGTCACGCAGGGTTTCATGGCCCGCAGCGAGCAGGGCGAGACCGTGATTCTCGGGCGTGGCGGCTCGGATACGTCAGCCAGTTATTTTGGTGCGTTGCTGAAAGCCGAAAAAGTGGAAATCTGGACGGACGTGGCGGGCATGTTCAGCGCCAATCCACGTCAGGTGCCGAACGCGCGTCTGTTGGCGCGGCTCGACTACGAAGAGGCGCAGGAAATCGCCACCACCGGCGCCAAGGTATTGCATCCGCGTTGCATCAATCCCGTGCGCGAGGCGCGCGTGCCGCTCGCGATACGCGACACCAATTATCCCGACATGCCCGGTACCGAGATTGGCGCGACCGTGGCCGATGCGGCACCGAGCGTCAAGGCGATCAGCTCGCGCGGCGGCATCACGCTGATCTCGATGGAATCGATCGGCATGTGGCAGCAGGTCGGCTTTCTCGCCGACGTGTTCGAGCATTTCAAGCGCCACGGTCTGTCGATCGATCTGGTCGGCACCTCGGAGACGAACGTCACCGTCTCGCTCGATCCAACCGAAAACCTGGTCAACTCCGATGTTCTGTCGGCGTTATGCGCAGACTTGGCCAAGGTCTGCCGCGTCAAGGTGATCGCGCCGTGCGCGGCGATCACGCTGGTCGGACGCGGCATGCGCTCGATGCTGCACAAGCTCTCCGGCGTGCTCGCCGAATTCGGCGCGTTGCGCGTGCACCTGATCTCGCAGTCGTCGAACAATCTCTACCTCACATTCGTGGTGGACGAGGTGATCGCCGCGGATCTGGTGCCGAGCCTGCACGAAATGCTGATTCGCGCCGAAGCCATGCGCGTGGAAGACGTCGACGTATTCGGTCCGAGCTGGCGGGATTTGTATAAAAAGGAACAATCTGCGCGAGCTGAGCCATGGTGGATCGCACGCCGCGCCGAACTGCTCGCGCTGGCCGAGCGCCATACGCCGTGTTACGTCTACGACCTCGCCACGCTGCGTGCGCGGGTGCAAGCGTTGCGCGCAGTCAATCCGGTTGATCGCTGGTTTTACGCGATCAAGGCGAACGCGCATCCGACTCTGTTGAAGGAAATTGCCGCGCAGAATTTCGGTCTGGAATGCGTTTCGCCCGGCGAACTCGAACGCGCCGCGCAGGTCGCGCCGGACGCCACTCGGCTGTTCACGCCGAACTTCGCGCCGCGCGCCGAGTACGCCGCGGCGCTGACCAGCGGCGTACCAGTCACGCTCGACAATCTGCATCCGCTCGAATGCTGGGGCAAGGATTTTTCCGGCCACGAAATTTTCCTGCGCCTGGATCTTGGCGCGGGACGCGGCCATCACGACAAGGTCAAGACCGGCGGGGCGCAATCCAAGTTCGGCCTTGCGCTGGATGAGTTGGACGAATTCCGCGGTCTTGCGGAGCGCCACGGCGTGCGTATCGCCGGCCTGCACGCGCACCTGGGTTCCGGCATTCTGGATGCTGCGCACTGGCGCGATGTCTACGTGCAGCTCGCCAGCATCGCCGAGAAAATCGGCAGTGTGCGCGTGCTCAATATCGGCGGTGGACTCGGTGTGCCCGCGCGCGGCGACGAGATGCCACTGGATCTGGCCGCACTCGGCACAGCCCTGGCGGAAGTCAAGAGCGCATACCCGCAGTTCGAATTGTGGGCCGAGCCGGGACGCTACCTGGTCGCCGACGCGGGTGTGATCCTCGCGCACGTGACCCAGACCAAGCGCAAGGGCGAGGTGCGTTATGTCGGCTGCGATGCGGGCATGAACTCGCTGATCCGCCCGGCGTTGTACGAGGCGTATCACGAAATCGTCAACCTCACGCGCCTCGAGATTCCCGCGATGGAACTGGTCCAGGTGGTCGGCCCGATTTGCGAATCCGGCGATGTGCTCGGCAGCAATCGCCGCCTGCCGCAGACGCGCGAAGGCGACGTTCTGCTGATCGCGCAGGCCGGTGCTTACGGCGCGGTGATGGCATCGCATTACAACCTGCGTGAACCGGCGTGTGAGGTGATTTTGTGAGCGCCTTGCTTGATCCGCGTCAGGCCCAAGCGTTCCGTTTCGTGCGTTGCACGTATCGTGACGGCGAAGCACAACTCGCCTACGCCTTCAATGACGGCCCGGCGCTGATCGAGCGCATCGGTTTTCCGGATGCGCCGCCGCTGCCGCCCGAGCGGGAATCCGCATTCGCCGCCGCGTTGCGCTTGCTGCATCTGATTGCCGGGGTCAGTTACTACAAGGCCGGTGTGCCGAAGGCAATTGTGGTCGAAGGCGAGCCGTTGGATGCCGGCTTGGCGCAATTCATGGACACCGTGTACACGCATGGATTGGCGGAGTTCGCGTATCACAACAAGGTGGATTTGCGCGGGCGGATTCGCTTCCCGCGCCATGGCAAGGCAATGCGGCCGCCGGCGGCACATGCGAACTTGCAGCGCCGCACCTTGGTCGCTCTCGGCGGCGGCAAGGACTCGCTGGTCAGTGTGGAGATGCTGAAAGGCGTCGACGAGCCGATGACCGCTGTGTGGGTCGGCGATTCGGCCTTGATCGCGGCGTGCGCGCAGCGCACGGGTCTGCCCACGCTGAATCTCAGCCGCCGTTTAGCGCCGGAGCTGTTCGAGTACAACCGGCTCGGCGCTTACAACGGTCACATACCGGTTACGGCGATCAACTCGGCGATCCTGATTTGCGCGGCGATCCTGTACGACTTCGATGCGATCGCATTTTCCAACGAGGCGTCGGCATCGGCCGCGACACTCGAATACGACGGCCAGCCGGTCAACCACCAGTGGAGCAAGAGCCTGGATTTCGAGCGCGACGTGCGCGAGTATACAAAATCGCATACGGCGGCGGATCTGGATTATTTCTCGCTGCTGCGGCCCTGGTCGGAACTGGCGGTCACGCGCGCGTTCGCGCGCAGCACACGCTACGACGATGTCTTTTCGAGCTGCAACCGCAACTTCCGTATCCGTGGTGAGAGGCCCGCCGATCGCTGGTGCGGACAGTGCCCCAAGTGTCACTTCGTGTTTCTGGCCTTGGCACCGTTTGTGGCCAAGCCGCGCCTACTCGCGATTTTCGGCCGGAATCTGCTGGACGATGCAGCGCTCGCGTCCGGCTTTGACGCGCTGCTCGAATACCGCGAGCACAAACCGTTCGAATGTGTGGGCGAGGGCCGCGAATCGCGCGCGGCGATGCGCGCGTTGTCGCTTCGCCCGGAGTGGCGCGAGGACGCGCTGGTCGCGCGTTTCGCCGAGGAAATCGCGCCGCAACTCGGTGCCGGCGAGTTCGCGCTGGCGCCGCTGTTGACGCCGTCGGCCACACATTTTTTGCCGTTCCGACTGCAAGGCTTGCTGCATGCGCATGCATGATCTTGGCGACGCGCGCGTCGCAGTCTGGGGTTATGGCCGCGAGGGCAGGGCGGCGCTGGCGGCGTTGCGGCGACGGTTTCCGCGCAAGGAATTGACGCTGCTGTGTCCGGCCGACGAGAGGGCGCATGTGGCCGATGACGCACACCTGAATGTCATCACCGAAACGGTCGCTGCACGGACGTTGAAAACCTTCGACGTCATCGTCAAATCTCCCGGCATCAGTGCGTACATGCCGCCGATTTCCGAAGCCGTCGCGGCGGGCGTGAAATTCACCTCGGGCACCGCACTGTGGTTCGCGGAAAATCCCGCCGCGCGTGCCAGGTATGGAATCGTTGGCGTGACCGGTACCAAGGGCAAGAGCACGACCAGCGCGATGATCGCGCATAGCGCGCGCGCGCTCGGGATTCGCACGGCGCTGGCCGGCAATATCGGCATGCCCTTGCTGGATCTGGATGGACAGCAGGCCGAGTTGTGGGTGGTCGAACTGTCGAGTTTCCAGACTGGCGAGGCCGGGCCGCTCGAGGTCGGCGTGATCACGAACCTGTACGAGGAACACCTCGACTGGCACGGCACCCGCGAGCGTTACGCGGCCGACAAACTCAAGCTCACCGATGCCGCGCGCACGCTGATCGTGAACGCCGAACAGCCCGAATTGCTCGCACGCACTGCGGCGCATGCGCGTCGGTTGTTGTTCGGCGATACCGCCGGCTGGCATGCCCGCGACGGCGCGATCGGGCGTGGCGACATGCGCTTGTTGCCGATGACGGAGTTGTCTGTCCCCGGCGAGCACAATGCGCGAAATGTCTGCGCCGCGCTTGCCGCGCTGGAAGCGGTGGGCCTGGATGCCATCGCTGCCCTGCCACATCTGTCGAGCTTCAAGCCGCTTCCGCATAGATTGCAATTGCTCGGTATGCGCGCGCGCGTCGAATTCACCAACGACAGCATCGCCACTACGCCTTACGCGACGGTGGAGGCGCTGCGCAGTCTCGACCATCGTGCCGTGACCGTCATCGTCGGTGGATTCGATCGCGGCGTGGATTGGAGCGGATTCGTCGCGCACGTCGCTGAGCATCCGCCGCATACAATCGTCGCGACGGGTGCGAACGGTGGGCGCATCGCCGAAGCGCTTTGCGCTTTGGAATCCCCGCATTTCGATCTGATGTCGGCGCCAACGCTGGAACGGGCAGTGAGCGTGGCGCAGGCCTGCACGCCTGCCGGCGGGGTCGTTTTGTTTTCGCCCGGTGCGCCCAGCTTCGATCAGTTCAGGGATTACGCCGAGCGCGGTCGCGAATTCGCGCGGTTGGCGGGTTTCGATCCCGCATCGATCACGAACATCGAAGGGCTCGGTATCGCATGAGTACACCAATGCAAACGCAGCGAGTCTGGGACTTGCCCACGCGCGTGTTCCACGGGGCGCTGGCTCTGCTGATCGCGCTGCAATACGCGACCGGCGAATTCGGCCTGCTCGGCATGCGCTGGCACTTCCGGTTCGGCTACGCCACGCTCGCCCTTATCGGATTTCGCGTGTTGTGGGGATTTTTTGGCTCGCAGACCAGCCGCTTCCGCGACTTCGTGCGTGGCCCGCGCACGGTGCTCCGTTACCTGCGTGCGCAGATGTCCACAAATCCACAACGCAGCATCGGCCACAATCCGCTGGGTGGCTGGTCGGTGCTTGCGCTGCTGACCAGTGTCGCGGTGCAGGCGGTCAGCGGTCTGTTCGCCAGCGACGGGATTGATACGGATGGCCCATTCGCGGCGCATGTTTCCGATTCCACCGTCAAGCTGATGACGCGCGTGCATCACTGGAACGAAAACCTGTTGTTGATCCTGATCGGCCTGCACATCGTCGCAGTGCTGCTGTACCTGCTGATCGAACACGACAATCTGATCGCTCCGATGATTACCGGCGTAAAGCGCGTGATGCCGACTCGAGAACTGCGCTTTGCAAACATCTGGCTGGCGATTGCGCTGTTCGTGCTGTGCGCGGCACTGGTGGCCACACTGGTCGGGCTTGCCGTCTAATCCGCTTTGTACTTTTCGTGGCAGGCCTTGCAGGCTTCGGCGGTTTTCTTGAATTGATCCCGCATGGCCGCTTCGTCGCTCGCATGAGCGACGTCGCTCAAGGCCTTGCTCTGCGTGACGAAGTCGTCGTACTTGGATTTGAAATCATCGAAGTTCGTCCATATGCCGGGTTTGGCATCGGTTGTCGCGCCCTTGTCCGAGCCTTTGGCGAAGCCTTCCAGCACTTGCGGCACCAGGCCCGCGATGCGGTCGGCGCGCAGAGCGAACTGCTGCGCATCCCACGCCGTCTTGCCCTTGACCATCGCGCCGAGCGTGCCGAAGTTCCAGCCGATCATGGTCATCGCCGCCTGCCGGTAATGAATGACCTGCTCGGGCTTGTGCTGCGCCGCGGCGGGCAAGGCAATGCCGGCCGCAGCGATGGCAATGGCGATAATGGCTGGTTTCATGGACAGCTCCGTAATGGTTTGCTCTGCAGTCTAGCATCAGCGCCGACTGGCCGATCACCCTCCGATGGCAGGTGCCGCAGTATGATGACGCTCCCACCTCGCGGAGACATGCTCATGAAACGCTTGTTGACAACGTGTGCGGTTCTGGGGTTCGGTGTCGGCTCGACCCAAGCGGCGATGGTGACGCGCACGATCGACTACAGCGTCGACGGCGCGAAGATGCAGAGCGTGCTCGTCTACGACGATGCGGTGAAGACGCCGCGGCCGGGATTGGTGATGGCACCGGACTGGATGGGCATGAATCCCAACCAGGTCGCGCTGGCCGAACAGATCGCCGGCAGGGATTACGTGATCCTCGTCGCCGACGTTTACGGTATCGCCGTGCGTCCGAAGACGCCGGCGGCGGCGGCGGAGGCGTCCGGCAACATGTACAAGCAACGCAACGAACTGCGCGCGCGCATCAAGGCGGCGCTGGCGCAACTCGAGGCGCAAGTCGGCAAGGCGCCGCTCGACGGCAAGCATTGGGGAGCGATCGGGTTCTGCTTCGGCGGCGCGACTGCACTGGACCTCGCGCGCACCGGTGCGGATATCGCCGGCGTGGCCGCGTTTCATGGCAATCTTTCCACCGACGATCCGGCCATGGCGAAGAACATCAAGGGCATGGTGCTGGCGATGAACGGCGCCGACGACAGCTTCACTCCGGAATCGGCAATCCTCGGCTTCGAGAAGGAAATGCGCGATGCCGGTGTGGATTGGCAGTTCGTCAATTACGGCGGCGCGGTGCATTGCTTCGCCATCCCCACCGCCGACAATTCGGTCAAGGGCTGCCAGTACGACGCGAAAGTCGCACATCGCGCGTTTGCGCTGATGCACAGTTTCTTCGACGAGGCGTTTGCGAAGAATTAGCGTGGGACATATCGAATCCGTTCGCCCTGAGCGTAGCGCCGAAGGCGCGAAGTCGAAGGCCTGGCGCAGATGCCTTCAGTGTTTCGACTTCGCAGAGCGGCGCTCTGCTACGCTCAACACGAACGGCTGATTGATACAACGGAAGTTCAGCGCGGCTTGAACCGCACCTGCACGCGCTGGCCGACGCGCAAGTCGTTGCTCTCCAGTTTGAGTATGCAGATCACGTCGCGCGTGTCCGATGCCTCCTGCGGATCCTCGACCAGCGTGCTCGGTCCGAAGATATCGCCGATGCGCGCGACCGTGGCTGGATAGGACTTGCCGGCACCATCCTCGGTGACGACCTCGGCGCGCATGCCGACACTGACTTTGTCGGCGAAGGCCTCGTTCAGTTCCGCGCGCACGATGCGCGGTGCATCCGGCAGCAGGGTGAACAGCGCCGTACCGGACTGCGTGGACACGACATCCGCCAGATGCGCATTGCGCGACACAATGCGCCCGGCCACCGGCGCGCGAATGGCAAGCACGGCGACCTCGTGCCGGGCCTGCTTCAAGTGCCGGCGCGCGCCTTCCACTGCCGCATCGGCTTCGCCGAGTTGCGCATTCGTCTCGGCGAGGGCCTGTTGCGCGTCGTCGGCGGACTGCTGCGTCGCCGCGCCGGCCTTGGCCGCTTCGGCGGCGCGATCGGCGCGGGGCTTGAGTCCGGCCGCTTGCGTGCGCAACGCAGCCGCGCGCGCCGTGGCCTGATCGAGCTGGGCTTGCGCGATGCCGGCCGAGAGTTCGGCCTGCTTCGGATCGAGCTGGGCGAGCACGTCGCCTGCCTTGACTTCGCTGCCCGGTTCGCCATGCAGTTGCGCGATCGTGCCGTCGCGCGGCGCGGCGATTCGGATCAGGCCGCCTTGCACGTCGACCTGTCCGCGCGCCATCGCCACGTAGGCCTGTGCCGTGGCCGGCGTGGCGGCGGTTTCGGCGCCATTGCGCGAACAGGCACCGAGCACGCCGAGTACGGCGCAGACGACGACGGCGCGTTGGACGAGCGTGCGGGTCATTGTGCGGGTTCCGGTTGCTGGACGTCCGCGGACGCGGCGCCGTTGCGTAGTCTATCCGATCGGGTGGTATCCGACTGGACGGTATCGGACTGGATCAGGCCGTCCTGGATTGTGATGATGCGGTCGGCACTGACGGCCAGGCGGTGATCGTGGCTGACGCAGACCACGGTCGCGCCGAAGTTGCGCGCGATGCGGTGCAGCGAATCGATCACGATCTTGCCGTTGACGCTGTCCAGGGCGCTGGTCGGTTCGTCGGCGAACAGCAACTGCGGTTTTTTGGCCAGCGCGCGCGCAATCGCCACCCGCTGCTTCTCGCCGCCCGACATTTCCAGCGGGCGCAGGTGCACGCGCGAGCCCAGCCCCACTTCCTCGAGCGCGGCCAGCGCGCGGTTCTGCGCGGTGCGGCTGTCGAGGCCCAGATAACCCAGCGGCAGCATCACCTGTTCGACCGCGCTGAGCGCCGGAAACAGGTTGAAGCCCTGGAACACGAAACCGGTGTGATGCAGGCGGAAGCGTTCCAGTTCGGTACGCGACAATTTCCACAGTTCCTCACCGAGGGCGACGATGCGCCCGCGGTCCGGGCGCAACAGGCCGGACAGGATCGCGAGCAGGGTGCTCTTGCCCGATCCGGAAGGTCCGAGCACCAGCGCCAGCTCGCGCGATTCCAGCGCCAGCGAAAGGCCGTCGAGCACGGGCGTGGCGATCCTGCCCGTGGTGTAGGCCTTGGCGATGTCCTGCGCAATGAGGGCGTGAGCGACGGCCATCGGATCAGCGCAACAGATTCGCCGGTTCCAGGTGCGCGATCGTGCGCACCGCCATCGCGCCGGAAACGAGCGCGATCGCCAGAACCAGGGCGCCGCAACCGAGCGCGGCGCTGGCGTCGAAGGCGATCGGCACGTTCTGGCTGTGCGCCAGCGCGATGAGCGCGGCGCATACGGCCGCGCCGGCGACGATGCCGAAGCCGCCGACGATCAAGGCCTGTTCCAGCACCACGCGGCGCAGCGCGCCGTGGCCGGCGCCGAGCGCGTTGAGCATGGCATATTCACGCACGTGGCTGGCTACCGCCGCCATCAGGGTCTGACTGGTGATGACGGTGCCGACCAGGAAAACGATGAAGGTGAAGAACACGAAGCCCAGACCTGCACCGGTCTCGAACATCCAGTACGTCGCTGCGGTGTGCGCGAACTCGGCGCGGGTCCACACCGTGAAATGCCGTTGCGGCCATGCCGTCTCGATACGGTCGCGAACCACCTCAGGTTTGGCGCCGGGCCGCAGCTTGGCGACGTAGTAGGCGACCCGATCGGGATTGCCGGAGTCGGTGTTAAGGCGCCGTGCGGTGGCGATCGAGGAGACGATGTTGACGCCACCGAGTGCGCGCAGACCGTTGCAGGCGGCAACGATCCTGACCCGATGCCCGTTCAGCGTCGCGCTGCTGCCGATCGGCAGGCCGAGCTTGGACAAGTCGGCGGCGTCGACGATCACGCTGTCCGGCTCGTAGAGCAGGGCGCGCATCGCTGCCGGAATGGCGTGCGCGAACATCAGCCCGTCGGGCGCCGGATCGATGCCGGAAATGAAAACCGATACGCTGCCGTGGCTGGCCGGCCCGCGCCAATCGCCGTCGATCCAGTCGAAGGGCTCCACGCGCACCACATCCGGGTCCATGCGCAGCGCCATTTCCGTATCGCGCGGGATCGGTCGGCCAAGTTCGATCGTCTGCGTGCCCGGATAGCCGGCCCACAGATCCGCGGCGGATTTGTTCACGTATACGCTGGCGCTGTCGAAGATGCCGAACATCAGCGCCGCCTGCATGAGCAACAGCAAACCGGAAAAGGCGACGGCGAGCGCAGCCGGCAGGAATTTGCGCCACTCGTAGAACAGGGTCTTGCTGGCCAGGGCGACGACGCTCATTGCATGGCCAGTGGCGGCAACGTGCCGCCGAAGGATTTGTATACGGCGATGAAAGCGATCGCCGCATCGCGTTGTGCGAGCGCGGCCTGCAATTGCGCCTGCGCCTGTGCGATGCCCGCCTGTGCGCGGTCGGCGGCGTCGGCCAGACCGATGCGCTGAAGCTCTTGCGTCCGCGTCCGCGCGGTGTCGGCAAGTTCGAGCTGCGTACGCGCGCTGTCGGCGCGCGCACGCTCGCGCTGCCATTGCGCAAGCGCGCTTTCCGCCTCGGCGACGCCCTCGAGCACGGCCTGACGGTAGCCCAGCACGGCGGCCCGCAGGCCCGCATCGCGCGCTCCGGCCATGTCGCGCCTTGCGCCCCAATCGAACAGCGGGATATCGATCAGCGGACCGAAGGACGGAATGGCTTTGTTGACGTGGTCGAGATCGCCGACCACACGTGTTGCCGAAATGAAGGTGCCACTCAGCGCCAGCCGTGGCCACAGATCAGCGCGCGCAATGCCCAGTTCGCCGGCGGCGCGCAGCACCTTCAGTTCGGCTGCGCGGATTTCCGGACGCGTGCGCAACAGATCCGCCGGAGTCTGCGCGAAACGCAGGTCGCCGAGCGTGGGTTGCGGTGCGCTTGCCGCGAGGCTGGAATCCGGCTGCGCTTCGGCCAGCAGCACATCCAGAGCTTGTTGCGCCTGGGCGATCGACGCGGCGGGCTCGGCGGCATCGGCACGCGCCTGCGCCAGTGCGCTTTTGGCCTTGTCGAGGTCGTCGCGTGCCGCCAATTTCAGGCGCAGCCGCACCTCGACCAGTGCGAGGTTCTGCTCGCGCAGACGCACGATGCGTTCGAGGAGTGCGGCGCGCGCCTGCGCGGCGCGAAGTTCCACGTAGTTGCGGGCGACCTCCGCGATCAGGCTCACGCGCGCGGCGGTCACATCGGCTTCCGCGGCTTGCAGGTCCGCGCTGGCCACGCGTGCGTTGCCGAGGCCGCGGCCGAAGAAGCCGAGTTCCCACTGCGCGTCGAAGCCCATTTCGTAATAGCTGTTGCGGGCGGCGGGATCGGGTTCGGAAAATGTGTGGAATGTCAGTTGCGGCTTGAACTGCGTACCGGATTGGTGCTGCAGCGCGCGCGCGCCGCGCAGGCGCAGCGTCGCCTGCTGCAAGGTCAGATTCTGTTGCAGCGCACGCCGGATCAGCGCGTCGAGCCGCGCATCGTTGAACGCATGCCACCACGAATCCAGGTTCGGCGCCGGGCCGAGTTTGTCCGACGGCAGCGGCGCATTGCGCCAGTGTGCGGGCAGATCAGCGTGCAGATCGGGCAGGGGCGTGCGCAACGCGCATGCCGCCAGCCCCATGCAAACCGCACCGGCGAGCGCGAGCCTGAAGCGCGCGTTCATGCGCCGGCCTCGCGCGGTGCGCGCGTCAGCAGCAGATAGACGGCGGGCATCAGGACCAACACGATCGGCACGGCGGCGATCAGTCCGCAGACGATCGCGATGGCCAGCGGCTGCTGCATCGCCGCGCCGGTGCCGATGCCGAGCGCCAGCGGTGC
>JAJXWU010000236.1 GCA_021781425.1 Pseudomonadota bacterium
GGACATCCGCCAAGACTGATGAGGATGGCAATGACCCAGGCAAAGATCGGACGATCGATGAAGAATCTGGACATGGCGCGGCGCTCAGTGCGCTGTGTTCTGCGTGGCGGCCGATTGCCACGGCACCGCTTTCGCCGGCGCACCGGGGTGCACGTGCTGCACGCCGGAAACGACCACCCGATCGCCGTCGGTCAGTCCCGCGGTGACGATGTAGTCGGCGCCTTGCCGGGCGTCGGCGCTGACGCGCTTCTGCGCCACCTTGCCGTCGGCACCGACGGTGTAGACGTACGCTCCAGCCGGATCGCGCAGCACCGCCGCCTGCGGGATCAGCCAGGCGTGATTGATCTGGCCCAAAGTCAGGCGCACATTCACGTACATGCCCGGCAGCAGCTGGCGCTCGGGATTGGGAACGATGCCACGCAGATTCACCGCGCCGGTCGCCGCGTCCACGGCGGCATCGGAAAAATCAAGCGTGCCGGCGTGCGCAAAAGCGGTGCCGTCGGGAAGAATGATCTCCACCTTAGCCTTGTTCTCGGCATCCAGCGCAACATGGCCGTCGGCCTGGGCGCGACGCAGGGCATCGACTTCGCTCACGGCCTGGCTGAAATTCACGTAGATCGGATCGAGCTGTTCGACCGTGGTAAGCAGCGTCGCCGCGCCCTGTCCGACCAGTGCGCCCTCGGTCACCTGCTGCTGGCCGGCGCGGCCGGAAATCGGCGCGGTCACGCTGGCGTAGCCGAGGTTGATGCGCGCGCTTTCCACGTTCGCCTGTGCCTGCTGCACGGTCGCCGCAGCGGTGCGCTCGGCGGCAAGCGCGTTGTCCAGATCGGTTTTCGAGAGCAGCCCCTTGGCCGCGACCGAACGCGCGCGTTCCGCGGCGACATGGTTGTTGGTAGAGGTCGCCTTGGCCGCGGCGAGATTCGCCAGTTGCGCATCGAGAGCGGCCTTGAGCGGCGCCGGGTCGATCTGGAACAGCAGCTGACCTTGCTTGACGTCGGTGCCTTCCGCGTATTCGCGTTTTTGCAGCACACCGGCCACACGCGCGCGCACATCCGCGGTGCGCGTCGCGGAGAGGCGACCAACCAGGTCGCGCATGAGCGGCACGGCTTGCGCCTTGGCCACCACCACGCCGACTTCCGGCGGCGGCATCTGCATCTGCTGCTGTGGTGCCTTGCCGCAACCGACCGCGGCGAGCGCGAAGATCAGCAGGGGGGCTGGAAAAATCCGAAATCGCATAAACGAGTCCTTCGACGGGTTGCGCACGAATTAGCAAACTGGCCGGTCAAGATAATGGCGGGCGACCAGGTCTGCAATGGGCCGGAGGTCATTATCCATCCAGCGCGTTTTAGTGGTGGTGAGCGATAGCCAGGTACTGCGCGCTTTGCATCTCGATCAGGCGGCTCTCGGTGCGCGCGAACTCCGCGCGCAGGCGTTCGCCGTCGTACAGCTCGGTCACTGGCGTGGCGGCGGACAGCACCAGCTTCACGCCGCGGTCGTAGAACTCGTCGACGAGGTTGACGAAGCGCCGCGCGGCATCCTCGGTCTGCGGCGTGAACTGCGGCACGTTCGAGATCAGTACGGTATTGAAGCGCTGCGCGAGATCGATGTAGTCGGCGACCGCGCGCGGACCTTCGCACAGCGCGGCGAAATCGAACCAGACCGCGCCGTCACCGCGGCGGCGAATCGGAATGTCGCGGTCGTTGATGCGGATGACCGCATCGGCACGTGCGCTGCCCGGCGCGATGCGCGCGAAGCAGGCGGCAAGCTCGTGTTCTGCGTGCTCGCCCGGTGGCGTGAAATAGACGCCGGCACGGGTCAGCGCACGCAGCCGGTAATCCCGTGGCGAGACCAGCTCGCGCACTTCGCAATGCCGCTCGAGCATGGCGATCGCGGGCAGGAACCTTGCCCGCTGCAGGCCGTCGCGATACAGCCCGGATGGTTCGATGTTCGACGTCGTCACCAAGGTCACACCTTGCGCGAACAGGTGTTGGAGCAGACCGGCCAGGATCATCGCATCGCCGATGTCGCTGACGAAGAACTCGTCGAGGCACAACAACTTCGCCTCGGCGGCGAATGCGGCGGCAACCTCGCGCAGCGGATCGGCGCGACCCTGCAGCGCCTTCAACTGCGCCTGCACGCGGCCCATGCAGCGATGAAAATGCAGGCGCAGGACCAGATTCGGCGGCAGCGATTCGACCAGCAGGTCGGCGAGGAATGTCTTGCCGCGCCCGACCGCACCCCACAGGTACAGCCCGCGCGACACGGGAGCAGGCATGAGTATACTTTTCCACCAGCCGCGGCGGCGGGCACGCAATTGCGCACGGATGCGATCCAGCATCGGCAGAATTTCGTGTTGCGCCGGATCGTCCTGCCAGCGCTGTTCGGCGACGCCGCGCGCGTACAGGGCGCTGGGCGCTTGCGGCAGCCTCATGCGCGCCCTCACCCCTTGCCCTCTCCGGCTGCGCGGGCGAGGGAGAGTGATCGTCGCGCCATGCGCGACGTCGTCATTCGATGCCGTCCCTGGCGCGCAACGGCGGCAGGTTGTTGCGCACGCCGTTCTTGACCGCGCCGCGCAGGTCCATCAGGCGGCGATGGAAGAAGTGTCCGGTCTCTGGCATGCGCAGCAGCTTCGGCGGTTCCGGCTGCGCTGCGACCCAGGCGTAGACCGCCTCCGGATCGACGATCTCGTCGGCCTCGCCCTGGATCACCAGCCACGGGCACAGCGGATGCGCCAGATGCGAAAAATCCCAGCGCGACACCGGCGGCGCGACGGAAATCATTTGCCGCACCGGCAATTGCGGCGCGGCGCGCGCGGCGACATACGCGCCGAAGGAAAATCCCGCCAGCCACAGCGCGTCGCCCGGACGCGTGCGTTGTGCCCAGGCCGCCACGGCGAGCAGATCCTCGGTCTCGCCGCGGCCGTCGTCGTAGGATCCCTGCGAGGCGCCGACGCCGCGGAAGTTGAACACCACCGTCGCCAGACCCGATTCGCGCAGGCTGCGCTCGAGCATGGTCACGACCTTGTTGTGCATGCTGCCGCCGTGCTGCGGATGCGGATGGCAAACGATGGCGACACCAGCGCGCGCCTGGGCTGCCACCGGAACTTCAACCGCGGCTTCGAGCGCGCCGGCGGGGCCGGGAAGCGTCAGCGGCGTGGCGACAGCGGGAAACGTGGCTGGATCGGAGAAGGCCATGCGTCACATCCGACCGGAAACGTCCCTATAGTGTCGCGAGCGATGGCGGATTGCACGTCGCCGCCGCGCTGGAACCGGAGTTTACAGGTCGTAAATGAGGATTCCGAGCACCGCCGTCGTGCAGGCCGGCGAGCGCAGCTGCTTTTTGGGCCGTTTCTATTTAACTTGCGTGAGCATCCATTCGACCGTGGCCTTTACCTGCGCATCGGTCAGCGACGGATTGCCGCCCTTGGCCGGCATCAGCGCGCCCTTGCCGTCCGCGCCGGAATAGCCGTCGATGGCGTGCTTGATCAGGGTGTCCAGGCCTTGTGCCACGCGCGGCGCCCAGGCAGCCTTCTCGTGGATGTTCGGCGCGCCGGTGGCGGAATTGGTATGGCAGGTGGTGCACAGATTGTCGAAGATGGTCTTGCCGTCGAGCGTGCCGCCGTAGGCGACCTGCGCTTCGGCGGCCTTCTTGGCCGTTTCCTGCGCGGCGAGCAGCGCGGCGCGGCCGGTGTCGCCGGCGTAGACCGCACCGGCCGGCGCGATGCGCGCGGCGATTTCCTGCTCGGCTTCCGGTCGCGGCGGCGGCGGATGGTCGCCGTAAATGTGTATGGCCAGCGCGATCAGGCCGAGCATGACCAGCACCAGAAAGCCGATCACCATCGAGAAATGGCGGAGGAAAACGCGGTCGGTGCTGCTTACGGGATTGGTCACGGTCGGATCATCCAGACGCGGCCGTCAACGGCCGCATAACGGCCGCGAAGTATAGCGGGGCGGGGCCAAAGCCGGCAAATCCCGGTCAGGATTTACCGGTCCGCTCCTGCTCCGCGATGAACGCCTTGATGTGATCCTCCAGCACCGGCAGCGGCACCGAGCCGGTTTCCAGCACGGCATCGTGGAACTTGCGGATGTCGAACTTCGCGCCGAGTTCCTTCTCTGCCAGCTGACGCAGTTCAAGAATCTTCAACTCGCCGAGCTTGTAGGACAGCGCCTGCCCTGGCCAGGAAATGTAGCGGTCGACTTCGGTTTCGACCTCGTGCTGGCTGAGCGCGGTGTGATCGGCGAGGTACTCGATCGCCTGCTCGCGCGTCCAGCCCAGGTGATGGATGCCGGTGTCGATGACCAGGCGCGCGGCGCGCCACATGTCGTAGGACTCGCGGCCGAATTCGTCGTAGGGCGTGCGGTAGATGCCCATTTCCTTGCCGAGGTATTCGCAATACAGCGCCCAGCCCTCACCGTAGGCGGAAATGTATACCTTGCGGAACTCCGGCATGCCCTGCTGTTCCTCGACCAGTTCGCCCTGCAGGGCGTGGCCGGGGGCGGATTCGTGCAGGGTCAGCGCGGTCAGGTTGTACAGCGGCCGCGCGGGCAGATCGTAGGTGTTCACCCAATACGTGTGCGGACCGCCGCGGCCGGCGGTCCAGAACGGCGCGATCGCCGCCGGCACCGGCTCGATGCCGAAGCGGCCGCGCGGGAGTTTGCCGAAATACTGCGCGAGCTTGCCATCCACGCGTTTGGCGATCCAGGCCGCGTGCATCAGCAGCTCATCCGGCGTTTTGGCATAGAAACGCGGATCAGTGCGCAGAAAATGCAGGAACGCCGGCATGTCACCGGTAAATCCCGTCGCCTTCATCGTCGCGTTCATTTCCTTGCCGATGCGATCGACTTCCTTCAGGCCGATTCGATGGATCGCATCCGGATCGAGATCGAGCGTGGTGTATTCGCGGATTTGCTGGCGGTAGTAGGCCTTGCCGTCCGGCAGCGCTTCGGCAGCCAGTGTCGACCGCGCGCCCGGCACGTACTCGTCGTCAAAGAATTTGAGCAGCTTCGCGTACGCCGGAATCACCTTGTCGCGGATCGCAGCGGCACACTCGGCCTGCAGCTTCGTTTGCTCGTCCGCCGGAATCGTGGCCGGCAGCAATTTGAACGGCTTGTAGAAATCGCTGTCCTGCGGCGATTTCACATTCATATAAGTGGAAATCGATACATCGCGGCCCGCCAGTACCGCGCGCGGCACGGAAAATCCGCGCTTCAATCCGGCGCGCATGTTGACGATGTTCTCGTCGAACCAACGCGGTACGTCGTTCAAGAGAGCTATGTAGTTTTCCGCATCCTTGGCCGTGCGCAGACGGCGCCCGGACATGAAACCCAGGTCCGACCAGAACTGCGAGTCGCTGTTGAACGGCATCTCGTACTGGCGAAAGCGCACGTCCGCGGCGAGATCCTCGATCTGCGGCCTGTACACCTCGTAATTGATGCGGTTTGCCGGCGAGAGATTGCCGACCGGGATCGTCGCGAGTTTTTTCAGCACCGTGTTCCAGTATTGCAGCCGGGCTTGCTGCGATTTCGCATCCACGCGCGGTAGCCGATCCGGCACCGCCGCCGTGGCGCCGTCGTCGTCGCCGCCGGGAAACTGCTGCTGCCGCCACTTCCACTCTGCGCTGTAGATCGCCGTGAACTTCGCGTCGGCCGATCCCGGTGCCGGCGCCGTGGCAGTCCTGGCGCAGGCGCAACCGGACGCGTCTGCCCAAACCGGTGTGCCCAGCACAAGACCGAGCACGAACAACAGCGGTGCACGAAATTTCATGATCTGCTCCCTTGTTCAATCCGGCGATGATCGCACCAAACGTCGTTGTCGGCAGTGCCGATGGTTGGGGGCCGGGGCACATGCGAGAATAACGCCTCTGCCGCAGAGTCCGCGCCGATGAACGCCAAATCCGCCAAGCCTGATCCAATCAAGAAGGTCTCCCTGACCCGTTTCCTGATCGAGGAACAGCGCGACAAGCAGCACATCAACGCCGACCTGCGCCTGCTCATCGAGGTGGTCGCGCGCGCGTGCAAGTCGATCTCCATCGCCGTCGGCCGCGGCGCGCTCGGCGGCGTGCTTGGCAGCGCGGGCACGGAAAACATCCAGGGCGAGGTGCAGAAAAAGCTCGACGTGTTGTCGAACGAAATCCTGCTCGAGGCCAACGAATGGGGTGGGCACCTGGCCGCGCTCGCTTCGGAGGAAATGGACGATCCGCATCCGATTCCGCATCGCTATCCCAAGGGCGAATATCTGCTGGTGTTCGATCCGCTGGACGGTTCCTCGAACATCGACGTGAACATTTCCGTCGGCACGATCTTCTCGGTGCTGCGTTGCCCGGCAAGCGTGAAGGAGCCGGACGAAAAGGCCTTCCTGCAAGCGGGAACAAAACAGGTCGCCGCCGGTTACGCGGTGTACGGCTCGAGCACGATGCTGGTGCTCACCCTCGGCGACGGCGTGCACGCATTCACGCTCGATCGCGAGCTGGGCAGCTTCGTGCTGACGCAGCGTAACCTGCGTATTGCCGAGGACACGCGCGAGTTCGCCATCAACATGTCGAACCTGCGCCACTGGGAAGCACCGATGCGGCGCTACATCGAGGAACTGCTGGCCGGCAAGAACGGCCCGCGTGGCGCGGATTTCAACATGCGCTGGGTGGCCTCGATGGTCGCCGACGTGCACCGCATCATCTGCCGCGGCGGCATTTTCGTTTATCCGCTGGACGCAAAGATCAAGGACAAGGGCGGCAAGCTGCGCCTGCTGTACGAGGCCAATCCGATGGCGCTGATCGTCGAGCAGGCCGGCGGCATGGCGACGAACGGCCACACGCGCATTCTCGACATCGTGCCGCAGGCGCTGCATCAGCGTGTGCCCGTGTTCCTCGGTTCGAAGAACGAAATCGAGCGGGTGACGGCCTATCACCGCGAGGCGGCGGGCTAGAACAACTCCCCCTGCGGCGTCGCCTTACGCGGCGCAATGAAACTCGTGCAGTCGAGCGCGAGATTCCTGCCGCGCGAAAGTTCGAGCTTGCGCGTGGCGATGGCGAAACGCTGGCGGATGAGTTCGGCGAATTCACCTTCGCCGCGCATGCGCTTGCCAAAGCGCGGATCGTTGTCGCGGCCGCCGCGCATCTGCCGCACCAGACTCAGCACATGCTCGGCGCGTTCCGGAAAATGCAGTTCCAGCCATTCGCGCACAAGCTGCTTCAACTCCCACGGCAGACGCAGAATCGTGTAGCCGCCCATTTGCGCGCCGGCCGCGTGCGCGCGCTCGAGGATCTGTTCCATCCAGCGGTCGGTCAGCATCGGAATGATCGGCGCGACCAGCACGCCGCAGGGTACGCCGGCATCGGCCAGCGCCTTGATCGCTTCGATGCGCCGGTGCGGCGCGCTGGCGCGCGGTTCGAGCTTGCTCGCGAGTTTGTTGTCGAGTGAGGTCACCGATACAAAGACGTAAACCAGATTCTGTTTTGCCAATGATGCGAGCAAATCCAGATCGCGTTCGATCAGCGCGTTCTTGGTGACGATGCTCACCGGATGCCGGTGTTCGAACATCGCTTCGAGTATCTGGCGGGTAATCCGGTAGCGGCGCTCGATCGGCTGGTACGGATCGGTGTTGGCGCCCAGATTGATGGGGCTTACGCGATAGCCGGGTTTAGCCCATTCGGCGCGCAGCAATTCCAGCGCGTTGGTCTTGGCGAACAACTGGGTTTCGAAATCCAGACCCGGCGAAAGATTCAGATACGCGTGCGAAGGTCGCGCATAGCAATAGATGCAGCCCTGGTCGCAACCG
>JAJXWU010000248.1 GCA_021781425.1 Pseudomonadota bacterium
GTCGCGCGTGCCTGCCCGAGCGCCGCATCCGACCAGTCCAGCGGTTGCCGGTAGTGCGCCTTCATCAACATGTAGCGCAACAGTTCCGGCGGATGCTGTTGCAACAACTCGTGCAGTTGCAAGGTGTTGCCCAGCGACTTCGACATCTTCCTGCCGTCGAAGGTGAGCATGCCGTTATGCAGCCAGAAGCGCGCGAAGAGTTTTCCGCCGTGCGCGCAGGTCGACTGCGCCACCTCGTTTTCGTGATGCGGGAAGATCAGGTCGTTGCCGCCGGCGTGGATGTCGATAGTTTCGCCCAGGTGCGCCGCACTCATTGCCGAACATTCGATGTGCCAGCCGGGCCGGCCGCGGCCCCACGGACTGTCCCAGCCGGGCAGATGCGGCGCGGACGGTTTCCACAGCACGAAGTCGGCCGGATTGCGCTTGTATGGCGCCACGTCGATGCGCGCGCCGGCGATCATTTCGTCGGTGGAACGCCCGGAGAGTTGGCCATAATCGGGAAAGGACGATACATCGAACAGTACGTGGCCTTGCGCAGTGTAGGCATGTCCGCGCGCGATCAGGGTTTCGCACATGGCGAGGATCTGCGGAATGTGTGCAGTCGCGTAGGGCACCACGTCCGGCGCATCGACACCGAGTTTGGCCATATCCTCGTCGTAGGCCGCGGCGTAGCGCCGCGTGATCACTTCGATCGGCACGCCGGATTCTGCCGCCGCGGCATTGATCTTGTCGTCGACGTCGGTGACGTTGCGCGCATAGATCACATGCGGCGCTCCATGGCGGCGGCGCAGCAGGCGTACCAGCAGCCCAAACACGACCGGCCCGCGTGCATTGCCGATGTGCACGTAGTTGTAGACCGTCGGTCCGCACAGGTACAGGGTGACGCGGCGCGCATCTGTTGGGACGAAATCCTCGACACGGCGGGTGCGGGAATTGTGCAGACGCAGTTGCATCGGCGGGCCTTTTATTGCGATGCGTCATTGTAGCGCAGGCGTGCGTTTCGTTCAGGATCGGATCGTCTGCGGGCCGCGCCGTTACGGGCTTTGCCTTAAGTCTCATTCAGCCTGCGGGTGCTTAAATTCGCACCATCCGGCGGCCGGCGCAGACGTGTCCCGGCCACCGAAGTGTTTGCGGCACGATGCCCGTAACCCGATTGCGAACCTGTCATGAGCTTGTTGCGTATTCTTCCTTTCCTTTTCGTCGCGTTACTTTCGGCGCAGGTGTTCGCGCAGGCGCCGCCCGCGATACCTGCTGCTGCGGGAGACGAAAACTCGCATTATGGCTGGGCGGACGTGCTGCGCGTGGATCCGGTTTACGGCGACGATGCCGCGAGTCCGCCGCCGCAGCCGTGTTACGAGGAACAGGTTCCGGTTGCTGCCCCGGAGGATGCACAGGCGCAGAACAAGCGCGGCATTTTCACGGCGATCGGCGCCTTCGTCGGCGGCATCCTCGGCAATCAGTTCGGCAAGGGCAAGGGACGCGCGGTCGCGACCGTGGCCGGTGCCGTGGCCGGCGGGGTGACGGGCAACAACATCGCCAAGGCCGGCGAAGAGAACGATACGCGCCCGCAATACACCACCGTGCGGCATTGCCCACCCGCCGCTTCGAGCCAGCGCAAAGCCGTCGCCTACGATGTCGAATACCGCTACCGGGGCGATGTCTACAGCTCGCGCCTCGCCTACGATCCGGGCGACCGCTTGCGCGTGCGCGTGAGCGTGGCCCCTGCGGAATAGATGTCCAGACGTCTATCGACAAATGTGTTGCGCTGCAAAACGCGTTCGTGCTAACGTGCCATCCATGAACATTTTCATTGCCACCGCCAATGTCCTGACCAGCGCCCGCATGGCCGCCGGCATGACTTCGCGCGCGCGCCGACCGGAGACCTGTATTCCGGCCGGATAGCTGTCGCGCGGACATTGTCTTTCGCATCGACCCTAAAACCCGGCCTCGCGCCGGGTTTTGTTTTTTTGCGCTTGCGAAACCGGGCATCCTGCCGCGGTTCGCAAGCAAAATCGCAACCGATTGTTCGGTGGCGTTGACACCGGCGTGTATCAGATGACGGGAATCTTCGAGGAATTGCAATGACCATTCGCCATTTTCTCAGCACCCAGGACTGGTCCCGTGCCGACCTGGACACTCTGCTCGCGCAGGCCGCGGCTTTCAAGCGCGCCAAGGCAGGCAACCAGCTCGCCGGCAAGGCGATCGCGCTGTTGTTCTTCAATCCGTCGATGCGCACACGCACCAGCTTCGAGCTTGGCGCCTTCCAGCTAGGTGGCCACGCGATCGTGCTGCAACCGGGCAAGGACGCCTGGCCGATCGAATTCGATATCGGCGCGGTCATGGACGCCGAGGCCGAGGAGCACGTCGCCGAGGTCGCGCGCGTGCTGTCGCGCTACGTCGACCTGATCGGCGTGCGCGCATTTCCGAAATTCCAGGACTGGGCGATCGACCGCGAGGATCGCGTCATCCACGCGTTCGCCAAGTACGCGACGGTGCCGGTGATCAACATGGAGACGATCACGCATCCGATGCAGGAACTCGCGCACATCCTCGCGCTGCAGCAGCAGTTCGGCACCACCGATCTGCGCGGCAGGAAGTATGTGCTGACCTGGACCTATCACCCCAAGCCGCTGAATACTGCCGTTGCCAACTCGGCGTTGCAGATCGCCACACGCTTCGGCATGGACGTGACCCTGCTGTGCCCGACGCCGGAGTACCTGCTCGATCCACGCTACATGGATTTCGCGCGGCGGAATGTGGCCGATAACGGCGGTTCGCTGACGATCAGCCACGACCCCGCAAGCGCCTATCGCGGCGCGCACGTCGTCTACGCCAAGAGCTGGGGCGCGCTGCCGTATTTCGGCCGCTGGGCGAATGAAAAACCCATCCGCGATGCGCACAGGCACTTCATCGTCGACGAAGCCAAGATGGCGCTCACCGACCACGGCGTGTTCAGCCATTGCCTGCCGCTGCGCCGGAACGTGAAGGCGACCGATGCGGTGATGGATTCGCCCGCATGCATCGCGATCGACGAAGCCGAGAACCGCCTGCACGTGCAAAAGGCGGTGATGGCAGCGCTTGCCAACCAGTGAACTAAATCGGAATCGTCGCATGAGCAAAAATATCGTACTCGCGTTTTCCGGCGGCCTCGACACCAGCTTCTGCGTGCCGTATTTGCAGGAGCGCGGCTGGGCCGTACACACCGTGTTCGCCGATACCGGCGGCGTCGACGCCGAAGAGCGCGCCGGCATCGAGCAGCGCGCACGCGAACTCGGCGTGGCTTCGCATCGGACCGTCGATGGCGGCCCGGCGTTGTGGGAGCACTTCGTCAAGCCGCTCGTCTGGGCCGGGGAAGGTTATCAGGGTCAGTATCCGCTGCTGGTCTCGGATCGTTACCTGATCGTCGAGGCTGCGCTGAAACGCGCAGCCGAGCTCGGCACGCGCGCCATCGCGCACGGCTGCACCGGCATGGGCAACGACCAGGTGCGTTTCGATCTCGCGGTGAAGGCGCAGGGCGATTGGCAGATCGTGGCGCCGATCCGCGAGATCCAGAAGGAACACACGCACACGCGCGCCTATGAGCAGAAATATCTGGAAGAACGCGGCTTCGGCGTGCGTGCCAGACAGCGCAGCTACACCATCAACGAAAACCTGCTCGGCGTGACCCTGTCCGGCGGCGAGATCGACCGCTGGCAGGCACCGGGTGAGGGTGCACGTGGCTGGTGCAAGCCGCGCGCCGAATGGCCATCCGGACCGCTGCAGGTGAAGCTCGGTTTCGAGCATGGCGAGGCGGTGTCGCTAGACGACGAAAAGCTCGCGGGCGATGAACTGCTGGCGAAATTGAACGGCTTGTTCGCGCGCTACGGCGTGGGCCGCGGCCTCTACACCGGCGATACCACCATCGGTCTCAAGGGCCGCATCGTCTTCGAGGCGCCGGGTCTGACCGCGCTGCTCACCGCGCACCGTGCGCTGGAAGAGGCCGTGCTTACCAAACACCAGAACCGCTACAAGCCGGCGGTGGCGCGCAAGTGGGTGGAACTGGTCTACGAGGGCTTCTTCCACGATCCGTTGAAGGCAGATCTGGAAGCCTTCCTTGCGTCCAGCCAGCGCCACGTCAATGGTACGGTGACGCTGGAAACACAGGGCGGTTCGGTACAGGCGGTTGCGCTGGATTCGCCGCACATCCTGCGCGCGAAAGGAGCGACCTACGCGCAATCGGCCGACTGGGGCGTGGAGGAGGCCGAAGGCTTCATCAAGTTGTACGGCATGAGTTCGACGCTGTGGGCCGAGGTCAACCGCGAATGAGCGCGCTGCTCGATGCCACGCTCGGACACTTGCGCGCATTGGTCGCGTTCGATACGCGCAATCCGCCGCGCGCGAACGGCACGGCAGGCATCTTCGATTATCTGCGCGCGCAGCTTTCCGGTTTCGATTGCGCGCTGACCGATCACGGCGCGGGCGCGGTGAGCCTGTGCGCCGTGCGCGGTGCGCCGAAACTTCTATTCAATGTGCATCTGGACACCGTACCGGATTCGCCGGCATGGACCGCCGACCCGCACGTGCTGCGGGTGACGGAAGACCGCGCCATCGGCCTTGGCGCGTGCGACATCAAGGGTGCGGCGGCCGCGTTGCTCGCCGCCGCAAATTCAAGCGCCGGTGATGCCGCGTTCCTATTCACCACCGACGAAGAAGCCAACGATGCGCGCTGTATCGCCGCGTTCCTGCGTCAGGCGCTCAAGTACGACGCCGTAATCGTGGCCGAGCCGACGCGTTGTGAAGCGGTGCTGGCGCATCGTGGAATTCAATCGGTGCTGGTGCGGTTCGCCGGGCAGGCCGGCCATGCGGCCGCAGATCAGAGACCGGGCGACAGTGCCGTGCATCAGGCGATGCGCTGGGGCAGCGCAGCGCTGGATTTCGCGACGACACAGTCGCACGAGCGCTTCGGTGGGCTCATCGGCCTGCGTTTCAACATCGGTCGTATCGAAGGCGGCATCAAGGCTAACGTCATCGCGCCGGCGGCAGAACTGCGCTGTGGGTTACGGCCGCTGCCGTCGATGAATCCTGATGCGTTGCTCGAGCGTCTGCGCGCACTGGCCGAGTCGGCGTCCGCGCATTTCCAGGAAACCTTTCGTGGCCCCCCGCTGCCGGCCGGCGACACCGCTGCCGCCGAGGCGCGCCGGCTCGCCGCGCGCGATCTTGCCGACGAACTTGGCATCCCGGTCGGCGACGCGGTGGATTTCTGGACCGAGGCCGCGCTGTTCTCCGCTGCCGGCTGCACCGCGCTCGTCTACGGCCCCGGCGACATCGCGCAGGCGCACACGGCCGACGAATGGGTCGCGCTTGAACAACTGCAACGCTACGCCGAAACCGTCTACGGCATCCTCGAGTCATGAACGCCGCCGCTCACCTGCAAATGCGCCAGACCATCCTGCGCCTGCTTTCGAGCATGGCCAGCGCGCGCGAGATCGATCAATACGTCAAACGCTTCTCGCAGCTCGACGCCAAGCGCTTTGCCGTGGTCAAGGTTGGCGGCGCCGTATTGCGCGACGACCTCGATGCGCTGACCTCGTCGCTGGCGTTTCTGCAGCAGGTCGGCCTGACGCCGATCGTCGTGCACGGCGCCGGACCGCAACTCGACGATGAACTCGCCGCGGCCGGCATCGTGAAGCGGACCGTCGACGGCCTGCGCGTGACTTCGGCGGAAACGCTGGCGATCGTGCGGCGCGTGTCGCAGGCGCAGAATCTGAACCTGGTCGAAGCGCTGCAGGAAGTCGATGCGCGCGCGACCTCGGTGTTGTCCGGCGTGTTCGAGGCCGGGTTCATCGACCGGGACGCGCTTGGCCTGGTTGGCCGAGTCGCGCGGGTGAACCTCGCGCCGATCGAGGCATCGTTGCGCGCAGGTTCCATTCCCGTCATTGCCTCGCTCGGCGAGACCCGCGACGGCCAGATCGTCAACATCAACGCCGATTTCGCCGCGAACGAACTCGTGCGTGTGCTCAAGCCGTACAAAATCATTTTCCTAACCGGCAGCGGCGGTCTGCTCGATGAAAACGGCAAGATCATCGACTCGATCAACCTGCGAACCGAGTACGAACGCCTGATCGCGCAGCCGTGGATCAACGGCGGCATGCGCGTGAAGATCGAGCAGATCAAGCAACTGCTCGACCATTTACCGCTTTCTTCGTCGGTATCGATCACCCGGCCGGATGAACTGGCCAAGGAACTGTTCACGCACAAGGGTTCGGGCACGCTGGTGCGGCGCGGCGAGCGCGTGGACACGCATGCGGCGTGGGGCGGGCTTGACGTGGAGCGTCTGCGCGTATTGATTGAGGCCGGTTTCGGCCGCAAGTTGGTGCCGGACTACTTCGATCGCACCAAGCCGTATCGCGTCTACGTGAGCGAGAACTATCGCGCCGCGATGGTCCTTACCCTCGAAGATGGCTTGCCGTATCTGGACAAGTTCGCCGTGCTCGACGAGGCGCAAGGCGAGGGCTTGGGCCGCGCGGTGTGGCAGGTGATGCGCGCCGAGACGCCGCGTTTGTTCTGGAGGTCCCGCCACGGCAACAGTATCAATGTCTTCTATCACGAGCAGGCCGACGGCTGCATCCGGCAGGAACGCTGGCGCGCCTTCTGGTACGGTCTCGGTGCGGATTTCGCCGCCATCGAACGCTGCGTGGTGCATTGCGCACGACGCCATCCGACATTGGTGGATGCATGAGCAGGAAGAAGATCGGCATCGTCGGGGCACGTGGCCACACCGGCGCGGAATTGATCCGTTTGATTGCGGCGCATCCGGAACTGGAACTGGCTTTCGTCTGCTCGCGCGAGTTGGATGGCCAGCGCGTCGGCGATCACAACGATGCCTACGCGGGTGATTTGCGCTACGAGAACCTCGATCCCGCCGCGGTGTCGGCCAGGTGTGCCGATGCGGTATTTCTGGCCCTGCCCAATGGCAAGGCGGCGCCATTCGTGGAAACCCTTGAAAAGGCCGCACCGAACACACTGATCATCGATCTATCCGCCGATTACCGCTTCGATCCGTCGTGGTACTACGGTCTGCCGGAGTTGACACGCAATTCGTGGCGCGGACAACGCCGCATCAGCAATCCGGGTTGCTACGCCACGGCAATGCAGCTCGTCATTGCGCCGCTCAGGGATCGGATGGCCGCGCCGCCGGTGTGTTTCGGCGTTTCCGGCTACTCCGGCGCGGGCACCACGCCATCGGACAAGAACGATCCGGAAAAGCTGCGCGACAACCTGATGCCCTATGCACTCGTCGGCCATACCCACGAAAGGGAAGTGTCGTTCCGGCTCGGTCTGGCGGTGGAATTCATGCCGCACGTGGCGCCGCATTTCCGCGGCATCACGGTAACGGCGAATCTGCGGTTGCGTGAGGTGCTGGATGCGGAGGCGATCATGGCACGATTCGGTGAGTGGTATGCCGACGAGACGCTGGTGCACATTATCGACGGCGAGCCTTGGGTGAGCCGCATTGCAGGCAAGCACCACGTCGAGATCGGCGGTTTTGCGGTTGCGCCCGGCAGCACGCGCGTGGTGATCGTGGCGACATTGGACAATCTGCTCAAGGGCGCGGCGACGCAGGCGCTGCAGAATCTTAATCTCGCGCTCGGTTTCGACGAATTGACGGGCATTCCCCATGACTGATCCGCTTTGGCAGAAAGCCGACACGCGCATCGACGCGAAGATCATGCGTTTCCTGGCCGGCGACGATGTAGACCG
>JAJXWU010000129.1 GCA_021781425.1 Pseudomonadota bacterium
CGCGTTCCTGTTCGCGGCGTTGCAGGTTTTCGTGCGCGATCTCGCTGCGGCGTTGCCGCAACTGCTGATGCTGTGGATGTTCGCCTCTCCGGTTTTCTACGCGCGCGATTCGCTGCCGCCAGCGTACCGCTCGTTGCTCGGATTCAATCCGTTCACGCATTATCCGGAATTCTTCCGCGGCGCCCTGCTGCACACGCCGGCGCCGCCGCTGGCCAGCGACGCCATCGCCTTCGGCGGCGCCCTGCTCGTGCTGGTCATCGGCTGGGCCCTGTTCCGGCGCCTGGATCCGCATTTCGAGGACTTCCTGTGAGCGCTGCGCTCGTCGAAACCAGGGGCCTGGGCAAATCCTATCCGCTGGTGTTCCGCTCCGCGGACCGGTTGCGCGCGCTGTGGCGGCTGCTGGTCGGACATCGCAACGCCGATTCGGTGGCGGTGCTGAGCGACGTGAGCCTGCGCGTGGAACGCGGACAATCGCTGGGTCTGATCGGCGAGAACGGCGCCGGCAAGTCGACCTTGCTCAAGTTGCTGACCGGCGTGCTTACGCCGAGCGCGGGCAGCGTCAAGGTCGACGGCCGCGTCGGCGCGCTGCTGGAGCTCGGCGCCGGATTCCATCCCGAATATTCCGGCCGCGACAACATCGCGCTCGCGGCGGCGCTGTACGGCTTGTCGGCGGACGAGACGCGCGCCAAGCTTCCCGAAATCGTCGCGTTCGCCGATATCGGCCGCTACATCGACGAGCCGGTCAAGCATTATTCCTCGGGCATGACGGTGCGGCTCGGATTCGCCATCGTCGCCGCACTGAAACCCGATCTGTTGATCACCGACGAAGTGCTGGCGGTCGGCGACGAGTCGTTCCAGAAAAAATGCGTGCGCTGGATGGAGGAATACCTGGACGCCGGCGGTACCATGATCCTGGTATCGCACAGCATGTACCACGTGCAGAAGCTGTGCCGGCAGGCCGTCTGGCTGAAGGCCGGGCAGGTGGCCGCGAGCGGCGATGTCTACGCCGTCACCCAGGCTTACCTCGCCTATCAGGAGGGCAAGTCCGCCGCGTCCGCCCCGCGCGCGCCAGCGGCGCAGAACCTGGAGTTCCATTTGCTCGATCTGGCGGTCAACGGCAGCACGGAAGATGTCGCCGCGCAGATCGATGTCGGTGCGCAAGTGCGTATACGCGTGCGCGTGCATTCGCGCGATGGTCGCATGCCGGTCGTCATCGTCGGCATCGCGCGCATGGACGGTACGCCGGTGTACGGGGTCAGCACCGAAATGGACGGGGTAACGCCGCATCGGGAAAGCCAGAACGTGTATGCCGCCGAAATCGTCTTCACCGCGTTGCCGCTGTTGCCGGGTGCTTACGTGATCAAGGCGCATCCGCTCGATTCGGAAGGCGTGCGCCTGTTCGATACCCTGGAGCGCGGCCTGACCGTGCGCGGCGAATCGCGCGAATTCGGATTGGTGCGCCTGACGCATGCGTGGCGCGAATGCACCGATACCGTGCCCGACCGGAAGACGGCGCCATGAGCGGCAGCACACTCGAATTCACCGGTGAGCGCTTCACGCCCGAGTGCGTGCGCGAGATCCGCTACGAGCACTGGGCGCGGTATGCGTTCGCGCTGGAGCTGGCACGCGGCAAGCGCGTGCTCGACGCCGCCTGCGGCGAGGGCTACGGCAGCGCCATGCTCGCCGGCGCCGCGGCCAGCGTGCTCGGCGTCGACATCGCCGAGGATGCCATCGCGCATGCGCGCTCGCGTTATGGCGCGCAGGCGAATCTGCGTTTCCAGCGTGGCGACTGCACCGCGCTGGATGCCGCGCCCGGCAGTTTCGATCTGATCGTCTCGTTCGAGACGCTCGAACACGTCGCCGCGCAGGAAAATCTGATCGCCGGATTCGCGCGCGCACTGACCGACACGGGCATTCTGATCGTCTCCTCGCCGGACAAGCGCACCTACAGCGACGTCAGCGGATTCCGCAACGAATTCCACGTGCGCGAGCTGTATCGCGACGAATTGCTGGCCCTGCTCGCGCCGCATTTTCCGCAACTGCGCCTGTACGGGCAGAAGCTGCTGTTCCAGTCGGCGATCTGGAATCTGCAAAACGAACCGCGCCGCGTTGCGGCGACGACGCTCGCCGAATCCGCGGCCATGCCGCAGGCGGGACTCGATTACCCCCCGCTGTATTTCATCGCCGTGTGTTCGCGCCGGCCGCTGCCGGTATTGCCCGACCTGGCCCTGTTCGGCGATCGTGAGGAATCGGTCTACGCGCATTACAATGGCGAGATCCGCCGCAACATGGCCGCCGGCGGCCGCATCGCCGAGCTCGAAGCCGAAGTCACGCGTTTGCGCGGCGAACTCGGAAAACCCCTCCTGAAGCGCTGACCCGCCGCGCAGCAACCACGATATCGCATGGAAACCACGCTCAATTACCAGATTACCTATCCGCCGCAAGCCGCGGCGCGGTCCGCGGTCGTTGCCGATCCGAACGCGCCGTTGTTCGCCTCAGAAGACGGCCTGGTCGCTTCCCTGTCCAGTCAGGAATGCATCTTCCAGGTCAAGCGCAGCGGCGAAACGCACGTGATGACGTTTCAGGTGCTGCAGGCGCTGGATCAGTGCCGCGAATTCCGCAGCCTGGACGAGCACGCCGCGCGCATCGAGTCGACCATCGCCGGTCTCGCCGGCAAGCGCGACGACATCAAGCGCGTGCTCGACAGCCTGACCCAGCGCAGACTGCTGATTTCCGACGACCAGTTCGTCGAACGCCTGACCCGTGCGCCTGTGCGCACGCCGGCCGAACTGCGCGGGATATTCATCCGCGCCTGCGACCGGCCCGCGCAGTTGTCGCGCCTGCTCGCCTCGCTCGGCGATTACGAACGGCGCCACCGTGGCGGACGCCGTTACACCGTGCTCGACGATTCCTCGCTGCCGGCGCACGCGAACGAACAGCGCGATCTGTTGCGCGAATTCGCGCGCACGACCGGGTGCAAGGTGCACTATGTCGGGCGCGCCGAAGCGGCGAAGCTCGCCGAACGTCTCGGCAAGGCCGTGCCGGCGTCGCGCACCGTCGCGCAGCGCCTGCTGCTGCGCGACGCGCAACAGCATTCCCAGCGATTCGGCGGCGGTCGCGGTTGGAACCTGGCGATGCTGTTGTCGGCTGGCGCGCGCCTGGCCTTGCTCGACGAGGATCTGCTGTTGCCGCTGCGGCGGCCGGAATACGCGCGCCCGGGGCTCGATCCGAATCCGGCCGCGCTGGCGCACGCGCGTTTTCCCTCCAGCATGGAAGAGGCGCTCGCGAGCGGCGCAGAGGTAGCCGGCGACGCGTTCGCGCTCGATATGGAAATCTGTGGGCAGGCTCTGGGTGCCGTGCTCACCACCCGCTATCCCGTGGAACGCGCTGCCTTGCGCGGCATGAATCTGGGACGCCTGGACGACCTGGCGGAAACCTCGCGCATCGTCGCCACCCTGCATGGCAGTCACGGCAGTTCGCGCACCGAGAATGCCTTGTGGCTGTATCAGCTCGACGTTCAAAGCCGCGCCGAATTCTGGCACGAGCGCGCCAGCTACCAGCGTCATGTCGATGCGCAGCACGTCGTACACACCGTAGCCCAGGCGCGGGTCGTGCCGTACGCGAATTTCACTCCGTTCATGCTCGACAACGCCACGCTGTTGCCGTGCACGAATCCCGTCGGCCGTGGCGAGGATAGCCTCGCCGGCGCGCTGACGCGCTTTTGCGATCCTGACGCCCTCGCACTGGAGATGCCCGAATCCATCGGCCATTGGCAGGAAACCGCCCGCCGGCGCGCAGACAAGACGCTGGCCGCCAATCTGCCGCGCGTGAATCATTTCCTGCGCGATTTCGTGCAACGCCAGTACGGCCTGTTCCAGGCTGAAGATCCGGCGGCGCGCATGGGCATGCTGGTTCACGTGCTTCGCGACATGGCGGGCGCCAGCGAAAACGCGCGCATCGCGCACCTGCGCGAGTACCTGAGCTACGTGCGCGCGAACATCATCGACAATCTCCAGCACCAGATCGAGGGCGTGCCGGAAGCGCCGGTCTGGTGGCTGGCGGACGCGCGTGAGATCGTGCAGGCGAATGCGAAGGCGTTGCTGGCCAACGCGCCACCGCGGCTGGGCGAGTGGGCCGAGGACATCGACGCGCCCGGCTGCGCGCGTGCGCTCGCGGAAGAGTGCAATACGCTGGCCGATTGCTGCGAGCACTGGCCGGCATTGTGGGCGCATGCCGCGGAGCAGGGCGACAAGCTGCTCGCGCAGACCTGAGCGGCGCGCGCATCGTGGCGGACAATCCGGGGCCGACCAGCGTCATCATCGTCGCCGCCGACAGTGGCGCAGACCTTGGCGTCTGCGTCGCGAGTGTTCTCACCGGCACGGCGGCGGTCGAGGTCATCGTCAGCGACAACGATTCGCGTGACGGTTCCATCGAGGCGATCGCCGCACGCTGGGCGAGCGATGCGCGGCTGCGCATCCTGCGCAACGGCAGGAATCTCGGCTTTGGCGCCGGCTGCAACCGCGGCGCGGCGCAGGCGCGCGGCGACAGGCTGCTGTTCCTCAATCCCGATTGCCGCATCGAAGCGGATTCCATCGCGCGTCTGCGCGGGTGCATGGCAGCGGATATCGGCCTGCTTGGCGCGGCCATCCTTGCCGCCGACGGCACGCCGGAGCCGGCCAGCCGGCGTCGCGATCCGTTTTTGCGCCGCTGCGTGATGAGCATGAGCGGCTTGGCGCGATTCGCGCGGCGCTGGCCTGCATTGGCGGGCGTGGACATTTCGTCGGACGGATCCGAGGTGCAGACGGTCGACGCCGTTTCCGGTGCGACGATGTTGCTGCCGCGTGCCGTGTTCGCTGCGGTCGGCGGCTTCGACGAAGGCTATTTCCTGCACGGCGAGGACCTCGACCTGTGCCGGCGCGTGCGCACTGCGGGCTGGCGCGTTGCCTGCGCCAACGCGGTGCGCATCGTGCATGCGAAGGGAACCTCGAGCCGCGCGCGCCCGTTCTTCGTCGCGTATCACAAGCATCGCGGCATGTGGCGCTGGTTTCGCAAATTCGATCCGGCGGCGCGCAATCCGCTCTGGCGCACGCTCGTGTGGGGCGGGCTGTGCGCGCACTACGCGCTGCTCACGCCGCGTTACGCTTGGGTTTGGCTCAGGAAATTTTCCCGTTCGCGTTGAGCGTAGCCGGCAAAGCCGGCGGAGTCGAAACGCCGCTGCCCTTCGACTTGGCGCCTTAGGCGCTACGCTCAGGGCGAATGAATCTCACCGCCAGCGATCAATCGCCTCGCGCAGCTTCTGCGCTTCGCGCCGTGCCGCAGCGGCGAAATCCTCGCCCGATCCGGCATACAGGATTGCGCGCGAGGAACTGATGATGAGTCCGGCGCCCTGCGCATTCTTGCCGTTACGCACCACGGCCTCGACATCGCCGCCCTGCGCCCCCACCCCCGGCACGAGTATCGGCATGTCGCCGACGAGCGCCCGCACTTCGCGCAGTTCCTCGGGATAGGTCGCGCCGACGACCAGCGCGCAGTTGCCGTTCGCGTTCCAGTCGCGCGCAACGAGTTGCGCGACGTGCTGGTAAAGCGGCCGCCCGCCGACGCCCAAGTCTTGCAAATCCCGTGCACCGGGATTCGATGTGCGGCACAAGACGATCACGCCCTTGTCCGCGCGGTCGAGAAACGGCTGCACCGAGTCGCGTCCGAGATAGGGATTCACCGTCACCGCGTCGGCGCCGTACCGCTCGAACGCTTCGGCCGCGTAGTGCTGCGCGGTGGAGCCGATATCGCCGCGCTTGGCGTCGAGGATCACCGGCACGCCGGCATGCTGCTCGTGGATGTGCGCGATCAGGCGTTCCAGTGCGCCTTCCGCGCGCTGCGCGGCGAAGTGCGCGAATTGCGGCTTGAAGCAGCACACCCGGTCCGCGGTGGCATCGACGATGGCACGGCAGAATTCGAAGACGGCATCGGTCCGTCCACGCAGATGCGCCGGAAACTTCGCCGGTTCCGGATCGAGGCCGACGCAAAGCAGCGATGCGTTGCGCCGAGTCGCCGTGTCGATTGCGGAAACAAAGGACATGTTTACGCGAGCTTCCGATACTTGATCCGGTGCGGCTTGGCCGCTTCCTCGCCCAGGCGCGCCTTCTTGTCCGCTTCGTATTCGTGGAAGTTGCCGGGGAAGAACTCGACGTGCGCGTCGTCCTCGAAGGCGAGGATGTGCGTGGCGATGCGGTCGAGGAACCAGCGGTCGTGCGAGATCACCATCGCGCTGCCGGGGAACTCGAGCAGCGCCTCTTCCAGCGCGCGCAAGGTTTCCACGTCGAGATCGTTCGACGGTTCGTCGAGCAGCAGCACGTTGCCGCCGGTGAGCAGGGTCTTGGCCAGATGCAGGCGGCCGCGTTCGCCGCCGGAGAGCGTGCCGACGATCTTCTGCTGGTCGGCACCCTTGAAGTTGAAGCGGCCGATGTAGGCGCGCGACTGCGTCTCGAACTTGCCGATGGTGATGATGTCGGCTCCGCCGGAGATTTCCTGCCACACCGTTTTGCCATTGTCGAGCGCCTCGCGCGACTGGTCGACGAAGGCGAGCTGCACGGTCTTGCCGAGCGCGATTTCACCGGAATCCGGTTTTTCCTTGCCGGTGACCATCTTGAACAAGGTGGATTTGCCGGCGCCGTTTGGGCCGATGATGCCGACGATTGCGCCGGGCGGAATCTTGAAACTGAGATTGTCGATCAGCATGCGGTCGCCGAAGGACTTGGTTACATTCTTGAACTCGATCACCGAGTCGCCGAGACGCTCGCCGACGGGGATGAAGATCTCGTTCGTCTCGTTGCGCTTCTGGTATTCGACCGAGCTCAGCTCCTCGAAGCGGTTCAGGCGCGCTTTGCCCTTGGACTGGCGGCCCTTCGCGCCCTGGCGCACCCATTCCAGTTCGCGCTGAATCGCGCGCCGACGTGCCTTTTCACCCGCTTCCTCCTGCTTCAGGCGTTCGTCCTTCTGCTCCAGCCACGACGAATAATTGCCCTTCCACGGAATGCCGCGGCCGCGATCGAGTTCCAGTATCCACTCCGCCGCGTTGTCGAGGAAGTAGCGATCGTGGGTGACTGCGACCACGGTGCCGGGGAACTGCTGCAGGAACTGCTCGAGCCATTCCACCGATTCCGCGTCGAGGTGGTTGGTCGGCTCGTCCAGCAACAGCATGTCCGGTTTGGACAGCAGCAGGCGGCACAGCGCCACGCGGCGTTTCTCGCCGCCCGAGAGCGTCATGATCTTGACGTCCCATGGCGGCAGCCGCAGCGCCTCGGCGGCCACTTCCAGCGTGCGGTCCAGCGTGTGGCCGTCGCTCGCGGCGATGATCGCTTCCAGCCGATGCTGCTCGGTGGCGAGCTTGTCGAAATCCGCGCCTTCCTCGCCATACGCCGCATACACGGCATCGAGCTGCTTCTGCGCGTCGGTGATGTCCGCGACGCCTTCCTCGACCGACTCGCGCACGGTCTTTTCCGGATCGAGCTGCGGTTCCTGCGCGAGATATCCGATCTTGATGCCCGGCTGCGGCCGCGCCTCGCCGTTGAACTCGGTATCCACCCCGGCCATGATGCGCAGCACAGTGGACTTGCCCGCGCCGTTGAGGCCGA
>JAJXWU010000069.1 GCA_021781425.1 Pseudomonadota bacterium
AAGGCCGACGCCACAGGCCTGGCGCTTACGGCCGAACCGAATCCCGCGCTCGGCGTGCGCGGCGTGCGCTTGACGCTGCGCCGGCCGGCCGTGTTCGCCGCGCAATTGCGCGCGATCCTGCGCGCCGGTGCATTCGGCCCCGTGCGCATTCTCGTGCCGATGGTCACGATCGCGCAGGAAATCCGCGCCGTGCGCGCCTTGATCGAGGACTGCGCGCGCGAACTGCGCAGCTCCGGCCACGAGATCGCCGACCATTACGAACTCGGGGCGATGATCGAGGTGCCGGCCGCGGCGATCGCCCTGCCAGCGCTCATCCGGCACATGGACTTCGTCGCCATCGGCACCAACGACCTGACCCAGTACCTGCTCGCCGCCGACCGCAACAACGACGCGCTCGGCGAGCTGTACGATCCGTTGCATCCGGCCGTGCTCAAGCTGCTCGCGCAGATCATCGCCACCGGCGCGCGCGCGAAGAAGCCGGTAACGCTGTGCGGCGAGATGGCCGCCGACACGCGCTGCACACCGCTGCTGCTGGCACTCGGCCTGACCGGATTCTCCATGCATCCGAGTTCGCTGCTGGAAGTGCGCCAGGCGGTTGCATCCTGCGATCACGCACGCCTGCGCAAGCTCGCCTCGCGCCTGCTGCGCGCGCAGACGCGCGCGGGGATAGAGCGGGTGTTGGCCAGCACCAGCTGACCTGCAATTGCCATAAAACCAGCTTTATGGGATTATGGCTGTCATGAAAACTACGCTCGATCTGCCCGACGATCTCATGCACCGCGTCAAACTGCGCGCCGTGCACGCACACCGGAAACTCAAGGACGAAGTGGCCGATCTGATCGAGCGCGGGATGCGTACGCCCGCGAAAAAGATGCCCGCTCCGCTCCTGCCCAAGCCGCTGCGGCTGCGCGGCGGTTTCAAGCCTGACATCGACGACATCGAGGCGGCGATCGCCCATGGCCGCGACGATTGACGCCGCCGCATGATCGTCGTCGACACGAATATCATCGCCTCACTGTTCCTCGACGGCCGTCTCACCGCGTCGGCGAAGGCCCTGCTAAAGCGTGACCCGGACTGGTGCACTGAACCGCTGGCGCTCATCGAATTCGGCAACGTGCTGGCGACCTACGAACGCGCTGGTTTGGCTTCGCGGGCCGATGCAAAACGGTATATGTCGGCCGCGGAAGCGTTCCTTGCGCCCAATCTGCAGGCAGTTGCGCGCGGCGACGCGCTGGATACGGCGTTCGGCTTCAGAATCACGATCTATGACGCGCACTTCCTCGCCGTTGCCGGTGCAAAAGGCCAACGATTGATTACGGAAGACGTGAAGCTGCGCACTGCAGCGCCGCGGTTGACCCGTTCACTCGATAAAGCGTTGAACGCATGAGATTCACGGCCTGGTTCAGCGCGCCGCGGCGCACACTCGCCGACTACTTCGATCATGGGCAGGACAATTTCCTGCTGCTGCGCCTCGCCGCTGCAGCAATGGTCATGTACGGCCACAGTTACGCGTTCTGCGGCATGCCAAATAATGGCGACATCATCGCCCGAAGAGGGCTCGGTTACGGTATCTACAGCGGCTCCATCGCTGTCGACATGTTCTTCGCGATCAGCGGATTCCTCGTTTGCGGCAGCTATCTAAAGCGCGCCAACCTGGAAACCTTTCTCAAGGCACGCGCGCTGCGCATCCTGCCGGCATTGGTCACCTGCGTTATCTTGTGCGCGCTCGTGCTCGGCCCGCTGTTCACCACACTCTCGTTATCGAACTATGTCCGCAATCGCGAAGCCTGGGACTACATCTGGCTAAATCTGAAACTCGGCAGCGACATGCAATGGAACTTACCGGGTGTCTTCACGCACAATTTTTATCCGGGTGCAGTCAATGGCTCACTGTGGACGTTGCCCGCAGAAATCCGCATGTATGCGTGGATCGCGATACTCGGTACCCTAGGCATTCTGCGTCGGCGCTGGTTGGCCAATATCATCCTTGCCGCGTTGTTCGTTTTCGGCGTAGTCGCAATCAACCACTTGCCATTGGTCATTCATCCGTCGCACGTGCCACTGGCGGGCATGTTCCTGATCGGTACGCTTGGCTTCGTCAACCGCGATGCGATCCCGGTCAATTCGTTGCTGATGCTGACCTTGATTCTCTTCGCGGCGTTGGCGCACCACAGTTTTCTATTCCCGTACTTGTTCGGCCTGACCGTCGCCTATTTCTGCTTCTGGTTCGCCTATGTGCCGAACTTTCACTGGTTCAACCGCTTCGGCGATTATTCCTACGGCCTTTATCTGTGGGGCTTTCCCGTGCAGCAGGCTGTTTCCGTCAGTATCGGCAAGCCGGTGCATCCGTGGGTGAACTTAGCGGTGAGCCTGCCGATTGCGCTCGCACTCGCCATCGCATCCTGGCATTTCGTCGAGAAGCCGGCCTTGCGTTGGAAGACGCGTTAACAAGCGTTGCCGCGGCCGGAATTGCGCCAAAGCATGTCAAAATAGCTGCTCGGCCTCCTCTCGTTTCACTATGTTTCCGACACCGCCGCCCCGAACCGACGACGCAACGAGTCTGCCTGCGCATTTGAAGGCCGGTCACGTGCTGACCGAGGCGGATGTCGAGCAGTTGCAAGGCCTGCTCAGCGCAAAACATGCCAGCGGTTCCTGGGCGCGCATCGAATCGGCATTGGCAATCACGGCCAATGCCATCGGCGACAGCCTGCATTCGATGGTGCGTAACTTCGCCGGAGCAACATCCCTCGGCAATCGGATGCTGGACAGCTCGCGCTGGTTCCTGCTGATCGCTTGTCTCATTTCTCTTCCGCTGGTGCTCAATCCCGGCTATTTCAGTCACGACGAGCTGCAATGGTTGGCATTTGCCGACAAGCCTGCTCTTGCAGAAGTCCCGTGGAGCGCGTGGTTCGACTTCGCCCCTTTCCAATATCGTCCGCTGACCTTCAACCTTTGGTTGCTGCTTTCACATTTCATCGGCTACCAGCCCATCCTGATGCACATGGTGCGGGTACTGCTCGGGTTGGCCGCCGCGTGGTTGTTGCGCGCTGTATTGCTGCAATTCGAGGTGAAGCCTCACCGTGCCTCAATGGCCTGCCTGGTTTTTCTGCTAACTCCTTACACGGTTTACACGCATGGCTGGGTCGGCACCATCGGGGATTCGTTATGTCTGATCTTTATGCTCATGGGCGCAGATTTTGTTCTGAGCCGACCAACTCATAGTGATTCCTGGGCGCTGTGCGCCCTGCATGCGCTACCCATCGCGGCGCTCACAACGCTGGCGTTGATGAGCAAAGAGTCAGCAGTCGTTTTTCCGGCCGTCGTATTGGTCGTTGCCCTCAGGCGGCGCGACAGAGTCGTTGCCGCAGCTTTTGCTGCTTCTGCTGGCATCGTGCTGGTATATCTCAGTTTGCGGTTGCAGACCATTCTGTTTTCGCATGACGTCGCCAGCGGCTATCACTGGAGCATCGCCAACCTTCCCGCGCGAGTCGCCGAATACTCGGTGTTTCCGTTTCTGACGGGCCATTTCGAGATATTTGCCAGCCGCCGGCATCTGACCAATGGTCTGGCGCTAATTTGTCTCGCGATATTCACCGCTGCCCTGGCGAGCACCGGTTGGCGCCGCTTCGCTGTATTCTGGCTCGGCTGGCTCGCCGCGCTCGGACCGGTTCTGATCCTGAGCGTCAGCGCCAATCATTACGGCTATCTCGCCGCTGCCTATGCCTGCGGCTTTGTCGCGGCAGTCTGGAATATAGCCAAACCGCTAGCCCGTTTGGCTTTCAGTCTAGCGGCGATCGTCGCCGTAATACATGGCTATCAAGAAATCCGCGAGATCCGCCATATCGGCCGCGTGCAGAATCATTTGTACGCGGACCTGACGCCCTTGATCGCGCAAGGCACGGAGCCGATATCGATCAAGGCGCAGCGCAACCGGGAGGATTTCATCCTGCAGCGATTGTTGCACGAGATCCCCAGTTACCACCGAATTCCCATTGCCTCGCGCGTGACCGTGATACCGTATTCCCGTTCCGATCTGATGCCGGATTATCTGATGTCAGGCAACGGGCATCTATCAGCACCAAGGCCGCCGCTGCCGTGACAGCGCCCTCCCCGGATTCCCGGAGCATTCAGACCTGCCACCCCAACGGCCACTTCTATTCGCCGGTAGTCGATCCGGCGGAATTGAATGCCACGCGCGTCTGGCCGCCTAAACCCGAGATTCTTGGCATCGATTTTGACGACGCGAGTCACGAACGTATTCTGTGCGAAATCTTTCCACGCTGGATGCCGCATTACGATTATCGCGAGCACCTCGACGAGGCCATGCCGGCGGCGCAGTTCTACACGCAAAATCCCGCATTCAGCTGGCTGGATGCGCGAGCGTATTTCGTTCTGCTTAATGAATGGCGGCCACGGAAATTGATGGAAGTCGGGTCCGGGTACTCCACATTGCTAGCAGCGGATATCAACCGGCGCTTTCTCGACAACAGCCTTGACATCACCTGCATCGAGCCGTACCCGCGCGACTTTCTGCGCGACGGTGTGCCCGGCGTGAGCCGGCTGCTCGAGGAAAAAGTACAAAATGTCGCACTCGACGAATTCACCGCACTCGAAGCCGGCGATATTCTGTTCATCGACTCCTCGCACGTCGCCAAGACCGGCAGCGATGTGAATTTCCTCTACTTCGACGTGCTGCCGCGTCTTGCGTCCGGCGTGCGGGTGCATATCCACGACATCTTCCTGCCACATGACTACCCGCGCGAGTGGGTACTCGACGAAAACCGAAGCTGGAACGAACAATACCTGCTGCGCGCGTTGCTCATGCACAGCAGCGCATTCCGTGTCGTGTTCGGCTGCAGCTACGCGTTCTGGCGTTTTCCGGACCTGGTGCAAGCGGCGCTGGCGCATCCGCGCGGTCACGCTTTCGCCGGCGGCAGTATCTGGATCGAGCGCACCTGATTCAGCGCGCCTTCTGTTCCGCCAACGTCAATGCCACCTTGTCGCGCAAGTACACCGGCAGCGCCTGTTCGGGCGCGACTCCGCGACCGGCGGCGAACAGTGGCACCGCCAAGCGCGCGATGGCGCGCGCCTGCGGATAGCGCGCACCATCGGCAAACACGGGCGGTGCGGATAGACGCGGAGCGAGTGCATCGCGATACGACTTCCAGCCTGTGCCGACGACGCACGTCCCGCTTTCCCGGGCATGATGCGGCAAAATCAACTCGTCGGCCTTGCCGACGGTTTCTTCGCCGAGCGCTTCGACAAGGCCATCCGCGCCGCGCCGGAACGCGCCGGCATAGATCTCGCCCATATGCGCATCGATCACGGCGAGAATCGCCGCGCCACCAAACGGGGCGTCCTGTGCGAGCGCGGCAAGCGAGGAAACGGGCACCACTGGAATGTCCAGCGCCAGCGCCAGGCCCTGCGCGACAGCGATGGCCAGACGCACGCCGGTGAACGCGCCGGGGCCGCGGCCCACGGCGATGCCGTCGAGCTGCGCGCGCGCAATGCCGGCTTCGGCCAGCAGCGATTCGATCATCGGCAGGATCAATTCGGCGTGGCGGCGTGGCGCGATCTCGCTGCGTTCGATCAGCGCGTCGCCGCAGCGCAGCGCGGCCGAGCACGCTTCGGTGGCGGTTTCAATGGCAAGAATCTTCGGCATGGCGGCATCGTAACCGGTAAAAGGGGTCAGAGAACATTTCCACCCTTTCGGTAGTGTCTCAGTTTGAATTTAACCCGTTCGCGTTGAGCGTAGCTCGCGTAGCGAGCGGAGTCGAAACGCTGCTGGCCCTTCGACTTCGCGCCTTCGGCGCTACGCTCAGGGCGAACGGAGTTTGAAACTGAGGCACCACCACCTTTTCCGCAGCGGTTGCAAGTCAACTGAAATGTTCTCTGACCCCTTTTATAGCGGCTTGCAGGTTGCCGGTCAGATCGCCTGCAGCGGATTGGATCGATACGCCGCCAGCAGGCGTTGCGTGATTTCCACGCCGACGTCGAAACGGCAATCGTCGATCGCGACGAGCGCACGCACCGGCGCGCTGGCGTTCGTGAAGAAGGCGGCTCGGAACCTGGCCAGTTCGCCGAGAAAAACCGGGCGCACGCACAGGTGCGTGCCCAGGTTCGCCAGCCCGATCTTGAGCAGTTGCATGCCGACTCCGTCCAGTTGCGGCGCATCGGGCCAGACGACGGTGCCGTCGCGATCGACGAGACCGACGTTCCAGATCGAACCTTCGCTGATGCGGCCGCCGGCATCGACGAACAGCGCGTCGTCGCAGCCGGCCTGCCGCGCCAGGCGCCGGTGCAGGAACAGCCCGAATGTACCGACGTGCTTGATTCGCGGTGTTTCGCGTGCGTAAACGAACGATTTGACCCGCAGCGGTTGCGTTGCCGGAATGGAAGCGGGATTGGCCGCGATCAGCACATCGGCATCGACCGTTTTGTCCATGCGCTCGCGGTCGAGGGTGCGCGCGAACACGTTGACGCGCACCGACCACGCACCTGTCGCACCCGACAACACGTGACGCAGATATCCGCGCACGCCGTCGCGGTCGAGTTCGCTGCCGAATAATTCGCGCGTGGCCGACTGCAGTCGATCCAGATGCAGGTCCAGTCCGCGCACGCATCCATCCTCCGCGCGCATCACGGTGAAATGGCCGTAATTGGTCTGCAGCGGATGGCGCAGATCGTCCACACTGACGGGTGCGCCGTTCAATTCGAGGCGCGGCGCCGACGATTGCCCGCGTTCGCTCATGCGCGCATCAGCCCGGGTCGGCAAACGACGCGTCGGAGACCGCTGCATTGTCGACCCCGAAGAACGCCTGCACATCGGCGAGTTCGCGCGTGCGCGGCATCGGCGGCAGACTTTGCAGGAACAACTTGCCGTAGCCGCGCGTGGTCAGGCGCGGATCGCAGAGCATCAGCACGCCGCGATCACCGGCGTCGCGGATCAGGCGCCCGGCGCCCTGCTTGAGCGCGATCGCCGCGGCCGGCACCTGCCAGGCAAAGAACGGATTGGCGCCGGATTCGCGCAGCGCATTCAGGCGTGCCTCGAGCACCGGATCGTCCGGCGCGGCGAATGGCAGCTTGTCGATGATGACGCAGGATAGCGCCTCGCCGGCGACGTCAACACCTTCCCAGAAACTGGCTGCACCGAGCAATACGCCGTTGCCGGATTCGCGGAAATCGGTCAGCAACTGGTGACGCGGCGCCGTGCCTTGCACGAACAGCGGATACGGCAGATCGTTCAGCAAATCCGCCGCCTTCTTCAGCGCGCGGTGCGAGGTGAACAGCACGAAGCTGCGGCCGCGCGCGGCGGCGATCACCGGCCGCGCCGCGGCGACGACGCGCTCGGTGTAATCCGGCGCCACAGGATCGGGCAGTCCTATCGGCAGATAGGCAAGCGCCTGGGTGGCATAGTCGAATGGACTCGGCAGATTCGCCTGCACCGGATCGTCCAGACCGAGCTGACGCGAAAAATGCTCGAAACTGCCGGCGACCGAAAGCGTGGCCGAGGTGAAAATCCAGCTCGCGTGCGATTGCTCGCGCAGGCCGCGCAGCGGCGGCGCGAGATCCAGCGGCGTGGCGTGCAAGGCGAAGCCGTGTGGCGTGGTCTCGTACCAGTGCA
>JAJXWU010000036.1 GCA_021781425.1 Pseudomonadota bacterium
TCGGAGATGAGGATCGAGTCCTCGAAGTTGTAGCCGTTCCACGGCATGAACGCGACCAGCATGTTCTGGCCGAGCGCCAGTTCGCCAAGATCGGTGGAGGAACCGTCGGCGAGCACGTCGCCCTTGGCCACCTTGTCGCCGACGTTCACGAGCGGACGCTGGTTGAGGTTGGTGTTCTGGTTCGAGCGCGTGTACTTGGTCAGCGTGTAGATATCCACGCCGGCGTCGTTCTCGCCGATCTCGCTTTCGTTGACGCGCACGACGATGCGACCGGCATCAACCTGGTCGATCGTGCCGCCTCGGCGTGCGGCAGCGGTGACGCCCGAATCGCGCGCCACCGGACGCTCGATGCCGGTGCCGACCAGCGGCGTCTGCGAACGCAGCGTCGGCACGGCCTGACGCTGCATGTTCGCGCCCATCAGCGCGCGGTTGGCGTCGTCATGCTCGAGGAACGGCACCAGCGCCGCGGCGACCGATACGGTCTGCATCGGCGAGACGTCCATGTACTGAATGTCGGCCGCCGGGCGCAGTTCCGATTCGCCCTTGAAGCGGCAGGCGACGAGGTCCTCGCAGAACGCGCCGTTCTTGTCGAGCGGCGAGTTCGCCTGGGCGATCACGAACTCGCCTTCCTCGATCGCGGACAGGTATTCGGTCTTGTCGGTGACCTTGCCGTTGTGCACCTTGCGATACGGCGTTTCGAGGAAGCCGTAGGAATTCGTGCGCGCGTAAACCGCGAGCGAATTGATCAGGCCGATGTTCGGGCCTTCCGGCGTTTCGATGGTACACACGCGGCCGTAATGGGTCGGATGCACGTCGCGCACCTCGAAACCGGCGCGCTCGCGGGTCAGGCCGCCCGGGCCGAGTGCAGACACGCGGCGCTTGTGCGTCACCTCGGACAACGGATTGTTCTGATCCATGAACTGCGACAGTTGCGAGGAACCGAAGAATTCCTTGATCGCGGCGGCGACCGGCTTGGCATTGATCAAGTCTTGCGGCGACAGGTTGTCGGCCTCGGCCATCGACAGGCGCTCGCGCACCGCGCGTTCGACGCGCACCAGACCGATGCGGAAGGTATTTTCGGCCATCTCGCCGACCGAGCGCACGCGCCGGTTGCCGAGGTGGTCGATGTCGTCAACCGTGCCGCGGCCGTTCTTGATCTCGATCAGCACCTTGAGCACGTCGAGAATGTCGGACGTCTTGCCGAGGTTCTTGACGAGTCCCTTGGAATGCTCGTCGTTGCGCGAGCCGAAATACTGGGCGTCGTATAGAACGCCGGAGCCGGTGATCTCCTTGCGCCCGACGCGGCGGTTGAACTTCATGCGTCCGACCGCGGAAAGATCGTAGCGCTCGAACGTGAAGAACAGGTTGAAGAACAGGTTCTGCGCCGCTTCCTTGGTCGGCGGTTCGCCCGGACGCATCATGCGGTAGATCTCGACCAGCGCCTCGAGCGGTGTCTTGGTCGGGTCGATGCGCATGGTGTTTGACAGGTACGGTCCACGGTCCAGATCGTTGACAAACAGCGTATCCAGCCTGTCGATGCCGACGTTGCGGAAATTCTCCAGATGGGCGAGGTCCAGCTCGGTGTTAGCCGCGGCCAGCACCTCGCCGGTTTTCTTGTCGACAACGTCATGCGCGAGGATGCGCCCGACAAGGTACTCGTCCGGCACTTCCAGATTCTTGATGCGCGAGGCGTGCAAGTCGCGCACGTGGCGCGCGGTGATGCGTTTGCCCGCCTCGACGATGACTTTGTCGCCGGCGCGCAGATCGAAGTTGAGGGTCTCGCCGCGCAGACGCTCGGCGACCAGTTCCAGGCGTGCGCCGCTCTTCTTGTCCAGATGGAAGACGTTCTTCTCGAAGAAGATGTCGAGCATCTGTTCGTTGTTGTAACCGAGCGCACGCAACAGCATCGTCACCGGCAGCTTGCGGCGGCGGTCGATGCGCGTGAACAGGCAGTCCTTCGGGTCGAACTCGAAATCCAGCCACGACCCGCGGTAGGGAATGACGCGCGCGTTGAACAGCAGCTTGCCCGACGAATGCGTCTTGCCGCGGTCGTGATCGAAGAACACGCCCGGCGAACGGTGCAGTTGCGAGACGATGACGCGCTCGGTGCCGTTGATGATGAAGGTGCCGGTGTCGGTCATGAGCGGCAATTCGCCCATGTAGACTTCCTGCTCCTTCACATACTTGACCGCCTTGTTGCTGGCCGGCGAATCCTTGTCGTAGATGACAAGGCGCACCAATACGCGCAGCGGCGCGCCGAAACTCATGCCGCGCGAACGGCACTCTCGCTCATCGAAAGGCGGCTCACCGAGGCGGTAACTGACGTATTCCAGCGCCGCATTGCCCGAATAGCTGACAATCGGGAACACCGATTTGAGCGCGGCGTGCAGGCCGTGACTGGCGCGCTGTTTTTCCGGCACGTTCAGCTGCAGGAACTCGCGGTAGGAGTCGGTCTGGATCGCGAGCAGCGGCGGCACGTCCAGAACCTGGGGACGCTTGCCGAAATTCTTGCGGATGCGCTTCTTCTCGGTGAAGGAATAACTCATGGTGAGCACCACCTCGGGTTTTGCGTGGCCGGCGCGAAACGCCAGCCGGGAAGGAAGAATCGTGAAGGGTCAACGGTACGCTCGAACAGGTACCGCTGACCGCTCACGGCTCCGCCGTAACGGACAAAGCCTGCCCCACCTCCAAGTTCTGCGGGCGCGATTGCTCACAGCTCGCGCTTTGCAGGACTTGGAGGTGGGGCAGGCCGATCAACGCCTGCTTGCGCCTGGCGTCTTCGCGTACAGCTTATTTCACCTCGACGGTCGCGCCGGCGGCTTCCAGTTCTTTCTTGAACTTCGCCGCATCGTCCTTGTTCACGCCTTCCTTGACGGTGGCGGGAGCGGACTCGACCAGGTCCTTGGCTTCCTTCAGGCCCAGCCCGGTGATCGCGCGTACCGCCTTGATCACCTCGACCTTCTTTTCGCCCGCGGCCTTCAGGGCCACGGTGAACTCGGTCTTCTCCTCCGCCGGAGCGGCGCCGGCGGCAGCGCCGCCGGCGGCGGCCACGGCCACCGGAGCGGCGGCGGACACGCCGAACTTTTCTTCGAAGGCCTTGACCAGGTCCATGACCTCGATGAGCGGCTTGGAAGCAATTGCTTCGAGGATTTGATCGTTGCTAAGTGACATTTTGATTTACTCCTGAAAATTTATCGAACAGCTACAAGTTGCCGTCTGGATGTGGGATCAAGCTGCCTTCTTCTGCTCGCCGACCTTGCCCAGCACGCGCGCGAGTTGCGACGCGGGCTCGGCCATGACGCGAGCAAGCATGGTTGCAGGCTGCAGCAGCAGACCGGCAAGAATCGACAAAGCCTGCTCACGGGTTGGCAGCGACGCGAGCTTCTCGACGTGAGAGCCCGGGTACATCTGCCCGCCGATCGCAACGACCTTGGGGACCAGCTTTTCGTTCGCCTTCGCGAACTCCTTGATCAACCGTCCCGCAGCACCCGGATCCTCGTTGGAGAAGGCGTAGAGCATGGGACCCGTGAGCGCGTCCTTGACGCACGCATAATCGGTACCCTCTACCGCACGCGAGACCAGGGTGTTCTTCGCCACCTTGACGAAGACCTTGGACTGGCGTGCCTTCTTGCGCAGCTCGGTGAGCTGCTCCACGGTAAGACCCGCGTACTCGGCGGCGACCAACGAGTGCGCCTTGGCGGCCACATTCGCCAGTTCGGCAACGACGGCTTTCTTTTGCTCAAGATTGAGTGCCATTGCTTTACCTTCCGAAGGAAGCGCGGCGCTCCTGCGCCACGGCATTCCGCGATACGTCGAATCCGGACATCCGTATGGATTCGCTGGCATCTGACGATGCCGAACTGGTGGCCTGCAGGAAAATCCTGTGGGCATCACCATCTGCGCAGGCTGTCTTCCGTTTCGATTAAGACCTTGTGCCGCTCGCTGCGGGCTTCTTGCCGGCGAGTGCTTCCCTGCCACGACACGCAGTCACCTGCGGTCTTTGACGGCGCCCGGTTCGCCTTCGATGAACCGGTGCCCTCAAATTTTTTGAAAAACTTACAGTGGCAACGTGGACTGATCCACGCCGACACCGATACCCATCGTGCTCGACAGCGACACCTTCTGCACGAACACGCCCTTGGACGAAGCCGGCTTGGATTTCATCAGGTCGGCAAGCAGCGCATGCAGGTTGTCCTTGAGCGCGTTGACCTCGAAGTTCGCCTTGCCGATCGAGCAATGCACGATGCCGGCCTTGTCGTTGCGGTACTTGACCTGACCGGCCTTCGCGTTCTTGATCGCGGTGACGACATCGGCGGTGACCGAACCATCCTTCGGGTTCGGCATAAGGCCGCGCGGACCCAGCAGCTGGCCGAGCTTGCCGACGACGCGCATCGCATCCGGCGTCGCGATGATGCGGCCAAAGGCGAGATCCCCGCCCTGCATCTTCTCGGCGAGATCTTCCATGCCGACCGCGTCGGCGCCGGCAGCCTTGGCCGCTTCCGCCTTTTCGCCGGCAGGGCAGAACACCGCCACGCGTACAGTCTTGCCGGTGCCGTGCGGCAACAGCGTAGACCCACGCACGCCCTGATCGGACTTCTTCGCGTCGATGCCGAGGCGGATCGCCACGTCCACCGATTCCACGAACTTGGTTTTGGCGTTGTCCTTGACGATTTTCAAGGCTTCGTCCACACCGTACAGTTTGCCCAGCTGGGTCTTGCCCTGCATGGCCTTGTAGCGTTTGCTCATCGTCATGATCAGATCTCCGTCACCAGGCCCATGCTGCGCGCGCTGCCGGCGATCGTGCGCACGGCGGCGTCCATGTCGGCGGCGGTGAGATCCGGCGCCTTCGCCTTGGCGATTTCCTCAAGCTGCTTGCGTGAGACCTTGCCGACCTTCTCGGTGTTCGGACGCTTGCTGCCCGACTCGATGCCCGCCGCCTTCTTCAGCAGGATCGTCGCCGGCGGCGTCTTCATGATGAAGGTGAAGGTGCGATCCGAATACGCGGTGATGATGACCGGGATCGGCAGGCCCGGCTCCATTTTCTGCGTGGCGGCGTTGAACGCCTTGCAGAATTCCATGATGTTCAGGCCGCGCTGACCGAGCGCGGGGCCGACCGGCGGCGAGGGGTTGGCCTGACCGGCCTTCACCTGCAGCTTGATGTAACCGACAACTTTCTTTGCCATGTCAATTCTCCTTCGAGTTCAAGCGCCCTTTGCGGGCTCCTCGTATGATCCTTCCCTGGTGCGTTTGTCGTCTGGCGTCCCTGCCGGACCCTCGCCGCCTTTGCGGCTCGACCTTACGTCAAATACCGGCACGAATGATTCGTACCGGTAAATCCATCAGGCCTTCTCGACCTGGCCGAACTCGAGTTCGACCGGCGTCGAGCGTCCGAAAATCAGCACCGCCACGCGCAGGCGGCTCTTCTCGTAATTGACTTCCTCGACCACGCCGTTGAAGTCGTTGAACGGGCCGTCGGTAACGCGCACCATCTCGCCCGGCTCGAACAGCACCTTCGGGCGCGGCTTCTCGACACCTTCCTGCACGCGTTGCAGGATCGCGTCGGCCTCGCTGTCCTTGATCGGCAACGGCTTGTCGGCAGTACCGCCGATGAATCCCATGACCTTGGGCGTTTCTTTGATCAGGTGCCAGGATTCATCGTCGATCTTCAGAGCCTTGTGCTCGGTGTTGGTCTGGATCTGCACCAGCACGTAGCCGGGGAAGAACTTGCGTTCGCTCTTGCGCTTCTGCCCGCCGCGCATCTCGACCACTTCCTCGGTCGGCACGAGTACGTCGCCGAATTTTTCCTGCATGCCGGCACGCGCGATGCGCTCCTTTAGCGCGCGCGCTACCTGGTGTTCGAAGCCCGAGTAGGCGTGCACCACGTACCAGCGTTTGCTTGCGGATTCCGCCATCGTCATTTCCCAAGATTCAGCAGATGATCGAGGATCGCCCATTTCAGGATCAGGTCGATCAATCCCAGCAGCAGCGCAAGGACCACGACCACCACCATGATGACGATGGTCGTCTGAATGGTTTCCTGACGCGTCGGCCATACCACCTTGCGCATCTCGAAAACCGACTCGCTCAGGAACTCCTTGAGCTGGCGGCCGCTGTGCGTCGGGTAGCCGATTGCGCCGCCGATCACGAACCCGCCGATCAGCATGAGCAGGCGCTGCCAGGACGGCTGGCCGTTGAACCAGTAATACGCGACCACGCCCGCCGCCAGCACGATCAGCGCCAGCGTCAGTTTCGCGATGTCGGCCGCGGAATTACCGCCTACTTGTTCTGCCTTGACGTTCATGTGTCTCGCTTTACCTTCGGGCCGATTACCCCGGCACCCGAGTGGCACGCCAGGAGGGACTCGAACCCCCAACCTGCGGTTTTGGAGACCGCTGCTCTGCCAATTGAGCTACTGGCGTAGGTTTTTACTTGATGCCGATCTTATTGGATGCCGATCTTATTTGATGATTTTCGCCACGACGCCGGCGCCGACGGTGCGGCCGCCTTCGCGAATCGCGAAGCGCAGGCCTTCCTCCATCGCGATCGGGTGTATCAAACTCACCACCATCTTGATGTTGTCGCCCGGCATCACCATCTCGACCCCCGCCGGCAACTCCACCGCGCCCGTCACGTCCGTCGTGCGGAAATAAAACTGCGGACGGTAGCCCTTGAAAAACGGCGTGTGCCGACCGCCCTCTTCCTTGCTCAGTACGTACACTTCCGACTCGAAATCCGTGTGCGGGGTGATGCTCCCCGGCTTGCACAGCACCTGGCCGCGCTCCACCTCGTCGCGCTTGGTGCCGCGCAGCAGCACGCCCACGTTGTCGCCAGCCCGCCCTTCGTCCAGCAGCTTGCGGAACATCTCCACGCCCGTGCACGTCGTCTTCTGCGTCGGCCGGATACCCACAATCTCGATTTCGTCCCCAACCTTGACGATCCCGCGCTCCACGCGTCCGGTCACCACCGTGCCTCTTCCAGAGATCGAAAACACGTCTTCCACCGGCAGCAGGAAGGGCTTGTCCAGCACGCGCACCGGCTCCGGTATGTAGCTGTCCAGCGCATCCACCAGCTTGATGATCGACGGCACGCCGATCTCGCTCTGGTCACCTTCCAGCGCCTTCAGCGCCGATCCCTTGATGATCGGCGTCTTGTCGCCCGGAAAGCTGTACTTGGTCAACAAGTCGCGTACTTCCATCTCGACCAGCTCGAGCAACTCCGCGTCGTCGACCATGTCCGCCTTGTTCATGTACACCACGATGTACGGCACACCCACCTGCCGCGCCAGCAAAATGTGCTCGCGCGTCTGCGGCATCGGGCCGTCCGCACTCGAAACCACCAGGATCGCACCGTCCATCTGCGCCGCACCCGTGATCATGTTCTTCACGTAGTCCGCGTGTCCCGGGCAGTCCACGTGCGCGTAATGGCGTTTCGGGCTTTCGTACTCCACGTGCGCCGTCGAAATCGTGATCCCGCGCGCCTTCTCTTCCGGCGCCGCGTCGATCTGGTCATACGCCTTGAACTCGCCGCCAAAACGCTCCGCGCCCACCTTCGTCAGCGCCGCCGTCAGCGTCGTCTTGCCGTGGTCCACGTGACCTATCGTCCC